>JAMPFC010000053.1 GCA_023664685.1 Roseburia sp. | reverse complement strand
ACCTTGCAGCCTTAGCACCGCTACGTGTTTATCTAGCGAAAGCGGGGCCGAAGCGGAAAATATTCCTGCTGTTGCACAAATAAGAACAGTCGTCGTTCAAAATTGATTTCCGTGCGATAAAGTACTTGTTTCTTGATTCCATTTGTGCTAAACTTGATTTATAAAAAATAGACATCAAGGAGGGCACATGGAAACATTTTTTACGGATGATGACCTTTTTGATCTATTAGAAGAATTGGATCAGGAAAACGCTGAAATTGAAATTCTTGAATCCGAAGAGGAGATGGAAGCTTCTAACAGGCGTTTTGAAGAAATCATCCTCAAACATCGTATTGATTAAGGGCTTTAAATGAACCCACAAATTAAAAGAAGCTGTAGTCCGGCAGAACACAATTTCCCACATGCAAATGTGTCCTTACCGCCGGTTTACAGCTTCTTTTCGTTATGCGCTATACCATCATGCCGGCAAGGCTAGCCTAGAAAGCAAGTATATACATGTAATACAATTTCTTGAAACCTTTCAGACGTGCATAGATCCGGCTCCGGATCAGCCGGTACGTACTTCGGAAACCGATCATCTGCCCCTTATCAAACTGCTCTCTGCTAAAGCTTGCACAAAATACCATCGCAACAAATTCATAAACTTCCTCGTATTTTATACCATACGCTTTTGCGATATCCTCTGCATATTCTGCCACACTCTGTCCCTTGTAGCGGACGCCCTCTTGATTTAATGCCCGCTCTAAATGACGGTAACATAACAAAATCTGCCGCTTATAATTTCTCTTTTTCAGATTATTCTTAAACAGGAGCATCCGCACCCGGCGCTGTCCCTCTACTGCCAATATCAATGCGGCAAGAGCGGCGATACACCACAACACGATCTTCCACCATGCCAGATGGCCTTCATCCTTTTGGCTATTGTCATCCTCTGCTGACACAGCCCCATCACTAACTGTCTCCTCTTCTTCCTCCGTCTCTCTGTTATAATCCTCTGTTTCAATATTCTCAAACTCCATATCCTCTTCCGGCGGCGGAGTCGGAGTCTGTAGCGCCGCCTCATCCTGAGCGTCCCCGCCATCTTGTCCGCCCTGCTTTCCTTCTCCGTTTCCGTCCTCTTCCGTAACCGGCGACTGATCGGCCTCATCCTCGCCGATTCCGGGAGTGACCTCAACCGGCACAAAACCATAATTTTCCTGATAGACCTCCACCCATGCATGGATTTCTTTATCCGTGATCTTCATTTCTTTCAGCGAGCCATTCAGATCCGCCAGTTTTTCCCTGCTTATATAGACCCCCTCTGCGTACCTCGTCGGAATCCCCACGCTTTTTAAAAGCACTGCTGCCGCTGTGGCGTAATGCCCGCAGTACCCCTTTTTATTTTCCTCCAGAAAATATGCCACCACATCTTTATCCTTCGGCGTCTTTCCCGGAGACAGCGTATATTTCGTATCCATCATGATATAATTACGGGTCTCCTCGACCACCTGCCAGACAGAAACTTCCCCTTTTTCAAACTTATCCAGAAGCCCATCCCTTGAATTTAGATATGCCTTATAATTCTCTACTACACCTGTCGTCTCCTCCGGCACATCAAGATAATACTTTTTTACAAAATCAGAAAGGCGCTTCCGGTTCTCCTCGCTGCCCGTCCAATATTCATTTCCCGCCAGATTATATGAATTTGCTGCCAGACCATTTTTCAATTCCGTATAAAGATAAGGGAAATATTCCACCTCATACTGTATCCCCGGAACATCCGCCTCCATCCTGCCGCCTACGGAAGAAAATGCAGTCGTCGGATAATAAGGCTGAATATAATTTCCGTAACCAAATGCAAGGTTGCGGATCGTCAGTTTTCCCGATATCCACAATTTATCATTTCCTGTCGTCTGGCTGTCCCCGATCTGGTTGCGGAGTGTTACATGCCAGTTATCCACAGAAAGCCCCGCCTTCGCAAGCTCATCCCGCTCTTTGGCATACTGCCCCTCGTCATCCTTGACTTGACGCCAGCGGCCATCCGAATAAACCGCTCCGGTATACCCTTTCAGGTAAAGCCCGTGGTTCGTGTCAAAATTTCCGCTTATCTTGAACATCGTCTTTCCGGTACGGACTACACTGTTTTTCTTTCCCACATGCCCATACTCCAGCATATCACCGTTAAAATATTCCCGAAACCATGTGAGCATGTCCTCCTTGTCCCATGACACGAGCGCCAGTGCGGAATTTTTCACCTCTACGATCTGATTCTTGTTATTGTTGTAACGCTCCGGTGAGATAAATAAATAGCTTAACGTTCCTGCGATCACCCCGACACACGCCAACACCAGAGAAAGCTTCTGGCGCATCCTTTTATCCGTCGTGTCCGCACGGAGAAATCTCGTACCCACCACCGCCATAGACGTAAAAATATAGGCTGATACATTGGAAAAGTATCCGATCTTCCCCACCGTCACCGGTACAAAGAAAAAAAACACCGTTGCTGCGATATAAACCATCGAGCGTCTCTTTCGGTAAAAACAGCAGCTGATGATCGCAGTCAGATAGACCCCGATCAAAACGATAACTAATGTCACACAATACCCCACGCCTGCGGTCTCCTGCGCAAAACTGCTGTTTGGCAAAAGAGAGAAGTTCGTCTGGGCATAGTTCATGAACTCCTTCAAGTACGTATTGACGATCGTTACAACTCCTTTATTTATGACCGTCCTAAGCCTTATATACACAAGCAGGTAGAATACGCTTATTCCGAGTATCCCATATAGCTTTCCGTTATGAAATGTCTCAAGCACCGTAAACAGACCATAAAACAAAAAGGCTCCTCCAAGAAGAACAAGCGTCGCCGCCAGACGGTTCACCGGCAAAGAAAGGCTTAGCACCGCACACATCAGAGCCGAATACACGCCAAGAAACACCAGAAATACTTGGCTGATTTCCAATATGAAATTCGCTAATTTATTGTTCTTCATGGGACACCCCCTATTCTTCCCGCAGATCCATAACTTGAAGTTCACCTACTTCAAGCCCATCAAAATCTGAACCATCATGATCTGCCACTGTAAGATAAAGCCCGGCCTCTTTCGGTCTTCCCTCTTCCCACTCGATATAAGCCTCGATCAGTTCATCCGGCGCATCCGTCGTCTTGCACTTGAACAAATCCTCAAACATCCAGAACAGCTCTTCCTCCTGCTCGATCAGATGCTCCTGAACGATATCATTCAGGCTGTCATACCAAATATAGTGCTGTGGAACTCCCTGCGCCATCAATACCATAGAGACGGAATAGATTCCCTGTACGAGAAGATCCGCCGCATGGCTGTCCGCCACACAAAGATCTACAAAAATATGGATCGCCTTGGCAAGCGGCAGGCTTCCGTCCTTTACCATATAGTGGTCGGCCTTACTGCTTAACTTCCAATGAATCTGCTGGATGCGGTCTCCATCTTTAAAATCCCTTATATCAAAAACCTCTGAGGGATCGTCCCCCTTTTTGTAAAGGGAAAACCGGTCGCTGTCCTCATTGGTCTCATTGTACCATCTGTTGTCGCCAAGATAGATTTCCTTGAGCGGCGGCATGACAAGAATATCCTGCGTATCAAAATCCTTCCCGATCGTCGTAGCAAATAGATTAAGATAGTCATATATTTTTACCTTCTCTACCTTGACCGAAACATTTCCGCAGTGATGCATCACCACCGGAATCCGCCTTCCCCTCTTCTTTCCGGTATCCACAGAAAAACGGACTTTCATCCTTCCCTTCTCCCCCGAAAAGAAATTCTCATATTTTACCCATGCGATCCCTTTGGAGACCGGAAGCCATCTGCCGGTATTTTCTACCTCTAGTGAAATCGTAGCCCTTGCCGGACGCTCCATCGAATCCATCTCTGCCACCGGATTCTTGCACCCTGCCTCTACCCTCGTGTGCATTCGCATTGTGATCAAAAATACTAACATAAAAACCGGCACAATAATAAAGGCCCCCATAACGGCCACTGTACCGTACTCCAGACAAATAACCGATATGAGAAGCGCAGAAAGCAATATGAATAAGTAGATGATTGTCCCAAATGTCATGCGGGCACCCTCCTGTCATCTGTACATTTCCAACCGCTCTTATATCTTTGGTGCCTGTATTTTCCCGACAATCTCCTCGACGATATCTTCTGCTGTCGCATGGCTCATACGCGCCTTTCCATTTAAAAGAAGACGGTGTGCGAGAACTGCTTTGGAAACCTTCTTCACATCCTCTGGCAGTACATAACCTCTTCCCTGCATATATGCATGTCCCTTTGCCATGTCGACAAACGCCAGCGTACCGCGCGGACTCACTCCGAGGGAAAGCATCGAATGATTTCTCGTGGCATCTATGATCTTTGAGAGATATTTCAGCACTTTATCTTCCACCTCTACCGAACGCACCTGCTCCTGCATCTCCAGAAGTTCGCGCTTTGTGATGATCTCCCGGATATAGTCAATGGGATTTGCCTCCTGACGCTCTTTGATCAGACGCATTTCCTCCTCCATCGTAGGATATCCCATAGAAATACGGATCATAAACCGGTCAAGCTGCGATTCCGGAAGCATCTGCGTACCGGCAGATCCAACCGGGTTCTGTGTCGCAACGACTACAAACGGATTCGGAAGCTGTCTCGTGACGCCATCCACCGTAACCTGCCCTTCCTCCATCACTTCAAGAAGCGCCGACTGGGTTTTGGTCGATGTACGGTTGATCTCATCCGCCAGAAGAAGATTACATAAGATCGCCCCCGGCTTATACTGCATCTCGCCATCGGCATCAAGCATATTAAATCCTACGACATCACTCGGAAGCACATCCGGCGTAAACTGCAGCCGCCTCTCTGTAAGTTCCATCGCCCGGGAAAAAGCAACCGCTAGCGTCGTCTTTCCCACGCCCGGAATATCTTCAATAAGAATATGTCCTTTGGCAAGAATCGCTGTAAGCACAAGGCTGATCGCCTCATCCTTTCCCCGGATCGCCTTTGCCACCTCATTCAGTATCTCCTGTATCCTACCGTCCATTTTTACCTCCGTTCGTTTCGTTCCCAATTTTTTCCTTTGATGCTACAGAACGCCCACTCTTTGAATGGACGTCCATTTATATCATTCTGATCCCAAACCATTCAGGCACAAACAGAAAATGGCTTATCCCACCTTAAGCTTAAATTTTCTCTGCGCCCGCTCATCATCGGCATCAACTTTTTCGATGATTCCTCCCAGATCTTTTAATTTCTCCTCAAATTTTTCATATCCCCGCTCAATATACTGGATCTGTTCAACGGTCGTAAATCCTTCCGCCACAAGACCTGCGATCACAAGTGCGGCGCCGGCTCTCAGATCCGGGGCGCTCACCGTAGCACCGGTAAATCCTTCCACTCCAGTTATGATCGCCACATTTCCTTCGACATTTATGTTGGCTCCCATTCGCCGCAGTTCACTGATGTATTTGAGACGTGTCTCAAAGATCGTCTCCGTAACGATGCTGACGCCATTGGAAAGTGCAAGCAGCGTCGTCATCTGCGGCTGCATATCTGTCGGAAATCCCGGATACGGCATCGTTTTAACATTGGCATACCCAAGCCGTTTTTCCGAATAGACCCGGACACAGTCGTCATACTCCTCTACTTTGGCGCCAATCTCGATCAGTTTGGCTGAAATCGCCTCGAGATGCTTGGGGATGACATTGCGGATATACACATCTCCGCCAGTCGCTGCTGCCGCGATCATATATGTTCCGGCCTCAATCTGGTCGGGGATGATCGAATACTCACTTCCATGCAGGCTCTCGACGCCCCGGATACGGATCGTATCGGTTCCTGCTCCCTTGATATTCGCACCCATACTGTTCAAAAAGTTTGCCACATCTACGATATGCGGCTCCTTCGCCGGGTTTTCGATGATCGTCTTTCCCTCTGCCATACACGCCGCCATCATGATATTGATCGTAGCGCCGACACTCGGGCAGTCGAGGTAAATATGGCTGCCGCAAAGCCGCTCTGCATAGGCATCAATCTTTCCATTGTGGATTGTGACCTTTGCCCCTAGCTGTTCAAACCCTTTCAAATGCTGATCGATCGGCCGGCTTCCGATCTGGCATCCCCCGGGGAGTGCCACAACTGCTTTCCGGTATTTTCCGAGAAGCGCACCGACGAGATAATAAGAACCTCTGATCTTACGTATCGTATCATCATCTACATTTACATCATTGATAAGCGCACCGTTGATCCGGACTGTATGCTCATCAAACCGCTCTACGATGGCACCAATCCCCTCGATCGCATCCAACAGTACCTTTACATCATCTACCTCCGGAAGATTTTCGATCGTAACCGGTTCATTTGCCATGATTGCTGCCACAATGATTCCAAGCGCCGCATTCTTGGCTCCTCCGATCAGTACCTCTCCCCGCAATGGCTCTCCGCCTTTTATAATATATTGTTTCATAACGATTCTCCAATTTCATATAAATCATGCAACACTAATATAGTATAACACATAAAGCCAATTTGTAAAATGTCATTTTGTTTACTTTTATTAAAAATTTGTTATGATTTTTTTACAGAATATCCAAATTTTCCGATTTTCTCTCCCAGAACAAAGTACTCGCCATGAGAATATGCCACAAGTTCCGTGCTGTTCAACTCAAATTTTCCATTCGGATCCATATATTTTTCACTCACCTGCACGCCTGCGACCTCGGCAATAAACATATGATGGGAACCAAGTTCTTTTAGTTCTTTTACCTTGCACTCAAGATTTACCGGGCTTTCTGCAATGATCGGGGCATATTTCAGATTCTTTGCCGGTGCTGCGGTCAGCCCCATCTCGCCAAACTTGTCGACTTCGCGCCCAGATTTTACCCCGCACCAGTCTGTCGCCCTTGTAAGCTCCTTCGTCGTAAGATTGATCACAAATTCACCGGTCTCTTTTATGATCTCATACGAATAACGCTCCGGCCTCACAGAAATCGAAACCATGACCGGCTCTGAGCAGATCGTCCCTGTCCACGCCACAGTGATGATATTCGGTTTTTCATTTTCCCTGCCGCAGCTAACCATCACTGCCGGTACGGGATAAAGCATATTTCCGGCTTTCCACTCCTGCTTCTTCATCTGATCGCCCATCCTTTCTATGATCACAGTTTCACCTTAAATGTTATCTTTTTTTCAAATTCCTTATGAAAACTCAGGAAACTGTCCATCTCGTCATAACTTCCCTCTAACATGATCACGAACTGCCCGCTGTATTTCTCCATAAGGCGGTTCAGTTTTTCCACGCTCTCGCCCGACAGGGACGGTGCGTCCATAATGTAGATGCATCCTCCGATAAACTCCGTGATCCTCTCCTCCAGATCCACCTCGTCCAGTTTGTCAGACATGATCTTTAACATATTTTTCGCTTCAAAATAATTTATTTTTTTCAATTCCTTAAAAAGCCTTTTGGCAACGACAAGAGAGATTCCCTCCGTCCCTCCTGTAAGTGCAAAATTAACAATGCCATCATGCGTCTGGAGTTTGCTGATCGTCCCCTTTAATGTCCCGTATGACAAACCGTTTCTTGAAATATCCTCATAATTCTCATCGGAGGATGAATTGCCGAGAGGATGGCTCTTTACCTGTACCTCCTCAAGATTCATCGTATCCTCTAAATTTATGACTTTGCGGTTCTCCTGCATCTCCTGAAGTTCTGCTTCAAGGGACAGCGGAGCATCTTTATGTGCCGGTTTTTCTACTTCTAAAGTTTTCACTTCGGATGCCGGAATCGTCTCTGGCAGGGGTTCCGCCGCTGATGCGGAATCCGTCTCCGGCAGAGGTTCTGCTACTGGTGCGGAATCCGTTTCTTCCCTGACTTTCACCACAGGGGAAACCGCATCCTCTTCCAGTATGTCATCCACGCCCTCCGCAAGTATCGCCTTTACATTGATTTCTGCGGTGGACTGCTGTTTATAGGTGTCAAGCTCCTCTGGAAATTCTTCACTGTCTTGATCAAGCTGATCCAGATCAACCCGGAAATAATCTACGATGCGGTGGAACAGTCCCGGTTTTTCCTTTTCTGCTTTCTCGTCCTTTTCTCCCTCCTGTGCGTCGCCAGAAGCCTTCTCGTCCGCATCCGGTTCTTCTGTCGGTTGTTCTTCCGTCGGTTCTTCTACCGACTCTTCTGGAATGACCTCAGTCTCCGATTCTTCCATCGGCTCTTCTGAAACAATCTCAGGCTCCGGCATCGGTTGTTCAACTTCCAATTTCTCTGCTTTCGGCTCGTCTGGAACAGTCTCAGGCTTTGGTTCTTCCTCCGGCTCTTTCACTTCCATTTCCTTGACATGCACCGGGCCATGTGCAAATGCCGGCATTTTCTCTTCCAGATCCGGGAGTTCCGGTTCCGGTATTTTGGCATCGACCGGCTTCACCCACGACGGACTCATGCACCGCTTTTTCAGCTCTCTTGCCTTTTCCACTACCGTTCCTGTGCCAAACCATCTCTCAAGATCCTCACATTCCTGAATACACTTTTCCCGCATTCCTTCCATTTCATACAGTTTTGCAAGCTGAAGCCCCCACTCCTCCGTGTATTCATCCTCTTTTAACTGCTCTAATATCTCAATCAGCTTCGTTCCCGGCTCGCCCTCTGCTTTTGCCAGACGGTAGCGGAGTTCGTACGTGTCAAGCGTAACGCCTGCCACGATCTCATACGTCAGATAGAGATCTTTCGCCTCCTCGACATCCCCCATCCGTATCATCAACATCAAAAGCCGGTACAACGCCGGTCTTGACGCAGTTCTGCGATAGGCAGCATAATACAGATCCTTTGCCACATCCATCTTCTCTGCCCGCAAAAAAATATCTGCAAATGAATATAAATCTGCGATGGAAGGAATTTTTTCAAAATCCATGCTCTCAATCTCTTCCATCGCTTTTAAATACTGGTTCTCTTCGATCAGACCCTTTATCTGGCCGCATCTTACTGCCGTATCATATCTCCCCATAATAACCTCACTCTGGCTCAGCCTTTCAAATACTTAAGCGTATCTTGTAATTCTTCCGGAATGTCCATTCCTTCTCTTTGGAATTTGTGTATGACCATCTCTACATTTTTTACCGCTGCATGATTTTCCCGTATAAACTTTTTCGCCGCCTCGGCATAGATCGTCTGTCCCTCGATCGCCTTATATACTTCACTTGAAAGCGGACAATATGTAAACATGATATTCCTTGCCACGCGGCTCAGTTTCATCGCCCCTCTGGATTCCTTCTGGATCCAGTCTATATAATCCCTCGTGAACACATCTTTATGCCGGTTGTTGCACTGCTGCAGCTGGGCTCTGATTTTCGTCTTCCTCTCTTGGGTGAGTTCTGGATTTTTTCGATAGAACTGCAGATAATCGGAATACTCGCTCGTAAGCGACGGGTAACGGAAATCGTTCCATCTGCTTCCCATGTCGGTGCGGCATTTTTCCCAACGGAATGCGGCAAGAACACGGAGCATCTCCGTATCCATTTCTTTCTCCAGAAGAATCGGCATAAAGATCCTGCCCTTCGTGCTTCTTCTCTTTCCGGCGATATCCTGCCACATGATACAGTTTTTACCATATATTGGAAATACTATGACGTCCGGCGGAATCCGGTCAATGACCGTCGTCTTGGACACATCCAGTTTCTCATACGAAACAAGCCTGTCTTTGTAAAAGACAGAATAATCGATCTCTTCTATTTTATTTACTGCAAGGTTGATCTTCTCCTCTGTGACGTAAGAATTTGTAATGCTGTTGAAAATACCGTCCGAGCAGAGTACTGGCACAAAGGCACTGATATTTCCGCTGACCACCCGGTCGGCATAACGGAACATATTCTGGCACTCAAAGCGCGTCCGTTTATCTTTGTCGGCAAGTTCTCTGGCAACCTCTTTCTTCTCCAGTTTCTTTTCCTTTACAAGTTCACGCAGATGCTGCTCATAATCAAGATCGTATTCGTTCTTAGACGTGGTCTTCACACCATCATACACCGCTTTCAGCCACCGGCGCATCGTATACATATGGCATCCGTCCCCATCGCTGTACTTCTTCGGCCGCAGCGAAAGGAGTGTCTTAAGCTCCTCTTCGGTCAGCAGCTTTTCACTGACATAGCCGAAATCCAGAAAAAGTTTTACCGCCAGAGGAATATCCTTATCCTCAAAGCTGCGGAATATGATTGCCTCGTAAATCTCGAAAAATCCATTTGTGATCTGCTTCCTAAGCGCAGTCACCTCCGGCGCTTTATCGAATTTATCCGTAAGCGAAATAAATTTCTCGATATTCTCTTTAAATTCGCTCTTTACCTTCAAATGTACCGGCGCATATTCTGTGATCTGCTCTAACGAATCATACAGGTACTCGATGCCCGGCGTATCCAGTTCTTCACGTTCTTCTTCCGCCATCGTATCCCCTGACAAAAGCGCAAAATACAATTTTTCCATGCGCTCTCTGTCTAACGTGATATCCATACCCGCTTTTTCCGTCAGGAAAGTCTCTGTTTCATTGATCTTCTCCACGATCTCATCCACCGCCCTGTCGACGATCGAGTTCCGGCTCCCCTTCTCCGTCATGGCGATCGCAAGCTTACTGATCGTATTAAATAGGCTGTCCTCATCCATAATAAGGCTTCGGAAATATTTAAACAGATTTTTTCCGTAAAAATCGCATCCTTGGATCAGCGAATAAATAACCTCGCACTGCTCCTGATAGTGGAACATGGCGATATAACTGCTTCCGCCAAAATATTTTTTCTGGGCATCGATCGGAAGCTCCCCGCTGTTCAGGTAATAATCGAGTTTCTCAGACAGTCCGGAGTCCTCCATCGAATACCGCTTGATGCGGTCTACCGTATCCACAACCTCCAGACGGATGTCATTACTCTTTCCCATCTCCTCACACAGTTCAAATTTTTCATGCAGAAAATCCGACAGCAGCGTACTCTCCTGCCTCAACTGCGCCAAGCGCTTGTTCAATTCCATAATAAAAAAATTTAAAGAAGTAACCAGAAGACCACAATACTCTGGCTTTACCTTCAATAAATTCTGAATACTCTCCAATCCTTTTACCGGCAACACAAAAATAACGGAATCATCTTTCGTTGTATATGTAAACTGATGGGTGCCTCTGTCCACATCACATACACCAAGAAAATTCCCCGATGCCAAAATCGTACATGCACCATCTGCAACCGCTTCCACTCTTCCTTTCACAAGCAGGCCGATGGAGTCCACGGGATCGCCCTTTTCATACAAAACAGTCCCGCTGCTTATTGAGTTCATATTGTTCAATGTGACCTGAGCTTTATTCGTCATTTTATTCCCTCTTTACTTTTTCATGCAGAAGATAAATAATCCGTGCGTCCCGCTTTGAATCCATTTTTAAAGACGTTACCTCTACAGTTAACTCGATCTAGGCACCCTCACGACACACAGAAAGTTTTGCTTAGTGCTGCTTCATTCCTGACCTGACACGGTTCACAAGTTCCTGTTGCGTAAGACCCGGATGTCAACGCCACTTATAAAGGGCAGCTCTCTAGCAAAAGACCCTCGGCAAGACAACACCCCTGCTATAGCGGATTGCAGGTACAGGGCACCGCTATCTCCCCGGCTGCACGGAAATCTTAACATATATAACATGCGAGTATATTCACACAAAGTAAGTATACTGGTTTTTCCTGCTCCTGTCAAGATTTTCACACTCAAAAAACCTGTTACATATAATGTTCATAAGTACTGTTTGAGGAGCGGTCTTATGCAGCCATCCATCTCTATTCTTCCCGTAGATGAACGAATGGAACATATATCCAGTTATATGGAAAAAAAAGGAGGCAGATTATGCTCCTCCTATGCGGATATATGCGACTCCGGTTATGTCATCTGCGGCATTCCCTTCGCAAAAGACAAATTTTTTCTAAACACAAGCCTGAATCCTTCTGTACGTCTCGACAGCTTTCTTGGTATGCTGAATCCGTCCCATATCATCGTGGGCGGGAACCTTCCCAGAGAAGTAATGCACTACTGCACCGTTCACAACATAAAATATTACGACGTTCTGGGGTCGGAAGAGCTAGCCGAAAAAAATGCCCGCCTTACCGCCGAGGGACTCCTGATCTCTCTTCTCTCCCGGACTTCTTTTTCCATCAGTGACTTTAATACCCTGATCACAGGATATGGAAAATGTGGTCGTGAAATAGCGGATATTTTAAACATATTTACAGATGAAATATACATTTATGATACAGATCCATCCGCTCTAAAATCCGCTAAATCAAAGCATTATAAGATTGTTACGTCAAAAGAATTACACGACAAATATCACCCTGTCCACCAGATCAATACGCTGATCAACACCGCCCCCGCCAATCCTTTTCATGACAACACATGGAGAAGTTTTCCGGAGGATTGTGCTGTATTTAATATCGCTTCTGTCACTCTGCACCCGCCTCTTCCCTTTGCGGAACGCGTCATCTCCTGTCCGGGTATCCCCGGGAAATATGCACCAAAGACGGCAGGTATCCTCATTGCAAAAGAAATCTGCCGGCATTTTAACCTGTAATTATTTTATTTAGAAAGGAAACGAAATATGTCTGTTGATTTATCAAATAAAAACATCGGAGTGGCGATCACCGGCTCCTATTGTACCTACGAAAAAGTTTTCACAGAACTAAAGAGACTGGCAGAGACAGGCGCCGACCTGTACCCGATCTTTTCCGACCACGCCTCCACTACGGACAGCCGCTTTGGCAAATGCGATGATTTTTTGAAACGGGCAGAAGAGATCACCGGCAAAAAACCGATCACCACGATCCCGGACGCCGAGCCGATCGGCCCGAATGCGCTTTTTGATATACTGGTCATCGCTCCGTGTACCGGCAACACCCTTTCCAAACTTGCTAATGGTATTTCCGATACCCCTGTCCTCATGGCAGCAAAAGCACATCTCAGAAACAACCGGCCGCTCGTCGTCGCCCTCTCGACAAACGATGCGCTGGGAATGAACCTAAAAAACATCGGAATCCTTTTAAATACAAAAAATATATACTTCATTCCTTTTGGGCAGGACAATTATAAATCAAAACCAAATTCCATGATCGCACATATTGAATTTCTGACTGACACCATTGAGCAGGCGCTAAAAGGCCGGCAGCTTCAGCCAGTCATACAAAGCCCCTGCAGAAACGGAGGTTGAACATGTGCGGTATTGCCGGTTTTTATCAAAACAACTATGATTTTTTATCCCCTTCCTTCGGCGGTGACAAAGAGGAAAATAAGTGGTATCAAAAACTGACCCGAATGAAAGAGAGCCTGCGCCACAGGGGGCCAAACGATGAGCAGACCGTCCTATTTAGCCATAGCGGTCTCGCCCACACGAGATTGTCCATCCGTGATATTCAGGGCGGGCGGCAGCCTATGACATGCACATACCGGGGGCGGACAGCAACAATCGCCTACAACGGTGAAATCTATAACACCAACGAGCTTAAGAGCATGCTTTCGCCTTACCCACTCAGATGGCAGACGACAGGAGATACCGAAGTCATCCTGAACGGATATCTCGCCATCGGAACAGAAATTTTTTCCCGGCTGAATGGTATCTTTGCCTTTGCCATTTATGATCATACGTTGAATGAATTATTTTTGGTTCGCGATCCTCTTGGCGTAAAGCCATTATTTTTTCAAGCCGACCATGACACCATCGTATTCGGCTCTGAGCCAAAAGCACTGTTTGCCTATGGCATCCGCCCGGCGGCAGACGCCGCATGTTGGAACGAAATCTTTTCCCTCGGCCCGGCAAGGACGCCGGGGAGTGGGGGCTTTAAGGATATGCACGAAGTCCTGCCCGGACAGTATCTTCGCTTCACGCAAACAACAGCCGCCCCCCGCTATGCATGCCACAAACACTTTTTCTGGAAACTTGAGGGAAAACCACATACCGACTCCTACAAAGATACGGTGGAGAAAGTACGTTTTCTCATTGATGACAGCATCGGCAGACAGATGGTATCCGACATTCCGATCTGCAGTTTTTTATCTGGCGGTCTGGACAGCTCACTGGTCTCTGCGGTCTGTCAGAAAAAACTTCGTAAACAGGGGCTTGTCTTAAATACCTTTTCGTTTGATTTTAAAGATAATCATAAAAATTTTAAGGCAAATGCGTTTCAGTCCTCCTTAGACCGCCCCTTTGCACAGCAGATGGCAGAACACATCGGCAGCCATCATACCTTTTTGGAGTGCGATAACCAGACACAGGCTGATTATCTGTATAAAGCGGTTGATGCAAGGGATTTCCCTTGTATGGCGGACGTGGAATCCTCCATGCTGTACTTTTGCGAATTGGTGGCGCAGACAAATCAGGTGGCTCTTACCGGTGAATGTGCCGATGAAATTTTTGGCGGATATCCGTGGTTTCACAAGGAAGAGCTGTGGAATAAGAACACGTTCCCTTGGTCGTGGGATATGAGCGCCAGAAAAGCCCTTCTGCGTGATGATTTCATCCACTCCCTCGATATGGAGGAATATTCCCTACAGGCTTACCGCTCTACATTAGAGCAGACTCCCCGCTGTCCGGACGACAGCCCGCCAGAGGCAAGACGCCGGGAAATCGCATGGTTAAACATCCGTTGGTTTATGATGACACTTTTAAACCGGATGGATCGCACAAGTATGTATTCGGGGCTTGAGGCAAGAGTTCCGTTTGCTGACTACCGCATTCTGGAATATGTCTACAATATTCCGTGGGATATGAAATGCCATCATGGCAAGACAAAAAGTCTTTTGCAGGAGGCAGGAAAGGGACTTCTTCCGGATTCCGTACTGTACCGAAAAAAAAGTCCCTACCCCAAAACTTATGATCCCGCCTATGAAGCCCTGCTCGCCGGCAGATTAAACGATATGGTAAACCAGAGCAATTCTCCTCTGAAAGATATCGTTGATCCCAAAAAACTGCAGCATTTTTTAAACACACCAAGCGATTATGGAAAACCGTGGTACGGACAACTGATGGCGGGGCCGCAGATGCTAGCTTATCTTCTGCAGACAGGATACTGGATCGAAAAATATTCCATTCTCTGAACCTTATCGTAGAAACAGGGCGAAACCACAAACTTTCTGTTTCGCCCTGTGATCTTTTGTTTTCATCCTCGATCTGGCATCCGGAACCTCGATCAGCAAGCCTGTCATTCCGAATCCGCCGGCATGACATCGATCTCCATCAGCCAATAACCGAAATCCCCGAGTTTTACCGCTCTATTGTAGATGCTTTTAAATTTTGTAAACCCAAACATATCCGCAAGAAATTTGTCACGCCGATGATACTGGCCGGGTATCCCCAGATATAATTTCCCATCTGCCCTCACAAAGATCAAATGGCGGTACTTATAATACCCCTCAAGCAGAAATGAGTTGCTCGCGAGATGCCAGAAGCGCTGTGGAAAATCCGAAAGATCCGCCGGTGAAATCTGCACACTTTCCTCGATTTCATCATCCTCAAATGGATACATATTGGGGTGCGTCCGGAATATTTTGCGGTATTCATACGCCTCATCGTGTTCCTCCTCTATCTCTACTTGGATGATTTCTTCTTCTTCGTCGTCGGGCGCAGTTTCGACTGCTTTTACCTCTGGCTCTTCCTCTGTCTCCTCTCTTTCAGTTGAGGCATCTTCGGCTGCTTTTATCTCTGTCTCTTCTTTTTCCGTTGGAGTAGTTTTGGTCGCTTCTACTCCTGTAGTCTCTTCGGTTTCCGGTTCTTCCGCAACGGTCTCCTGCCGGATAAAATCCGTAACATCAACATCCGCATCTGTCGTCCCGGCACATAATATATGGTGTTCGCCGCCGATCATGATCCCGATCACTTCACCTTTTATGTCCGCTGTTTCATCCCCCTCCCTCGATATCGAGATTTTCTTATCATCTGACGGTATTGTCCCAAAAAAGACCTTATTTACCGTATGATCGTCCCTGTCCAGAAGATATATTTTTTCTTCCCGGAATGTTCCTTCCAGTGAAAAATTTATTTCTATTTTCAGTCTTGTCTTTTTTTTGGATATCTTTGCAAAACCGGCACTTACGCCGCAGGAACCACGGTCATACTCGTTTAAATATATGATTTTTCGTATATATTCCAAAACGCCCTCCTCCAATACATGATTCTAATTAAGTGTATGAAAGGACAGGCAAAAAAGAACTTTTTTTCCGAAAATCATATTCTTTTATCCACCAAACGCTACATCCATAACCATCATGATCATAAATCCCGCCGCAAAGCCGACCGTTCCCATATCGGAATTTTCTCCGCCCGATGACTCCGGCACAAGTTCCTCCACGATTACATATACCATCGCCCCGGCGGCAAATGCGAGCAGATATGCCAGCATGCTCTGGATCTGTTTGGTCAGAAGCATCGTAAGGACTGCCCCCACCGGTTCCACCACCCCGGACAAAATCCCAAAGCCAAAGGACTGCAGGCGCCCCTTTCCGGCCTCCCGTAATGGCATGGAAATAATAGCTCCCTCCGGAATATTTTGCAATGCGATGCCAAACGAAAGCAAAAAAGCTCCCGCAAGCGTCACCGTCCCCATCTCCGACAAACAATCAGAAAAAGCCACCCCCACAGCCATCCCCTCGGGAATGTTGTGCAGAGTGACTGCAAGCACCATCATCGTGATCTTTTTTAAGTGTCCCTTCGGCCCCTCCCTGTGGTTTGTCTTTGCATGTAAATGTGGAATAAGCCGGTCAAGCAGCAACAAGAAAAGGATTCCCAGCAAAAATCCGGCCGCCGCAGGAAAAAAGGAAAATCTCCCCATATGTCCCGACATATCAATCGAGGGAAGCAGAAGCGACCACACCGCCGCTGCCATCATGATCCCCGAAGTAAAGCCCATAAGTACTGTCGACACTTTCTCACTCATGGCTTTTCTTAGAAATAAGACAACTGCCGCACCGAGCGACGTACCAAAAAAGGGCAGCATGATCCCACACATCACATAACACTCATCCATCATCCGTTTATAACAGAAAGCTGCTTAGCAAAAGCAGCTTTCGTATCTCCAAACATCTCGTTATCTTATTATATGAATCCGTTCCGCCCTCCGTTACCCGCCATCAGTCTAGTAAATGCCCGGTCTGGGACCACATGCCATCCCGGCAGTCTCACTCTCTGGCAGCCCGGATATGCGCCAGTTCATAGTCAAATTCCAAATGTGCGGCAGACATATCTCCGTTTGCGATCAACGCATAAAAATCGGCATATTTGGTATCCGTCCCCCGGCAAAAACTTGAAATCATAGGAGCCTTATTATCCCCATTATCGCTTAATTCCATAAATGGCGCCATATTTTCATTCAAAATCGTCTTTAATTTTTTATCTTTATAATATCCGCCATAAATCCCATCATCATACATAATATACAGGTTGTCCCCCTCATCCTGACAGGACTGCGGGAATTTGAAAAAGGGAGTACTGCGCTCAGAGTCCGTCAAAAAAAATTCACACTTCATCTCCCTGACCGGCTGCTCACTGCCCTTTTTCCAGACAGCAAACCCACAGGATTCTTCCGTGTAAGATGTGCAAAAAAACTCATCTCCGATCACAAACGGAATATCTATATCCTTTGATATTTCCACAAGTTCATATTCCTTCGTCCTTATGTTCATCAAGCAGGTTTTATAGACAACATCCGGACTGTATGCATCCCCGGGTTTTACCAACAGGATCATAACCTTCCCATCACCGATAAAGTCATAATTCAGTATCCGCCCATCCTTCTCCTCTGCCCACGCTTCCTCCGGAAGCACGACCTTCTCAACACTCCCATCATTGTTTAACTTGCAAAGGTAATCCCTCTCTGTCTCCAGATCCGCATGCACACTGCAATACCAACTTCCGTCTGAGTCACGGTGAAACTGTTGTTGTCCAGTCCCAAGCTTAGACAGATTTTCACTCCATGAACACACTTCCGGTTCTGTCCACTCTTCCTCCAACATATCGTATGTACAGTACTCATAATAACCACGATTTTTTTCCGTATCATACTGTTGAATAAAGACATAGATCATATCATCTACGACCTCGGTATAGACAAGTCCGGAATCGTGGATCGTGGTATCCGTCCTGACGCATTCATAGTGATCTGCCGCCTTAAAAGGAAGACTGCTTTCACTTTCCTCTTTTGCCTCAAGAGATACCTCTTTCTCCTTGAACGCATCGGTCTGCGGCATGGCTGTCTCCTCTGCCTGCTCCGTGGATGCATCGTTTGTTCCACATGAGCAGAGATTCAGACACAGCACACAGATCATCAATAAAGATACAACTGTTTTCTTCGCAAATTTTTTCATAACAAACCTCCTCAACCACATAATTATTCAATCCTAAAAACCACACTCTTAAAAACCTTTCCACCCATAGTCTGCCATCCGATCTTATACTTCCCTTTTGCAAGGGAATCATCAAAATACTGTCTCCACTTCACTCTTTTGATATCGCTACCGCTAATCTTTAATACGTTAAGTCCCTTTGAAAAAGCTGCCCGCTCTTTAAACTTCACCTTTCTCCATTTCCCATTCTCCCATTTTTTTAATCGGAAAACCTCTGTGTATGTATAATACTTGTTCCCTTTATTTGTAAATTTTAGCTTTATCCCATTTGGAGAAACGCGAACCACTTCCATCCTGACATTCTTTTTTCCCCATGTCTTGCCTGATATTGATACGCCCCCAAGAGGAACACTGTAGATGGGGGCTTTCGGTTGTTCTGCTCCGATCTTTTTGCCCACTCTATTCTTATCACTCTCAAATACTTCAATCAGAATGTCATATTTCTTATTTCCCATCTGTGCTGTAATTTTTGCACTCCCTACTTCTACCGGAGTAGCTTCACCGCTTTCATTCACCGTCACGATTTCCTCATCAGATGACTGCCATATCGGATTTTCAGCCTTGCCTTTTACCTGTAACGTAAAATCGCATCCCACAACCACCTGTAGCTTCCCCCATTCATCTATGAAATAAGTATCCGCCGCTTCCGATATTTTTACATTAAAAATAAATACTACCAATAAAAGAACAATAATTCCTCCAATCGCAGCTTTTCTTCTCATCTCCATGCCCTCCTGTCAAAAATCCAAACACCACTTATAAACCAATAAATATACGCACGCTTCACATATCTTCCTCTTCTCTCTTTGAAATCACTCTTCCCAATCAAATTTTCCAATAAAATTGCTGATGTTAAAATCCATGATATTAAAAACATATTTTTTCATCTTTTCTGTCTTCGATTCTACTTTATTGTTGTTATTTTTTTTATCAATCTTAACACCCCTGATAAAATCCAACTCTTTTATATGACCTCCCTCACTTTTTAGTATATCCTCTTGATTATCAACATTAGCACTGAAATAATAAAATGCATACTTTGATAACATTATATCTTCATCTCCAATATCAAAATATAATTCTCTTATCCATCGCCACGATGCACTGCCCCCATAATAATGCATTATCAATTTACCATCTTCTATACTGATGCCATCATAAGGATCTCCATAAACACCACCCTCATCTTCCTGCATTACTGCATTTTCATTATTTGCAATGAGATAATTCACATTATCCTTGTGCTTGATCACTAATAACTTTCTTTTGTTTTCATGCACAATTATTGCAAAGCAAAAAAATGATCCGCGCGAGCCAGTAAATGTTTGAAACTCCATTATTTCATCGTCTTCGTCCATTACTTCCTTTATCATTTTTTCTGCATTCGGCATCTCGATATATCCTCCCCATCCTTTATTATTGCCTTATCTCTGGACACTGACCCTCCAGACACCGAACCTTGGAACACTGAGTTTCCAGATACTGCTCCTCCAGATGCCGCTCTACCTGTTGCGTTTTCAAACACTCCCCCTCAAGATGTTTCTATCATAAACACAAGAAAAAGCACGCTACATAATATGATTTTTTTCATATAATTCTCCCTCAAGTTCTTTATCCTAACAAAATGACCAAGCTTATCCTAAGTATACTCCCTTCTTGCTGTTTTGTCACTACCGATCTGGTTTTGTTTCGCTCTCCTTTGCCCTCTATTTTGGCAAATCAAAAAAAGATACCCCTCCGCCACGAACGGACTTTGGGATATCTTTTTTATCTTTTACTATACTCTGAATCCGTATCCAGAATAATTCAGCGTTATCTTATTAGTTATTTCCCTTTCGCTCTAAGCAGCTTTTCCACTCCGCTTAAGTCGACCGGATTTGCCGCACTTCCCCGCCAATACAAATCCCCATTAT
>JAMPFC010000052.1 GCA_023664685.1 Roseburia sp. | reverse complement strand
TGTACGAGAAAGCAGTGAATGGCGAGAGCCAGTGTGCAAACTATGAATGCACAAAATGCGGGTGGAAAAGCGAAATGTATACACCATGATTTGCAAAAGGAGGGCGGACAAAATATATCGAAAATTAAATAGCGAAAAATTTTTATGAAAATTGTTGCAAATTCTTCTTGACTTATTGGATATCCATGATATAATGACTTGTAGGATATCCAATAAATAGGAGGTGATCTGTTTTTATGTCTCCACGGACAGGTAGACCGCCAAAAGAAAACTCCAGAGGAAATCAGTATAGGATTAGAATGTCGGATGATGAGTTGCACAAATTAGAATTGTGCTGTCAAATGACAGGGTTGAGCAAAGCTGAAGTAATCAGGAGAGGCATTGAAAAGGTCTACGAAGAAATAAACAGTAACAATTAAAAAGCACCCGTTCCCTCTGGACAAGGTACAAACGAGTGCTTAGGCACATCCACAAAGGATGTATATTTAGTATACCATTCCATTTGTGGATATTCAAGTTGGAAAGGTGATATGATTATGAAGAATTTGCAAACAATGGAGCAGACGTTAGACAGTCGTGAAGTGGCTGAAATGGTAGAAAAAGATCATGCAATGTTATTAAGAGATTTGCGAAGATATATAAAACAATTTAACGAATGCAATCTTGCAGTGGTTGATTTTTTTCGTGAAAGCACTTATAAAGATACCAAAGGTGAAATGCGTCCTTGTTATCACATTACTAAAAAAGGATGTGAGTTTATTGCCCACAAATTGATCGGTACAAAGGGAACTGTATTTACTGCTAAGTATATTAATCGTTTTCATGAAATGCAAGATATTATCTTGCGGCATGAGTCAGAGCCTAAATTACCGTGGTTTATTAAAAAGTTTAGGGGAAAATATATTATGCTATGGCGAGATTTTACAGAAATAACGGGATTTGACATTGAAAGTCACAAGCCTCGAAATTGGGAACAAATCATACCCGGACTTGATTATAATGGCTGGGGTTGGAAATGTAACAATGACGAGTTTAAAAAAGAGTATGGTTTTGATTATGGTATAGATTCATGTATGATGTATTTTTACCCTAGTGGCGTCATTAAGGTTCTTCGATTGATTTCACAAGAAAAGGGAGTATATTTAAAGCCAGAAGTGTATGAATTGATTACAGAGGAAATCTGCGCGGTTTCAAAATTAGAAAAATGGAAATTGATTCCCCAAAGTTCATATTCTGGAGTGATGCTCAATGAAAAAGCTGAGGATTTACTTGTTACGATTAAAGATTTGTCTGTTCGTATCAATATGATTTTAGGGTAGAAATCAACACAGATAGAAAATAGCCTAAAAATTCAAAAAAATAGGAGAGGAAACAATAAAGAAAAGGAGGAACAGAAATGAAACCAGAGAAAAGAATATTTTTCATAGGGCAGCAGTTTCGGGTACAGGTGAGACCGCCGAACAAGAATCAGGGAAGTGAAGCAGAAGGACGGATGGTGTCTGCAAGGATCCTGAAGCTGTATAAAAACTTTGCCTTATGCCGAGTAAACGAAAGCTATAATGAGTGCTTTGATTATCAGCAGCTAAAGGAGAGCAGGGAGATAAAAATAAAAAGAAATAGTTGAAAAAAATGCATGCATGAGGTAAATTAGTAATAACAGCAATAAACAAGAAGAGCCAAGAGCCTATATTTATTCAATGTGAGTAGATATGGGCTCTTTTTTTAGAATGGTGGTGGGAAAGATGGCAAAAGGAAAGTACGAATACTGGATATCTACAGAGGGATTGATCAAACTTGAGGGTTTAGCGAGGGATGGGCTGACGGACGAGCAGATCGCTGAGAAGATCGGTATTTCACGCTCCACGCTCAATGAATGGAAAAAGAAGTATCCGGACATATCGGACACCCTAAAAAGGGGAAAAGATGTAGTAGACCGCCAAGTAGAGAATGCGCTTCTCCGAAGAGCATTGGGATATCGGTACAATGAAGATAAATATGCCAGTGTTCCTATGGAGCAGTCAGAATATTATGAAAAGCTAGAGGAATACATGAACCGTTATAAACTGGAACATCCGGAAGCTGCGGATGATGAATTGATGCTTGTCAGGGAACGATTTCCAAAGACAAAACAGGTATTAGTGGAGCGGAAGATAAAGGAAGTAGCGCCGGATACGACTGCCGGGATATTCTGGTTGAAAAACAGGAAACCGGATATATGGAGGGACAGACAGGAGGTTGATAATTCGGCTGCTATCGAGCGTTTGGATGAGGTGCTAAAAGAGATTGGCGGGGTGATATAGTGCCATTTAGCCAAAAGCAGAGAGAGTTTTTTGACCATGCGGATCACAGATGGAACATAAAAACCGGTGCTACTAGAAGCGGAAAGACATACATGGATTATTTTGTGATTCCTAAACGGATAAGAGCGCGGGCAGGAAAACCGGGGCTTGTATTGATACTTGGGGTTACAAAATCGACGATAGAGCGTAATATTCTCGAGCCAATGCGCCAGATCTGGGGAGATAAACTGGTTGGAGAGATCAATTCAAAGAACATCTGTTATTTGTTCGGGGAAAAGTGCTATTGTCTGGGAGCGGAAAAGGTAAGTCAGGTATCGAAGATCAGGGGAAGCTCCGTCAAGTACTGTTATGGGGATGAGGTGGCAGACTGGAATGAGGAGGTATTTGAACTGCTTAAGTCCAGACTGGACAAACCGTATAGCTGCTTTGATGGTGCATTAAACCCGCAATCACCGGGACACTGGCTCAAAAAGTTTTTAGATAGCGATGCAGATATCTATTGTCAAAGATATACGATATTTGATAATCCGTTTCTACCTGAAGATTTTGTCAACAGTTTGTGTAAGGAATATGCAGGGAGTGTATTTTATAAAAGATATATACTCGGTAAATGGGCGCTTGCGGAAGGCCTCGTATACAGCATGTTCCAGAGGGATAAAAACGTAGTGAAGGGAACTATAGAGAGCGGGAAAGAAGACAGATACTATATATCCGTGGATTATGGTACTGTAAATCCGTTTGCAGTTGGTATATTCCAGTTTGATGGTACGACCCTCACAATGATCCGGGAGGTTCATTACAGCGGAAAGGACACAGGAAAGCGCTTAGACAATGAGGCGTATTACAAACTTATGGATCAGGCCGCCGGCGAGTTGGATATAGAGCGTGTGATAGTGGATCCATCGGCAGCAGGGTTTATAGAAACCATCAAAAAATATGGGAAGTATTTAGTGACGGGTGCTGTCAACGATGTGCTGAATGGCATTCAGGAGGTCACAAAATATATCAATTACGGTATTTTGAAGATACATGAAAGCTGTACGTATACTTTGAATGAGTTTGAAGCGTACTGTTGGGATGATGATGCAAAGGAGGATGCTGTGATAAAAGAGAACGATCACCACATGGATCTGATCCGGTATCTGATCTATACCGTAATACGGAGAGAGTTGAGGTGGATAATATAACATGGGAATTATCAAATGGCTGAAAGGAGTAATCAATAATATGTTTCGTACAGATGCAAAGAAGATATTTGATGTAAATATCTGCATGACAGACAGGATGGAATCGGCAATAAAGGAGTGGAGGGACATCACATCAGGAGAGCCTCCGTGGAAGGATACAGGCGATGACATAGACACGATCAATTTTGCAGCATTCATATCTAAGGATATTGCAAAGAAAGTATGTCTGGATATTGATATCAGCGCAACAGGCAGCAGAGGGAAATATACACAGTCTGTCGTAAATGAGTTAAAGAAAGTGCTGAGGAATAAAGTAGAAGATGGATGCCGCCTTGGCGGGATCATGTTTAAACCAAATGGGTCTGACAATCCGGCGAATTGTATCGATTATATAAAGGCAGACAATTTCTTTGTAACGGACAAAAATTCCAACGGAGATATAACAGGATGTATTTTTGTTGATTGGTACAATGAGAACAAGAGATATTATAGACGATTTGAATATCACCGCTTTGAGGGGGATATTTATCGAATAACGAACAAAGCGTTCGTATCATCGACAAGAACATCATTAGGGAGGGAAATTGACCTTGGACTTACAAAATGGGATGGGATCGAGCCGGAAACAGGGATAGAGAACATCAAAAAGCCATTATATTCTTATTTCCGTTATCCGGGGAACAATATCATCGAGGAGGAAAGCCCTCTTGGTGTGGCGGTATTTGCCGGAGCGCTAAAAGAGCTTAAAGATCTGGATATTGCATGGAGCAGAAAGAGCGGGGAAGTAGAGGATAGCAAGCACATGACATTTGTGCCGCCGGAAGCTATACAGTTTGCGGAAAGGCATAAAACAAATCTCCCAAGATTTATCAAAAGTCTGGATATGGGGTCGGAACCCGGAAGCACCATCCACGAACACACAAGCACTTTGCTGACAGATAAGAGGATATCAGACCTTAACTCGATCCTGTCTCTCATTAGTACAAAATGCGGGTTTAGCCAAGGTCAGTACACCTTTGACGGAAAGACATCCATGATGACAGCAACAGAGGTTGAAAGCAGCAACACGGAGACGATTGAAACCATCAAAGAGATACGGGATACTCTCAGGGATGCGATTGATCAGCTTTTGTATGCTGTAAATGTATACGCAGATCTTTACAATCTGGCACCATTGGGAGAATATGAGGTCACTTATTCATTTGGCGATCTTACGTATTCCTATGAGGAGGACAGATCCCGGCACTGGCAGTATGTACAGCAGGGGAAATATCCATTGTGGAAATACTATGTGGAATTTGAGGGAATGAGTGAGGTGGAGGCCAAACAGGTAGTAGAAGAGGCGAAAGCAGAAAACGAGAAAAAGGACAGGAATTTGTTTGAAGAGGAGTAAGATATGCTGACAGAGGATTACCTCATGAATATAGCAGAGCCGGTTGTGAAGCTGTGGGAAGACCTTGAGGATTGGGCGATCCGGGATATTGCCGAGCGTATCATGGCAGCAGAGCTGTATGATTATGACAGGCTGCCGGGCGCTGCGAGATGGAGGACATGGCTGTTAAATGAATGTGGTACATATTATGCAGACATTATTGCCAGAATTGCAGAACTGACAGAAAAGAGTGAGGAAGAACTTGCCAGTCTCTTTATGGATGCGGGCCTTGTTTCGATGGAAAACGAGAGGGAGATTTATGAAAAGCACGGAATCGAACAGAGTGTTCTAAAAAAGTCGCAACCACTGCAAAGGATTTTACAAGGAGCATATGAGCAGACAAAAGGGGAATTGAGAAACTTCACTCAGACAACAGCGGATCAGTCGCAAAAGAGGCTGATATCAGAGTTAGACCGGGCATATTTTGAAATATCTACAGGAATGAGATCAAATACCGAGGTGATCTGTGAGCTGATCGACAGGCTTGGCAAAACAGGCTTGTCGGTTACATATGACAGCGGTTATACGGATAGTTTAGAAGCGTCCGTACGCCGATCCGTATTGACAGGCATCAATCAAGGAACAGCGAGAATTTCCATTAAGGATATGGAAATCCTAGGATGTGATTATGTGATCGTGTCAAGCCATCTTGGAGCAAGGGTGCATCCAACGGATAAGATCGCAAACCATGCCGGATGGCAGGGGAAGATATATAAAGTAAATGGATCAGATAACTATGCAAAGAACCTGAAAGAAGAGACAGGTTATCCAAGCAATCCTCGTGGCTTGTGTGGTTATAATTGCCGGCATGATATGGCACCTCACTTTAAAGGTGATCCAAATCCATTTATCCAGTATGATAGTGAGGAAAACAAAAAGGCCTATGAGATCAGCCAGAAGCAGAGACGGATGGAGCGGGCGATCCGGAAGAGTAAAAAGCAATGTATTGCATATAGCGCGGCACTGGATAAATGCCAAGACAACGATACATACAAGGAGCTGCTAAAACGGTATGAGCGGAAAGCGGATACACTTGGGAGACAGAATAAGCGGTACATAGAATACAGTGCGGATAATAATGTGAAAACACAGCAGGAAAGGCTGAAAGTTTACCAGTGGAACAAAGATCAGGCAGCAGCTGCAAAGGGAGCCGCCGCAAAATATAGGAAAGGTATTGCAAAGCGTACAAAAACTGATATACTGAAAGAAGAAACTACGAAAGAGGTTATTGATGTGCATACAATCGGAAAGATCGACAGGAACATATATAAGTGCATTACAGAGGATATTGTAACGGATGAGGTGATTATAACGGATGAGCAGATCAGGCACATAAAAGAACGTCATCCAAATGATTATGAAAGGTTTTCCAAATATTTTTCTGAGATTGTTGCCAATCCGGATTATATCATTGAGACAAACAAGCCAGATACAGCAGTGATATTAAAGGAAATTATAGATGATGGTCAACGGTTCCAGACAGTATTAAGATTGTGTACATCTAAGGAGCCAGATGGATACAAGAACTCAATCATAACATTTTTAAAAATAGACCAAAAAAGATGGGAGCGTTATTTGCGAACCAAAGAGATTCTTTACAAGAAAGAATAATTTTGTTATAATGTGTGTAGATTAAGAGAGGGTTCTTTGAGGTGGTCAATTTCGTGGCAGCCACGCACCCTATGGGTCAAAAGAGATGCAGGGGAACGCCACGCCTGCCAAAGAATCCTCACTTATTTCTTTATAGCGTTCATGAAAATCGATGAACTTGTTACAGTATGAGTAGAATAATAGAGGCTTTATCCGGACAAAGATTCGAGGTAGAAAATTTCGCACGATCCACACGCCGATGGTACCGACAGGGGAAACCCGAGAGATGCAGGAGAAGCGTGCGCCTGCCGAATGTTTGTCCGGTTTTAGCATAAATAAATCCTATAAGATAACAGAAAAAGTGCTTGACATCTAAAACCCCAAGAGGTATGCTAACAAAAACAGAACATAGTTTTGCATACATCAAAGAGGGTGATGACACGAAAGCATCGTGGTATGAGTGTCCGATATGTGGATACAAGAAAATGCTCAGAGTACGAGATGATACAGTTCTCCTAAATTTTCCGGGGTACTGTAAAAGATGTAAAAGTGAAAGTTTAATAAACCTAGAGCCAGAGCCGAGAGCCAAGAGCCAATTAGTAAGATCCTGAGAGATTAGGAAATTACTGACTGGCTCTTTTTATTTCGACCAGATAGTTTTAGACATGATGTGGAAACGGGAAACTGTTGCGGGGTTCGATTCCCCGCTCATGTGTTACCCCGGCTGTGGTTTATCAGCCTAAATCCAACACTGTGGACACGCAGTTAAAAAATATTGTTAAGGAGGATGCAGGATGCAGAACATAATTGAGATCATGAAAGCAAATGGGATTGAAGTAAGTGACGATCAGGGGAAAAAGGTGCAGAAGAGCCTTCTTGAAAATTATGTCACAAAGAACGAACTGGCGAAGAAAGTACAGGCGGCAGAAAGTGACAGGGATGAGTATAAGCAGAAATATGAGAGAGCCGAAGAGACGTTAAAAAGTTTTGAGGGTGTGGACGTCAATGATTTAACCGGCAGGATCAAGGAGTATGAGGGCAAGATTGCAGAGTTAGAGGAAACGCACAAACAAGAACTTTACGCTAGAGACTTTGCGGATGCACTGGATGCTGAAACGAAAGATATAAAATTTTCTTCTGATTATGCAAAAAAATCTGTCATGGAAGAAATAAAGGCAGCAGGCTTAAAGATGGTGGATGGAAAGATCATCGGTCTTAATGACATGATTGCCAGTATCCGGGAAAAGGATAAATCCGCATTTGTTGATGAAAAGCAGGAACAGTTAGAGTCCGAGAAGCCAAAGTTTACGGATACAATGAGTTCAAGTGTCGGAGATGATACTGCAAGAATAGCAAGCATCCGCCAAGCTATGGGTTTACCGGAGGAAGGGAGTAAATAATGAACAATATCGAATTAGCAAAAATATATCTTCCGTTTTTGGATCAGGTATATCAGGGAGCTGCCAAAACTTCCATTCTGGATGGTGATGCGAACACGGTACAGAAAGGAAATCATGGAGAAATAAAAATCGCAAAACTGGACATGGATGCGCTTGGTGATTTTGACCGGAACGATGGTTACACCAAAGGAAGCACGACATTAAACTGGGAAACGATCAAATATGACAAAGAGAGATCACAGGATCTCCGGATCGACCGTCTGGATGACGAAGAGTCTCTCGGGATTCTGTTTGCAAAACTTTCCAGTGAGTTCGTTCGCACAAAGGTAATACCGGAGACAGATGCCGCAAGGTTTGCCAAGATCGCCAGTGCCGACGGGATTTCAAAGGTAAGCGAAACGCTCAGTGGCGGGGTAAAGGTTACAGAAGCATTACGTGAATGCACGAACAGGATGGACGAAGATGAAGTTGCGGCGGAAAACAGGATACTTTTTATAACCCCGACGCTGAAAGGGGAAATAGAAGATCTTGATACCACAAAGTCAAAAGCGGTGTTGCAGCGTTTTTCAACGATCATCGATGTGCCGCAGTCTCGTTTCTATACAGCGATAACGTTAAATGATGGAAAAGAGAAGTATGGCTACGCAAAAACGGAAGGTGCCGGAAATATCAATTTCCTCTGCGTGGAAAGAAGCGCTGTAGTAACTGCGATGGATCAGTATGTCAAATATTTTACGCCAGACGAGGATCAGGACGGAGACGACAACGTATTTAAGTATCGTAACAATAACCTCTATGGGCATTGTTACGAGAATAAGCGTTCCGGAATCTATCTCTCTTACGACATGGCGCATTAAACGGTAGCAGAAAGGAGATTTTTATGGGCAGTACAATGATTGGATTTATTCCACCGAAAAAGACCGGGAATAACACCGGAAAGGGAAAGAAAAAGACCGGTGACGGAAAAGAAAAACTGGTTGCGCCGGCGCAACCGGATAATGAAAGTACGGACGAAGCAGAAGGCGGGGCTTTGCCGGAAGATGATCCGGGCAAGTAGAGAAGGTGGTCATGATGGCGTATACATCATACGAGTTTTATAAGGAGGCATACAAGGGAGATTCTGTTCCGGAAGATGTTTTTGACAAATGGCGGCGGGAGGCGGAGATTGTTGTCAACCGCTACACCTTCAACCGCCTCAGAAAAGCTTATCCGGAAGATGGATATTCTGATGAAATGATCCAGTCCGCTGTATGCAGGATAGCGGAAAACCTGTATGAGACAGACCGGTATCAAAGGGCTTCGGCTCTTTCTGATACCGGAGAATCCACAGGCATTATAAGATCAAAATCAGCAGGGAGTGAAAGTATTACATATGCGTCCGGGGAGAGTGTGTACGAAAACGTCATAAAGGATCCGGAACGGATGGAAAAATGGCACAGATCCATACTGGCTGGTTATCTGTCCAATATCACGGATCGCACAGGAACCTGTCTCTTGTATGCGGGGATGAGGTGAACATTATGTTCGTAGATACAGTGACGGTATTCAATTTTTTTGAGGATCAAGAATCTGGAGAGTGCAGGTGGTATCCCAAGGTACTGCATGGGGTAGAACTCCAGACCGCAAAAGGGATTGTTGCAGACACCAAAGGAGTGGATACAGCAGACAAGGCTAGTCTGCATATCCCGTATTCCGGTAATATGACAGTGTGCGGATATGATTACCGAAAACCACTGGCATGGCAGGCATATGATGATAAAACGCAGTGCATAACGATCGCTGAAAATGATTTTTTTGTGGAGGGTGCGTTTGATCTGGCAGTAGTAGATGAAGCAGACTATCCGGAAGGATTTTATGAACACATGCGGGCATCATATGATGACGTGTACAACATTACATCAGTAAACCGGTATGATACGATACCGCATTTTGAGGTAGGCGGCAGATGAAGATCAATAATAAAGTGGGAGATATCCACATTCGTCTGGATACTTCGAGGATTGACAGGAACATACAGGAAGCACAGAAGTATTTAGACAACAGGGTCATTACAGACTGCGAGCCATTTGTACCGATCCGCACAGGTGGACTGCGTGGGAGTGCAAGACGTTTTACCGAACCCGGAAGTGGCCGGGTGGTCTGGAACACGCCATATGCACATTACCAGTATGATGGAAAAATGATGGTTGGTGTGGATTCCAAGAGTCCGTGGGCCAAAAAGAACGAACCCAAGGAGTATAATGGGAAAACCCTTACATATTCCGATCCGGCGACGGGTGCCAACTGGTTCGAGCGGGCTAAAAAGCGGTTTAAAAAGTCATGGATAGAAGGAGTGGCGAGAAATGTCAGAAAAAAATAAATATGAGCAGCTTGAAACAAAAGAGCAAAAGTGCATCATGAAGGCATTGTACGAGACACTCTGCACATATCCGGGCAGGGGATCGCTGAACATTGAGTTTGAGGAATTTGATAAACAGGGTTCCGGGATCTCTCTTTGCTCGATGCAGGGTGCTGTTTATCTGCAAAAAGATATCACAGGAGGTTTTCATGGGCTTGTACCGTTTTTCATAGTCTATCGTTCGGCGCCAAAGACCGGGCGCCAGAAGCTTAATAAAATTGAGTTTCTGGAAGAAATGAGTGAATGGCTTAGCAGCGGTGAAAACTATCCGAAGATATCGGATGGGCGTGTAGTGGAACGCATCACGCCAGAGTGTGTCCCATTCAAGGACAATGCCGATGATGCCGGAAACAACGATTATATCGTAACATTTAATTTGACTTACAGAAAGGATGGAGAGTAAATGAAAGGTGATAAGATTGAACGGAAGTATCTGATGCATTATATTGATGCTTCCTTTGGCGGTGCAGATTATGAACGGATCGGAAAGGATCTGGAGGAGTACAACATCGAACTGAATCCGGATTCGGAAACGGTCAAGAATATCTTGGGAGAAAATTCAACAACGGTAAAAGGCTTTGAAGTTACATCGAGTGTGGATACTTATTATGCCAGAGAAGGGGATGCATTGTTTACGAGACTGAACAAGATCGTAAATGAAAGGTCTACAGGTTCCGAGTTAGAAACAACCGTTGTAGATATACTGGTTGATGCGAGCGGAACGGTGGTTAATGCGTACAGGGAGGATGCAATCATTATTCCACAGTCGATTGGCGGGGATACTGCCGGGGTGCAGATACCATATGAGATCCACTACAACGGAAACCGCACAGCGGGGACATGGGACGCAGAGACAAAGGCGTTTTCTCCCAGCTAATGCAGTGCGAGGCATCAGCGGGACAGAGGCTATAGAAATGAGCGCAGGATCAGACGAGGTATCGGATGATGAGCTAGATCAAGCTGATGATGAGGACACTGCGGAAGAAATATAGACGTTATAAGCGGGGGATATGATTTCCCCGCTTTTTGAAAAAACAGAAGGAGGATTTTGTCATGAAAGATGTTACGGAAAATAAAAACTATTCCATTGAGATTGATGATGGTTTTGTGGAAGTAGAGGTAAAGAACCAGTTTGGAGAACACGTTGGGGCTGTGAGGATAAATCCCGGCGACATCAATATCATTGCCAGAGAGGAAAAGGCGGAAGAGAACATTAAGAAGATATTAGAGGAGGTACGGGACACCGCAGCCGAAACAGAAGAAGATGAAGAGGTTATTGAGAAAAAGCTTCTGCAACTGGATGCAGAGATCAAAGAACAGATCGATATTTTGTTTGACTATAAAGTTTCGGATACCGTATTTAAAAACCAACATTGTCTGGCGGTATCGCAAGGGAAATTTTATATCGAGAGACTTCTGGAGGCATTTGAGCCGGTGATTGCTGAGATTGTAAAGAAAGAAACAGAAGAATCTCAGAAGAGGATGGATAAGTATTTAAATAAATACACACCGCAGGATCATAAAAAGAAAGGGCAGCGATGATAGGGGAGCTGCCGGTGTCTCTGTGCATTGACGGTGTAGAACATGAAATACGTACAGATTACAGGGATATCCTGAACATACTTGTCGCATCAAATGATCCAGATCTGAAAGAAAATGAAAAGATGGTTGTGGCATTGACCATATTTTATAAAAATATCGACTTTATCAATGACAGCAACATAGAAGAGGCTGTTATGGAGATGAACCGGTTTATCGACTGCGGAGAGGACGAGGAGGAGAATGCTAGAACCGGTATCCGATTGTTTGATTGGGAACAAGACGAACAGATTATTTTTTCTGCGGTAAACAAAGTAGCAGGACATGAAGTAAGACAGGATGAGTATTTGCACTGGTGGAGCTTCATTGCGTATTTTTGCGAGATCGGAGAGGGGACGTTTGCGACGATCGTCGCCATCCGGGACAAAAAGAAGCGGGGAAAGCGGTTGGATGGATTTGAAAAGCGATTTTACCGCCAGAACATGGCAAAAGTCAATCTCAAGAAAAAATACAGCAAAGAGCAGCAGGATGAAATGGATCGTATCAATAAGATGTTTGAGTAGAAGGTGAAGATATGGCGTATGATGGGAGCATTACGATCGACACAACGATCAATACAGATGGCATTTTAGAGGGGGTAAGGGAGATCAATTCCAAGCAGATGGCGTTGATCAGCACAATTAAAAAGACACAGCGGGAGCTTGACGCATGGAAGAAAAAAATGGATGAACTGTCCGGAAAAAAGATTCCGACGCAGGAATATAAAGAGGTGGACAAACAGCTGCAGAAGCTCCGCCACGATTACGACGTATTACTTACCCGGAAGGAGAGACTGGAAAGCACAGGGGCAAAAAAGGGAAAGGCTTTTCAGGGGCTTGAATCACAGCTCCAAACACTGGCGAAAAACATCGAGTATGTCAAGTCAGAAAAAGAAGAACTGGAGAAGAGCGGAAAAGGGTTTACGATGGGGAAGGAATCCTCAGAATACCAGAAAGCAGCTGACAAAGTACAGACACTGAGTGACAGGGTCAATGTGTATGAGAGGCGTCTGGAAGAGGCGGATGCGAAGCAGGATGGCGTGGCAAAGGGTCTGAATAAAATAGGACAGCACGCCAAAAAGAACCTGAATACTGCCAAAAAGCATACGGAAAGTTTCGGAAGCAGTATCGGAAAGGCGATGGGAAAGCTTGCCGGAATGTTTAAGATGATGATCATGTTCCAAGTCATTGGCAACATCATTTCTTCGCTTGGCGACTATATATCCGGATTGATCTCGCAGGATACTCAGTTATCAAAGAGCCTTGCGCAGTTAAAGTACAATCTTCAGGTTGCATTTCAGCCAATATGGGAGACGATACTTCCGGCATTGCGTGGTTTTATATCGATGTTGTCCCAAGCGATGGGGTATGTGGCAAAATTCATCGCACAGTTAACAGGGAAATCGGTAAAATCCAGTGAGGCAGCAGTCAATGCGTACAATAAACAGGCGAAGGGATTGGATAAGGTATCCAAGAGTGCCAAGAAGGCAAACCACCAGTTAAATTCTTACGATAAGCTGAATGTACGCAAAGAGGATAAAGAGGAGGATACCGACGAAGACGAGAAAAAGGAATACACACCGACCAGTATCGGAGATACTTCCAAGATAGAAAAATCATTAAAGAAGATCAAAGAGCTGTTAAAGCCGGTTGTACAGTATTCTAAAAAACTGGCTAAAAATTTTAAGAAGGGGTTCAAGGAAGGACTTGGAGATACAAAAGTATTCGGGAATATAAAGAAAAATTGCAGTTCCATCGGGAACTCTTTGAAGGAAATCTTTACAGATCCGAAAGTGTCCGGGGCGGCGGATAAGCTTGCCACATCAATCGCAACATTTTTTGGGAGACTGGCCGGCTCTATGGTCTCGATCGCTGCAAGTATTGTGGATAACCTTACTGGAGGGATCGCAAAGTATCTTGAGGAAAATAAGGAATACATAAAAGAAAAACTAGTAAATATTTTCACGATAAATGCGGACAGCTTTGATCTGGCCGGGCAGTTTTTTGTGGCAGTAGCAGATATACTTACTGTACTGCGGAGTGATATTGCAAAAGCTATCACAGCCAATATCATTGGCATTTTTACAAATGCGTTTTTGGGTGTTCACGAATTATCCGCAAGGATTGGAAACAGTATCCGGAACCTTTTGCTTGGCCCGATCATTGATAACAAGGACAAGATCAAGGAGACTCTCCTCAAACTGTTTGAACCGATCGAGAAATTTACCGGAACATTAAAAGACATGGTGACAGACTTTTTCGACACCATGAATGAGAAATACGAGGAGTATATTGAGCCGGCAGTAAAATCGATCCGGGAGACGACCTCGAAAGTTCTTGGGATACTTCTGGATGCAATACAGGAGCATATTGTTCCATTGATGAACCATCTGGCAGATAAGTTCAATGAGTTGTATCAGAACCATTTGAAGCCATTGTTTGAGAAATTGGGGACTGCTATCGGGAAGGTGGCAAGAACCGTAGCCAAAGTGTGGGAAATAGTAGGGCCGATTCTGGCCAATATCGACAAGTGGGTGATCGGAAAAGCAGTTCCGTTTTTGAAAACATTCGGTGATCTGATCATGAATGTGTTTGGAGTTGTAGCGGATATATTCGGGACGGTATTGGATGTACTTGGTGATCTGCTTGATATCGTATTTGATCTGTTCAGCTTGGATTTTGCGGCACTCGGCGAAGATTTCAAAAATCTGGGACAGCATATCATAGACGGACTGGTATCCGGGCTGAGTGGAATTTGGGAAGCGATCAAAGGTTTGTTTCAGGGGATCATTGATGGTTTTTGTAACCTGTTCGGGATCAACAGCCCATCGACAGTATTTGCGGAGTTTGGTGGTTTTATCATACAGGGGCTTGTGGATGGGGTAAAAGGTCTTATCAATTTGTTTATCAAGCCATTTAAGGGCGCTTGGAAAAAGATCAAAGAGGTGTTTTCTGGGGTAAAGTCATGGTTTTCAGAAAAGTTCAGTGCCGCATGGGAGGGGATCAAGAGCATCTTTTCAAATCCCGGGGAATTTTTTGCCGGTGTATGGGGCAGGATCAAGGAAGCGTTTGGAGCAGTGAAGGGATGGTTTAAGCGGGTTTTTGGTGCCGCATGGGAAGGGATCAAGAGTATTTTCTCAAATCCGGGAGAGTTTTTCTCCAACGTGTGGGAAAAAATCAAATCAGCATTTTCAGGAGCTGCCAAGTGGTTTAAAGAGTTAGGGAAAAAGATGTGGGACGGAATAAAGGGAGCATTTGAAAAAGTCTCTGAATTTTTCGGCGGCGCATGGGAAGGCGCAAAAGAATTTTTTGGCGCGAGTTCAAACACATCTGTAAGTACATCTGCAACAAGTGCGGCAGCCTATAGTGTGAATAGCTATGCAGTACCAAGACTTGCCACAGGAACGGTCATTCCGCCGAACAAAGAGTTTCTTGCTGTTTTGGGAGACCAAAAGAGCGGGACAAATGTAGAAGCACCACTTGCTACGATTGAGAAAGCGATGTTTAATGCATTAGCCAAAGCAGGCTTAGGAGACATTACATTAGCTGTCACATTAGATGGAGATGTAGTTTATAAAAGTGTGGTAAAGAGGGATAAACAGCACATCCAAAAGGCAGGCAAAAGCGAACTTGGCGGAAGAAAGTGAGGTTGGGTGAATGGGGATCATAGATAGATATGTCAAGAATGGAAGCTCAAAATTTGACGGATATTTTATAAAATTTGGAACGTCGTCCAATTATAAGAAACTGCCGAGTTCATTTCTTGCCGAGAGTGGTATTGCGGTGAATCCAAACCAGATCACGGAAAAAGATGCATGGAGGAATGCAAGTGACAATGCGCTCCAGAGAAAAACCTATACACAGCAAAAAACATCGTTTTCGTTTACAACGATGGATGATTTGTCGGAAATCGCCATGAACTATATCATCCATACGATCATGAAACAGGGTTTAGTGATGGCCGCACAGAGAAAATATCATGCGGTGGTATGGAATCCGTGGGACTGCAATTATCAGGCAGCAGCGGACTATTACATACCGGATCCATCGTTTACAGTGAAGAGGCAGGATGCAAACGGAATCATTTATTATGAATCGACAACGTTTGAATTGATTCAATATTAAGGAGCGGAGACATGATAAAGGTAAGTGAAAAATTCAAGGAACTTTGCCAGAATGATTCAGATGAGTATACCCCATTTCTTGAGATACGGTTTCCAGAGAATCCCGGGATAGGGACGATCACCGGCCAGAACATCGAACAAGATTCCATGAAGATCGAGGAATCTGCTTGGGATGGGGACGAGTTCCGGTTGGGAGGATGTCAGGGAGCGCAGTTTCAGATTACGCTTGTTGAGACAATGGAAGATGCATCAAAGGGAATCACAGAGAGGACTTTTGGGGACAGTCTGGCAGGACAGGTCATTGATGTGATCTATGGCTTTAAAGATAGTGCCGGAAGCGTATTTGAGGATATTGCATTGTTTCATGGCACGATCCAGAGTACGACAAGGCAGGCAAACAGATCGTACCGGGACGTGACAGCCTACGATGATTTTGGAACAAAGTTTCAGACAGATATGTCAGATGCATACAATGGTGCATTTCCGAATGCAGACAACTACAAAGGAGATTGGGTGATAAGCCCGGAATTTACATATAATACCGGGGATGTGGTACACGATACATCGGATGACCAGTATTATAAGTTCAACTTTGCACAGATTGCAGATGATAGTACGCTGACTTCTGTCTGCCAGTACATAAAGAAGTTTATCATCAATCAGCACAGCCCGGCGGAATTGGCTAGTAGCGAGGGGGTCATGATAGATGGAGAAAAAAAGACTGCTGTAAATCTTGTGATCGGTAATGAGTGGGGAGAGAGGACTTATACACTGGTATTCAGTCAGATAGTATCTTCTCTCGGAAATGAATTTACTTTTTATGGATTTATACAGGATTATAATTTGCTGAAACTGGCTATCCAGTCCGCGGGGTTTACAGGAAGTTATCAGACCAGTTATACAACGTGGATCGGAAAGACTATGGCGGCAAGCAATTTAACATGCATGGATTGCATGAGACAGATCTACGAGCTGTGGGGCGTTGTGGGGTATCTGGACAGGAAAGGAAATTTGGTATCCAGACGGTTAAATAACCAGACAGTACAAGAGACGATTGAAAAGTACGAGGAACTGACATACAAAGATCATGTACTAATACCGGTGGATCAGGTGTCCATAAAGGATCAGAATGGAAATACATTTTTCCGGCCAAAAGAGGAAAAGGATTATGCAAACCCCTATTATGTAAAAGATAATTTTTGCTATTATTCGCCATATGTCACAGAAGACATTGACCCATCGAACATATCCTATAGCATGTTTGATGGCATAAAAGGGATCACATATCAACCATTGAGCGTAAGCACATTTGGAATGCCTTGGATCGAGGCAGGGGACAGGATCGCTGTTGTTACGGAAGATGGAAATACAATTACAACGATCATACAAAACCGGACGTTATCCGGGACAAGCAGTCTGAGGGATGAATTTACTACGAATGGGGAAACAGCGACATTTACGTCTGATACAACAAGTGCAGATGCCTCATCCCAGAATGCAGACAACATCCGCCAAGAAGTAGAAACAGCAATCGAAAAATCAGAAGAGGCAAGCCAGAAGGCGGAAGAGGCAAGCAAAAAGACGGAGGACATGGGGGATCATCTGGAGGATGTACACAAGCACGTAAATGTACAGGAAGGACATACTGGAGAGGGAACGTATTCATATAAAATCGGCCCGGACGCAGGAAATGCAACTGGAAAAAATGCATTCATTGCAGGCGGAAAAGGCAACTCGGCATCAGGGAACTATGCCCATGCTGAGGGCGAAGGATGTTATGCAAGCGGTGCGTGTGCGCATGCGGAAGGAGCTGATACAGAGGCAAGAGGAGGAGCATCACACGCTGAAGGACAAGGAACAGTCATAGGAGTAAGTACAGGCCCTGCGCATGCGGAGGGATATCAAACTAAAATATATCCCGGTGCTGAGAATGCCCACACCGAGGGCGAAAAAACAGAGGCACGTGGAAAAAATGTTCATGTGGAAGGGTACGCATGCAAAGCATATACGAATGCTGAGGCGGCGCATGCAGAGGGATATGGCACGGAGGCAGCAGGACAGGCGCAGCATGTGCAAGGGAAATACAATGTAGCAGATCATGCCGGTAAGTATGCCCATATCGTGGGAGGTGGAACGTCATCAAGCGAAAGAAAAAACATTCATACTCTGGACTGGAGTGGAAATGCAGAATTTGGTGGAGATGTAAGGTCGGATAAATATTCACTGAATGAGATAGGAGATGCGAATGGCGGAGGGGTATTAAGTTACGAGGAAACAATGGAGATACTAAACGGAGGGGCGGAGACATGAGCAAAATACCAGATTTGAAAGCAATAAGGGATTGGGTGATAAGCAAATTTCAGCCCAAAGGTGATTATATAACAGAAATACCGGCAAAATACGTAACTGCTTCAGATTTAAGCTCGGCATTAAATGGCTTCAATGGGGGTGTAGGACGTAATATTTCATTGAAGATAGATGAAAACACATATGTTATGACGCTTGACCTTCTCAATGGCAACGGACAGATATTAATGAGGCAGACTGTGGATCTTCCGCTTGAGAGCATGGTAGTAAATGCAAAATATGAAAACGGAACGATCACTCTTATTTTACAGAGCGGCACAACCGTTGACATAGATGTAGGTTCGTTGGTCAATGGCCTTGTAAATGATTCCTTTACGATAGCAGGAATTGACATGAAAGATAATATATCAGCGGAAGCGTTGAGGGAGGCGCTTGGGTTTCAGGATCAGGGACATCAAAATATAGAAAGAAAGGATACGGAATCTACGAGTCAGCCATTGCCGGGTGAAACAGTTGCAGTTATCGACAGTGTGAAAAGCGATTCAAATGGGCATATCACAGGAGTAAACATCAAAACCATAACATTCCCGGCCGGAACATGGAAAGCAAACACGTCAACAAGCGAAGGATATGTTGCTTCTGGGAATGGTCAGGCAAACAAGGTATGGAAAACGGATGCATCCGGCAATCCGGCGTGGAGGGATTCCGGCGGCGCAACAAAACTAGACACACCTAGAACCATTTTCGGCCGGAGTTTTGATGGAAGTGCCAATATCGCCGGACAGGCACATATGTATGGAACATATACAGCAACCGCACAAGACCGGTTCAATTACTGCGCATTAGAGATCCGGGAAAATAACCTTGTGGGGAACGCGCAGAGTGCTATTGGATATGCACCATCCATAGGATTTCATTGGGCGAACCGGATAGCCGGGATGCTTGTATTTGATAAAGACGGACAATATTGTTTTCTGAAGCAGGATGGGGTTACAGCAGCGACAGTTGTCGCCAATTTGTCTGGTAATGCTTCATCTGCCTCGAAATTAGGTTCCTCTACAGTTGGATCAAGCACAAAGCCTGTATATATTTCTTCGGGTACTCCTACTGCATGTACTTATACACTCGGAAGCGCATGTCAAAAATCATATACCTCTTCTGTGACATCAGGGTCAGCAAATTTGATTACAAGCGGGGGAGTTTATAGCAGCTGCCAACCAGTGATCAAATTTACAGATATTACGTACAGCATGTATTTAGGCCCGTGGCCGGAAGAAAGCGGGATAACATCAGGGGGCTGGATCGCATTAACCAGTACAGGGTATAACAAATATGTATTTCTGGCAGAGATTGTGAAAGCGTGGCCGGGTTCAACGTGGACAGGGGCATGCGTAACAATAGTAGACACAGATTTTACAGCAACGTATCCACAAGTACGACTTAGGGCAGAAACAAGGCAAAATTACAATATGGTAGTGAGATTCTATTATACTGACGCCAAATGGAACAATACCACGTTCAAATAAAGCAGGAGGTGAGAAATATGACAAGAGAAGAGGTCAACAAGATGATTGATTTTCTCAAGGAAATGTTTGAGAAAAATGCATTCGATGAAGAAGCAGATTGGTATAACAATGTGGCACAGGGGATCGCATTTGCAACAAACTCAATCCAACAGACGGAAGATGGAGGCGAAAAGTGATGATATTAGAATACATAACATCTAACTGGATGGAATGGGGATTTACATTGGTATCTGTTATCCTCACAGCGCTGTATAGGGATGTGCGAAAGCGGATAACGGAAGAACAACGAAAAAATGATGCGATTGCAGAAGGAGTACAAAGCCTCTTAAGAGAGAACATTGTACAAAATTATAATAAGTATCAGGACAGAGAACATTGTCCCATTTATGCAAAAGAATCCATCAAGAGAATGTATGAAGCTTATCACAAACTTGGTGGAAATGATGTAGCAACAAAACTATACAATACTCTTCTGGATATGCCAGAGGAGCTAGATGAGGAGGATGAAACATGATGAGAAAGATCGACTGGAAAGATGTAGGGAAACGGGCAGGCAAGACGTTTGTCCAAGCGTTTCTGGCGTCAGGGGCGTTTGACATCAACAGACTGATGATGATAACGGATTTCACAACCGCCAAGGCGGTAATCCGTCCGATGCTGATCGCCGGCACAGCAGCCGGGATATCGGCAGTGTGGAACATGGTGGCGAATTACATAGACATAGAGCAGAAAAAGGAGGTATGGTGAGATGGCAGATATCAAGATCAATAAGAAACTGGCCAAGAGCATCAGCTATGGTGCGGTGCGCAACAGAAAAAACGTGTATTACATCGTGATCCATTACACAGGCAACAAAAAGGACACCGCAAAGAACAATGCGGTTTATTTTGCAACATCAAACACGAGACCTGCCGGGGCGCACTTTTTTGTGGACAAGCAGGGCGAAATCTGGAAGTCTGTCAA
>JAMPFC010000051.1 GCA_023664685.1 Roseburia sp. | reverse complement strand
AGATCATACATGACCCGGTTGACCCCCTTCACCTCATTGATGATCCGGTTCATCACCTTCTGCAGCACCTCGAAGGGAATCTCTGAACACTCTGCGGTCATGAAATCTGTTGTATTCACTGCACGGAGCGCCACTGCATAATCATATGTCCTGCCATCCCCCATCACGCCGACCGAACGCATATTGGTGAGTGCCGCAAAATACTGGCCGAGTCCCTCGATACCGGCGTTTGCGATTTCTTCACGGTAGATTGCATCCGCATCCTGCACGATGCGCACTTTCTCTGCGGTCACTTCGCCGACGATGCGGATTCCGAGACCGGGACCCGGAAATGGCTGGCGGTTCACGAGATAGTCGGGGATTCCAAGTTCCCTGCCCGCCTTTCTTACCTCGTCTTTAAAAAGAAGGCGGAGAGGCTCGATGATTTCTTTAAAATCCACGCAATCCGGAAGACCGCCGACATTGTGGTGGGACTTTATGACCGCTGATTTGCCGAGGCCGGACTCAATCACGTCCGGGTAGATCGTTCCCTGTACGAGAAAATCCACAGCGCCAATCTTCTTTGCTTCCTCTTCAAAGACACGGATAAACTCCTCGCCGATGATCTTGCGCTTCTGCTCCGGCTCTGTAACCCCCGCCAATTTTTCATAAAAACGCTCCTGACAGTTCACCCGGATAAAATTCAGATCATATGGCCCTTCCGGCCCGAATACTTTTTCAACCTCATCACCTTCATTTTTTCGCAAAAGGCCCTGATCCACAAAGACACATGTCAACTGTTTGCCAATCGCTTTGGAAAGAAGAACCGCAGCCACAGAAGAATCCACGCCACCGGAAAGGGCGCAAAGCACCCGCCCGTCCCCGACCTTTTCACGCACAGATTTTATCGTATCCTCTACAAATGAGGACATTTTCCAGTCGCCGCTGCAGTTACATACTTTATATACAAAATTGGAGAGCATTTTCATTCCCTCTTTGGTATGCATTACCTCGGGATGGAACTGGGTCGCATAGAGCCTCTTTTCCGGCATCTCCATCGCCGCCACCGGACAGACCGGCGTCGTCGCACATACCCGGAAACCTGCCGGAGCCTCGGCGATATAATCCGTATGGCTCATCCAGCAGACCGTTTTCTCACTGACGTCTCCAAAAAGAAGAGACGAGCGTTCAACCGTCACTTCTGTCTTTCCGTACTCACTGACTGGCGCCGGCTCTACTTTTCCTCCCAGAGTATATGCCATTACCTGAGAGCCATAGCAGATTCCAAGAATTGGGATGCCAAGTTCAAAAATCTCCTTCGGATACCTCGGTGACTCCTCACCATATACACTATTCGGGCCTCCCGTAAAAATAATTCCTTTCGGATTCATCTCCTTGATCTGCTCCAGACTCAGCGTATACGGATGTACCTCACAGTACACGTTACACTCTCTGACACGTCTGGCGATCAACTGGTTATACTGACCCCCAAAATCCAATACGATGACAAGTTCCTTTTCCAATGCAGTCTCCTCCTTTTGGTTGTATGAACCGGACAGCGTCCCCGACTAGTACAACGAATATTAAGTAACTGACATCTTCACTTGTCTAATTGCTCAGCTGCCATGTCAGAAAATCTAGCTGTAGCCACCGCTACACCGCCGATTTTCTTCCTTGCATCTGAACAATTATCCTGCGTGAATATATCAAAGACTTAATTTTCGCTGTACTAGTTTGCCGGACAGCATCCCCGATTAGTTTAAATATTTTTTAGTATACCAAGAAATCCCCATTTTGGCAAGCAGACGCACAAACAACAACTTCCCCCTCCCTACGCTGTTTCCAAAGCCAACATACCAAAACCACAACCACCGACTTAACCTAACAAAAGAAAGCCCTCCCGCCTGCAAATCCGGGAGGACTCCTTTTGTAACATTTATATGATTGAGAAGAAATGAAACTTGTTATTTCAGCGTCTTTGCCTTTACAGCGGAGTAAGCTCCCCATACCCGCTTTCCGTTCACCGTTGTATACGCACGAACCTTATAATAATACTTCACATTTCTTGTAGTTTTCTTCGTATACGTCAGTTTTGACCCGGAAGTAACCGTTTTGATCTTAGAAAATCCGGTCGTTTTTGACTTGGAACGATAGATTCGATATCCTGAAGCACCTGTTACTTTGTTCCATGATACTTTAACCTTTTTCTTTGATGCCTTTGCCACGCTGACAGAAGTTGGTTTCGCCGGAACCGGTTTGCCGGATACGACAGGGGAATACTCACCAAAATAATAATTTCCATCGATCAGGCGGTAAGCACGGACTTTATAATAATACGTCGTGCCGCATGAAACTCCCGAGTTCGTATACGTAACTTTTGAGTTTGAGGTGATGGATTTAATTTTTGTAAATCCACTGGTCTTCGATGTGGAACGGTAAACCCGGTATCCGGTCGCACCGTCTACGCCGCTCCATGTCAGCTTCACCTTATTGTATGCGGAACTTGCTGTTGTCAATGTCTCTACTTTTCCAAGTGTAAGCGACTTATCGACAAAATCCGTCTTATCGACATTTACCGTAACGGTCACACTTTGGAGCGTGCCGGGGATCACATACGTATATGTGAAAGAAGCCGGAACACCTGTAACTTTATCCCATACGATCGCATTGTTTGTCGCATTATAAGCACCATTATTGGAAATATTTGTCGGTTTCACTGCCCCCACCGGAAGCACAACGCCGCAGTCCGTTCCAACTGCCTGCACTTTCAGCGTGATCACACTTTTTCTGTTCTCAAGAATCTTAAGGTTCTTAAGTGTTGAAACATTGAGGCTCAAAAGCGCATTCCCGTCGCAGTAAAGCCTCTCCAGTCCTACCAGACCATCCACTGCCAATGAAGTCAGTTCATTATCGCTGCAGTCCAGTGATGTCATATTGTAAAGCCCTGCCACATTCAGCATCGTCAGTTTATTATTGCTGCAATCTAACTTCTCTACCGTGACGATTCCCGCCAGACTCAGTATCGTCAGATTGTTGTTGCTAAGATCGATCTCGGTAAAAACTGCGTCATTCGCATAAGTGAACTGAGTTAAGTCATTATAAGAAGCATTAACTTTTTTCAGGTTCTTCAAATCGGAGAGATCAAGGCTCTGAAGATTATTATAGGAAACATTCAATTCCGTGATTCCGGTAAAATACTCGATTCCTTTTAAGTTTACGATACTCTCACCGCTCACATCCAGTACTTCGGTATAATTCTGGAGTTCTGCCAGCGTCTCTTTTGTAAAGCTGTCGTCATCCTTAAGTTCCTCTGCAAAAATCGTTTTGTTTACGAATTTACGGAAATTCTCATCCGGTATCGCAGACTTAAACGTAGTTCCTGCCGGTATCGTGATCTCCGGCGTCTCTACAACTGCTTCTGCCGCTGCTAACGGTGTTACTGCTTTGAGGGTTGCATTTGCTGTGTTTGCTGCATTTGCTTCGGGTGCTGCTGCAGCGATCATCGGAACGATCATAAGGCCACATGCCCCGATACACATTTTCTTTAAAAATCTTGTCATATTATTCTTCCTCCATTTACACACATTTTCGTGCCTGTTAAAAATTACTAATTTCGATTTACAAGTCAAAGTATACAAAATGAGTTTGGCAGTTTCTTGACCAAACATTGACAAAAATAAGTCATTTTAAAACGAGGGCGAGAACGAAGATCATCCCCATACATAATCAATCGCTTTATGGCAGCATTCGATTTCCGTTTTCTCAAAACTGCCGCCATTTTCCCCGTCGAGCGTATACGGAATCTCTTCCTCCGAAGAGATGATAAACTTTCTGCTGTGAAAGCCAAGAATCTGCTCGTTTGGCATCAGTGTCACAAACGAATTTAGTACTGCCTGCAATTCCGCCGGATTCTTCGGCTTGCGGATAAATACCCCTTCAAAAAGACCGTCATTTAATGAAACCTTTCCTTTTTTAAAGAAGGAAAATCCGCCGATGCTCTTTGCATTGCTGACCATTCCAAATATAAAGTCATCTTCTATGCTTCCATGATCCGTCTCGATCTTTGCATGATATTCCTTGATATTGCCAAGTTGCGCCATTCCCTGCAGGATATACGCCGTTTTTCCCAACAGGTTCTTAAATGCCTGCGGCGTCTCATAGGATACGGACGTAAATGCCCCGAACGCAGCCACGTATGTAAAACAGCGCCCATTCATAAGACCGATATCCACCGGTTTGATGTTATCCTTCGCCGATACTGCGGCGGCAAGTTTTACCCGCATCGGAAGTTTTAGCCCTCTGGCAAAATCATTTACCGTCCCGGTCGGAATATAACCGCACACCGGCCGGTCTTCCGGCGGCATCTGCATCATTCCCTGCGTCACCTCATGCAACGTCCCATCCCCGCCGGAACACACGATGCGGTCATAATTTTTTCCTGTCTCAAGCACGATCTCAGTCGCCTCCTCCTCACGCTGGGTCGCATAGACCGTCACCTCATATTCTGCTTTCATAAATGTCTCAACCACATCCGAAAGTTTATTTTTCATCGTTCCTTTTCCGGCACATGGATTATAAATAAATAATAATTTCTTATCACGCATACATTCATTCCTCCATTCAGTCAGTCAGTAATAAACATCGCATCACCAAAACTAAAAAACCGATATCCTTCACGCACTGCCTCTTCGTAAGCACGCAGTATAAAATCCTTTCCCGCAAGGGCAGACACGAGCATCAAGAGCGTAGATTCCGGAAGATGGAAATTCGTGATCAGCTCATCCATGATCTTAAACCGATATCCCGGATAGATGAAAATTTCTGTATTTTCCTCCACCGGCGCCAGTAAACCGTCCCGCCCGGCCGCCGACTCGATCGTCCGGCAGCTCGTCGTCCCCACACAGACGATCTGCCCGCCATTTTTTTTCGCCCGGTTTATCTTCTCGGCCTCAGCAGGCTCAATAAAATAATGTTCCGAATGCATATGATGCCTGCTCACATCCTCTACCTTCACCGGCCGGAATGTGCCAAGCCCCACATGAAGAGTTACATTGGCTACGATAACCCCCTTCTTCTCCAGTTTGCCGAACAGTTCCTCCGTAAAATGAAGCCCTGCTGTCGGCGCCGCCGCCGAACCGTCATATCTGGCATACACAGTCTGATAGCGGTTCTTATCCTCCAGTTTGTGGGTAATATATGGCGGCAGAGGCATCTGGCCAAGCTCATCTAGGATTTCCTCAAAAATCCCCTCATAAGAAAAGCGGATCAGCCGGTTCCCATCCTCCAAAACCTCTGTGATCTCTCCCTTCAATACGCCATCCCCAAAGGAAATCTTCGCCCCGGTTCTCGCTTTCTTGCCCGGTTTGACAAGCGTTTCCCATACCTCATCGCTGCGGCGCTTCAAAAGAAGAAGTTCAATAACAGCTCCCGTATCCTCCCTCGTGCCAAACAATCTCGCCGGAATGACCTTCGTATTATTTCTGACAAGGCAGTCCCCCTCGTTCAGATACTCCACAATATCCGTAAATTTTCTGTGTTCGATCCCGCCGGTCTTTTTGTGAAGAACCATAAGTCTCGACGAACTCCGGTCAGAAAGCGGATCTTGTGCGATCTGCTCCTTCGGAAGCTCAAAATAAAAATCACTCGTCTTCATCCTGCTTCTCCAATCCCGTTCAAATACTGTGTCCTGACCTTTTCTATTCTATAATATTATTGAAATCTTTGCAATAAATACTAGAGTTTTTCATAAAATAATAGTACAATATAGGTAATATATACCGGTTGAAAAAAAATGGGGCGCTGCCCAGAAAGGAGAACATAAAGATCCGTTATGGCAATCACTACTTACGCTGCCGTTGACGTCGGCTCGCATGAACTTGCGATGAAAATATTTGAGGTATCAAAATCGCATGGTATCATTGAACTGACGCATCTGAGGCACAAATTATCTCTTGGTACCGAAATATACACAAAAGGCGTTATTTCCTACAAAACAATATCCGAAATGTGCCGGGTATTAAAGGATTTCAAAAAAATAATGGGAGAATATCAGGTCTCCTCCTACCATGCTTATGGAACAGACGCCCTGCGTGAAGCGTCAAATAAGCTCGTCGTTCTGGATCAGATCAAACTTCAAGCTGACATAAAGATCCGGATACTGAGCAACAGCGAGGAACGCTTTTTGTATTACAAGGCGATTTCCCTCAAAGAGACGAAATTTAATGAAATGATCGAAGAGGGTTCCCTGATCGTAGATATGGGTGCAGGAAATGTGCAGTTATCCCTGTTCAACCACGGAACTCTTGAACTCACGCAAAACCTCAAGCTCGGCGCGGCGCGGATCCATGAGCTGCTTCACACAATGGAGACAGAAATCTTTGATTTCAGCGATTTGATCTCCGAATACATGGACAAAGACCTTACGGAATTTTGCCGGATGTATCTTCAAGATACAAAAATAAGGCATATCATCGCAGTGGGGACAAACATTCCCGAACTCAAACACCGCCTGATGAAAGACCGCGAAAACTTTACCGGCCTGATCTCGCGGAAAGATTTTTCAAAACTCAAACCGGCGGACAAGCTCCTATCCGGCCACAGTGAGCTGATCATCCCCACCCTCCTTCTTTTCCGGAAGATCGCTTCCCTCACCAAATGCGACGACCTCTATCTGTCAGCGATCAACCTGTGCGACAGCATGGTGGCTGAGTATGCAGAAAAGAAAGTACGCCTTTTGTCCGGACATGATTTCACGCAGGATATCCTTACGACTGCAAAAAATATCGCTGCCAAATACCATGTTAATATGGAACACATCGAAAATATCGGATATCTCGCCACGGAAATCTTTGACAGCATCCGCAAACTCCACGGTCTCGGGAAAAGAGAACGTCTCCTGCTGCAGATCGGCGTCATCCTGCATAGCTGCGGTGCTTATGTAAATATGGCACAGACGCGGGAAAATTCCTACAAGATCATCATGAGTACAGAAATCATCGGTATCTCCCATCAGGAACGGGTTATTGTCGCAAATATCGTCCGCTACAACAGTTCCTATTTCCCTCCTTATGATGAAATCGAGGATGAAATTTCTGAGGATGAATACATCACCATCGTTAAATTGTGCGCCATCCTCAAACTGGCGAATGTCCTTGACAAGAGCAACTCCCAGAAGATCAAGCGCGTCAGCGTGTCCCTGCATGAAAATTCTCTTCACATCGTAGCGCACACAATGGCAGATATCACTCTGGAAAAAGGACTGTTCCGCAGAAAGGCAGATGTTTTTGAAGAGGCATTTGGCATCCGCCCTGTCCTGAAAAAGAAGAAATAGAACACAAAAATATAGAACGCAAAGAAATGAGGAATGAATATATGAGCAAATTTTACAACAGGGAACTGAGCTGGCTCGGATTCAATTACCGCGTCCTCTCTGAAGCTAGGGATAAATCCATCCCTCTCATGGAGCGACTGAAGTTTCTGAGCATCACAGCTTCCAATCTCGACGAATTTTTTATGATCCGCGTAGCTTCGCTAAAAGATATGGTTCACGCGAAGTACACAAAAAAAGACATTGCAGGCCTCACCCCGAAAGAGCAGCTTGAGGCGATCTCCAAAGGAACCCACGAACTGGTGGAAGAACAATATAACACATATAACCGGTCTTTTCTGCCCTCCCTCAAACGAAAGGGATTAAAGATCGTCACACAGTACGAAAATCTGACAAAGGAGCAGGCTTCTTTTGTGGACAATTATTTTTTAAAAGAAGTTTACCCGGTACTTACCCCGATGGCAGTAGATTCTTCCCGCCCATTTCCACTGATCCGCAACAAGTCGCTGAATATCGCAGCGCTGCTTATGGATAAAAAGAACAAGGACACCATCGACTTTGCCACGGTTCAGGTTCCCTCTGTGCTTCCGAGGATCGTACCCATCCCTTCTGAAAAAGAGGAGGAGACTTCCATCATCCTTCTTGAACAGGTGATTGAAAAAAATATACAGAAACTCTTTTTAAATTATAAAGTACTCGCCGCCACCCCTTACCGTGTCATGAGAAATGCCGACCTCTCGATCGACGAAGACGAGGCGGCTGATCTGCTTATCGAAATCGAAAGACAGTTGAAAAAAAGGCAGTGGGGCGAAGCCATCCGTCTCGAAGTAGAAAATGGCATTGATAAACGTCTCCTGAAAATCCTAAAAAAAGAACTTATGGTATCCGAAAGCGATATTTTCAAAATAAGCGGGCCGCTTGATCTCACCTTTCTCATGAAAGTATATTGTATGGAGGGCTATGAACATCTGAAAGATATCCCCTTCCAGCCGCAGCCGCCCAAAAATCTCGACATGGAGCGTGATCTGTTTGAGCAGATCCGAGAGGGCGATATTCTCCTGCATCATCCTTATGAGACCTTTGACCCTGTCGTAAATTTTGTCCGGTATGCGGCAAAAGACCCCGATGTCCTCGCCATTAAGCAGACTCTTTACCGCGTCAGCAGCAACTCACCGATCATCGCCTCGCTCGCCCTTGCGGCAGAAAATGGCAAACAGGTAACGGTGCTTGTCGAACTAAAGGCGCGCTTTGACGAAGAAAATAATATTGTCTGGGCGCGCAAACTGGAAAAAGCCGGATGCCACGTTATTTACGGTCTGGTCGGGTTAAAAACCCACAGTAAGATCACGCTGATTGTGCGCAGGGAGGAGGATGGCATCCGACGGTATGTACATCTTGGCACCGGAAACTACAATGATTCCACCGCCAAACTCTACACCGACATGGGCATGTTTACCTGTAAACGTCCGTATGGTGAAGACGCCACCGCTGTATTTAATATGCTGTCGGGGTACTCCGAACCGCTTGTCTGGAACAAACTCGCACTCGCACCTCTCTGGCTAAGAAATAAATTTATCTCCCTGATCGACCGGGAACGTGACAATGCCCAAAATGGCAAACCGGCAAAGATCATCGCCAAAATGAATTCCCTCTGCGACGCCGGAATCATTGAAGCATTGTATGAGGCGTCCGCCGCAGGCGTTGAAATTGAACTGATCGTGCGGGGAATCTGCTGTCTGAAACAAGGCGTCAAAGGAATGAGTGAGACGATCCATGTCCGTTCCATCGTCGGCACCTTCCTTGAGCATTCGCGGATCTTTTATTTTGAAAATGACGGAACCCCGGAAATTTATATGGGAAGTGCTGACTGGATGCCGAGAAATCTGGATAAACGTGTAGAAATCCTCTTCCCGGTCGAAGACGAAAAGCTGAAAAATGAAGTCATGCACATCTTAGAGACTCAGCTTTCGGACAATCTCAAGGCACACATCTTGCAGCCGGATGACCTCATCGACAAAGAAAAGGACAGTCCAGTCAAACGTTATGGCGGCATCTACACAAAGGCAGAACACCGCGGAAAAACTGGTGTCAGTTCGCAGATGACGTTTTGTAAGGAAGCGAGGCAGAGGTAAGAAAGAGGGGGAAGAGAACGAGGGGGCGTAATATCCGTTCAAAACAAGCACAGGCAAAAAACGCCTGTGGAAAGTTTTTCACGGATGTTACGCCCTCTCGTTCTTACTCCCGCCTAGCTATTTTGCTCTTTTTATGCCATCAGCACACTTCCCAGACAAAACTACTGCACACTCAGATTTTCCGCCAATCGCTGCATCTTCCGGTCAGCCCTTGCCATCAGGTCAGCACACCGCTTGAGCTGCTTATGCATATCCGGGGTAAACTCTGCATGCTTTTTGTAACGAAGCTGATGCTCCGTACTTGCCCAGAAATTCATTGCGATCGTCCGCAGTTGAAGCTCGATCGGCACCTTTCTCATCTGGTCAGAGAAAAAGACGTCCACCATCAGGATCAGGTGAAGGCTCCGGTATCCGTTCTCTTTCGGCGTCTCAATATAATCTTTTATGCGCAGCACTTCCACATCCGTCTGGTTCATAAGCATTCTCGCCACATGATATACATCCGTGATAAACGGACACACGACACGCACTCCGGCGATATCATAAATATTGTTCATCATGCAGCTGATCGTGAGTGGAAGCCCTTTCTTCTTCATCTTCTCCACGATACTTTCCGAAGATTTTACCCTGCTCTTTATATTCTCGATCGGATTTCGGTCATTGCAGTACTGGAACTCTTTATTCAATATTTCCAACTTGGCTGTCACCTGTTGGATCCCAGCCTCATAAAAAAATATGATCTGCCGGTACTGCTGTTCAATATCCAGATGATCGCTTGTCTGTGGAAGCAGCATCTCCGCCTCGCTGACACTAAAAACGTCTACGCTCTCACCGTTTTCATGTTTTTTGGTCGTCAAACCACTCAATACATTTTTCATTTATTCCACATCCTTTTTGCGCTTTTTATCATAAAAGATCACACTCTTCGCCAGTTCATCTGCAAGGTCATTGTACGCATCCCCGGAATGACCCGTAACCTTTACAAACTGAATTTCAAGCTGATCCTTGAGCGAATCAAAATACGCCCGGTACGCCCTCGTACCCTCCTTATTTGTTTTCCATTTCCCGAGGCACCATGCCGCAATCCCCTCATAATCGTGATAAATGCTGAGCCTCTTTACCCCCATTTCAACCGCCTTTTTCATCGCAAGCTGCGCACCCATGATCTCGCCCGCCACATTCCGCATCAAGGCAAGCTCCTTGTCCCCGCCGCGTTCTGCCAGCTGAAATTCTTCTGTCTCTGTCATAAATACAACGCCGCAGCTGTAATCGCCGGTCGCTGCATTATAGCTGCCATCCACATATGCCACCGCATCACCCGCTTTGATCTGGAGCTTCTCCCTGCTGCGATTCTGATCCTCCCCGGAATCTCCCTCGCAGGGCTTTTCCACCCCAGCATACGCAAACGCCTCCTCCTCGGTTGAAAATCCTTTATACTCTGCGCCCGAAAAACCGTCTACCTGAGCCTTACAATCTTCCCAAGTCAGATAAACGCCCGGCGTCTTTCCCTTCTTCACTGCATAATATTTCTTTTTCGCCATATTCACCGAACCCTCTCACAAAATGATCCTTACTCCCCAGATACTCTCAATCCTTTCCGGTATGCGCCCGAAGCGCATGAACCTCCTCTTCCGTCAAAAACCGCCAGCCCCCCGGCTTAAGCGTCTCATCCAGTTTCAGGCTTCCCATCCGGATGCGTTTTAGATAAACCACCTTTTTTCCTAAACTGGCAAACATCCGTTTCACCTGATGGAACTTCCCCTCTGTGATTGTCAGATAAGCCTCCGTCTCCGACAGGATTTCAAGTTCTGCCGGCCGGGTATTCCTTTTTTCCCCGATATCAAGCCCCTCTTTTATCCGAATACGGTCTGTCTCACCGAGCGGGGTATCCAACCGGACAAAATACGTTTTATCTACATGCTTTCTCGGAGAAAGCAGCCGGTGTGCCAGTTTCCCGTCATTGGTCAAAATGAGAAGCCCCTCTGTGTCCTTGTCGAGCCGCCCCGCCGGGAACAAATCCTTTGCCAGAAACACTTCCCCGCCATCCGGTTTTTCCTGTCCGGCAGGCTCCTGCTTTCTTATGTATTCTACAACCGTCTCATCATTGTCATCCACCGTGGCTGAGACCAATCCGGCGGGTTTATTCAGCATGATATACTGATATTCTTCCGCATAAATCTGCTTTCCGTCAAGAAAAACAACATCCGAAACTTCTACCCGGTCTTCCCCCTTTTTTGACACGATCCCATTTACCGCCACGCGGCATTCCCTGACTGCCTTTTTTGCCTGCGAGCGGGTCAATCCGGTATAATCTGACAAGTATTTATCAAGCCTCATACTCATGATAACAAATTTCCTTTTTCCACGTTCGGACGGATCAGCTTCTCATACGCATATTCCCAGAGAGCAGACGACCCGTCCTCTGTCCTCTCGTTGCGCCCGAGAACCTGTGAGAGATGGATTCCATGCTCGCGCCATACTTTTCCCTCCGTCGCATCATTTAACATAAGCGGCTGGATATTATCCATCGTGCGGGCAAATTTTGCCTCCGGCGTCTCCTGCGCTTCAAACTCTTCCCAGAGTTCCCTGAATTTTTGCGCCTGATCTTCCGGCAGAATGCCAAACAGCCTTTCCGCCGCCTTTACCTCCCGCTCGCGCTGTGTTTCTTTCCCCGCCTCATCATAAGCAAACGTGTCTCCCGCATCGACCTCGACGATATCATGAATGAGTATCATTGTCACCGTCCGCAGCACATCGATCGTTTCATTCGCATATTCGCTGAGAAGGACTGCCATGACCGCCATATGCCACGCATGCTCGGCGTCATTTTCCCGGCGCTTCCCACTGCTCAACCATGTGCGCCTCTCTATTTCCTTCTCCTTATCGATTTCCCGAAAAAAATCAAACTGCCGGTTCAGCCGGCAGTCTGGCTTATCCTTTGATTCCATCACACACACCTTACTTTCCGGATTTTGCCCTCATCGCATTTATGATGACGAGCGGATTTTTCTCAACCTCCCCGGTCGCAAACCAACGATATAAGATCAGTCCGCCTGCCGCTGCAATTACCGTAAACAGGATCATAAACACAACGTCATATGCCCCGCCTGTCACATATCTCAAAATGACATTTAACAGCATGATGATCTCATAACTGACCAGAACCGAGAGCCATGTCATCTTTTTATTTTGACTGATATAATAATGCCCCATAACAAGAGTGATCGCAAATATGATCACAAACATAAGGATGCATTTGTAAGTACCGGATATCAACTGTCCATTTGTCGTCGAAAGAATCGAACTCTTTATCTCCTCGTCCGCATGAAATGTTCTGGAATTGATCTGAAAGGAAAAATAAACACTGTATAAATAAGGATAGATCAGATCCATTCCTATTTTTCCAAGAGAATACCCAATCCCCACAGCAGCACTCCGGTATATGGAAATCCGCTTCTGGTTCGTCAGGTACAGCCCCCAGTACAGACTAGCCGCTGTACATCCTGTCGTGACAAGCGTCAAAAGGAGATTTACAAGAAACTCCGAAACTGCTTTATTCATACTTTGCCAAAGCGGCATCCGCATCACAAACAGCCCCAAAAACATGTATATGATGTACTGCCAGATATATCCCAAAAATCCATATCCGACCGCACCGGGCAGCCCCGTCTCCAGCTTACTGGAACGCCGGTTTATCATAAGATAAGGGATTGCCAGTACCGCAATCCCTACAAGTACACAGGCTACCATAAGTATCATCGTCATTGTCGAAACCATACATTTACCAAACCTTTCCACCCGGCTGCGCCGGACTGATCCAATATCCTAAGTATAAGCGATTATGGCTAAAAAAGCAATGTATAATCTCGTTTTTCCATGAGAATCCACTTTTAGATGACCTCTTGGTTTTTTATGATCACCGGAATGATCTGGAACAATTCCTCCTTCAACTCCGAAAGTCCCACCGGCTCATTATACAAAATGACATTATAACAGGTCGAATTTACTAACTCCACGATCGTATATATCATCAGTTCATGGTTACGGAACTTTCGCCCGGAAGCTTTAACAAGGGAAGAATACCAGTCAAAAAAGCTTTCCGACACCTCATTTTTCCCCTCCAGAAAAACTTGATGGAAAATACCCCACCGGAGATTTTTCGCAATAAATTCTAAGAGCGTCTTGTCAGCGTCCAGTTCATCAATAATGATATCGACAAGATGGATCACCGTCTCCTCCAAACTTCCGTCATGCTCATTTTGCATTTTTTCCCGCACCACAGAAAATAATTCTCCTGCCTTCTGCGTGACCAGTTCCGTCCGGATCTCGTATTTATCTTTAAAATAAAGATAAAAAGTTCCCTTTGCCATCTCAGCCTTATTCACGATATCTGAAATCGAAGTGTCAAAGATACCCTGAGAAGTAAATAATTCATAGGCAGCATTCAACAAATCCGCCCTCTTTTTCCGTTTCTTTTCATCCAGTCTCCCCAACGCACTCACTCCTTATCTATTTTCCAAAAACTCTGATACCTACTCTTCTTTTCCGACCTCTGCTGTCTCAATGATAAATTTGACGTCGCCATCCATTCCATCACCGATCCCTGAGAAATTCGTATACTCTTTGGAAATGTCCAAAAGGGCCGACAATCTGTCTTTCAGGTCTGCAAAATCTTCCTCATACATCTTATTGATTTCCTGAATCCCCTCTTTGTCAAACTGGTTCATTCCGTCTGCGATTTTCTTTGCTCCTTCTCCCAGCTGTCCGATTCCATCCGCCACTTTTCCGGTCGCTTTGTTTAACGTATTGCTTCCCTTTTTCAGTTTGCCAACTCCCTTGATCAGCTTTTTACTTCCTGAGTTTAGGGTTTTTCCCGCTTTTTGCAGCTTCTTTGCACCGGTAAGAAGCGCCTGATCATTCTTACTGAGCTTTTCCCCGCCCTCTTTTAATTTCTGGACATTTTCCACAAGCGCATTGATACTTTCTGTCATCGTCCCGTCTGCCAAGCGTAACGCCTCTGAATTGACTGCAATATTTGCTGCTCCCTCTACCATCTTCCCGACGCCCTCGGAAAGCTGATCTGCCCCTGTCTTCAAGGCGCTCTCGGCTCCTGTCGCACTCACAAGCGCAGACACGCTTGCCTTTTGTCCATCCGCCAGTTGTTTTAAACTGTCCGCATAAGCAAGAAGCGTTGCCTTCTGTGTCTCATCCTCGATCTGCGACGCCTGTGCCTTGATCGCTGTGATCAGGGTTTCATAATTTTCATACGAAGTCTCCAGAGTAGACAAGCTCGTATTCAGTGTATCAATGCCGGCAGAGATGCTTGCCGCACCGGACTTCAAGGCATCCCCGGTCTCCTTATTTGCCAGTTGATCCACTCCGGCTGTATAGGCTTTGATTCCATCTGAAAATTCTTTATAACTCCCCGGCATATCCTTCACCGCATTGTAAAGCGTTGTATTTCCGGATGTGATCTGCTTTGCACCATTTACATAAGCCTTTGCACCCCCGGCAAGGTCACTGGCGCCCTTTGTGTAGTCCTTTACTCCTTTGCTGAGTTTCTTTCCACTTTTTGCCAATGTATTGATTCCGGTATTGAGTTGTTTCTCTCCGTCTGCATACTCATCGAACTTATCCTTCAATTCCGCCATCAGATCTGACAATTTACCAGACCCTTTCGCAAGTTCCTCCGAGGAATCCACAAGCTTCTCGATATCATCCTCTAACTCCGAAAAAGTATCGTCATCCTCAATCTCCAACTCGGAAAGAATACCCGCGCTTGCATATGTGATCGTATTTCCCATCGAAAAGTCTGTCACCTCTGCTGTCACGGTAAATTCCTCCGGCATTTTCTCGGCGATCTCATCACTTACCTCAAGACTGTCCGCCATCCCCGGAACACCAAAGCCTACAACGATATTGTTCGAGCCTTCATTGATGATCCGTCCGTGGTCGATCTCCACCTCAGAAAATTTCTCTGTCGGAAGGATAAGGCCTGTCGCCATCAAAAATGGCGTATACAACTCCTTCTTCTCTCCGTTGATTTCCTTTTTCACCTTCCGGTGATTGGTGTAAGATACTGTAATCGTGACTTTTCCGCTTTTTCCGGCGATTTCCTCCGCAGACATCTCCGTCCCATCCAGTTTATAAGAAATCTTCACACTGACCGGCAGTTCCTTATCCGTCGTTCCCTGATAATAAATATCATCTGCACCGGCACTCCATGCCAGACCGTCGCCCTTCTGCTCAAAAGTCTCATCACCTTTTACATTTTTAATATCCTTCAACGTCGACTTATCATTCAGCGTTCCATTGATTCCGGCATTTTTCAGCCAGTCGGATACTGTGATCTTCGTCGCAGTTCCATCTGCGTCCGCACTGACATATACGGATTCCTCCTTTGTGATCTGTTCCGCTTGGATAAAAGCACCATTTCCCAAAACAAGCCCTGTGATCACCAGTCCGGATACGATTGTTTTTCCCATTCGTTTTAATTTTCTATTCATGTTGATCTCCTTTCCTGCGCTGTTTATTGCGCATAACGAGTTTGCGTCTGATCGCCGCATCAATCATTTAATAATCTATTTTCCTCATATCCCACGTCGTCTTGCAGATCACCTTATCAAATACGGTGAGCAGTGCCGGAAGGATACATACGACAGAAACCGTACTTATGACAGCCCCTCTTGCAAGCAGCGTACAGATCGAGCTGATCATATCAATATTGGAGTAAAGCGATACTCCGACCGTGACCGCAAAGAAACTCAAACCGCTTATGATGATCGATTTGATCGAAGTCCTGTGTGCGATCGTTACTGCCTCTTTTTTCGTCTTGCGGTTTACGACCCTCTCTTTATGATATCGGTTCGTCATAAGAATTGCGTAATCCACTGTGGCGCCAAGCTGTATCGTCCCGATCACGATGCTTGCCACGAACGGAAGTGACACCCCGGTATAATATGGGATTGACATATTGAGAAATATTGCAAATTCGATCACGCTCACGAGAATGACCGGCATCGAAATCGACTTAAATGTAAGCATGATGATGATGAAAATAGCCGCCACTGATAAATAGTTTACCGTCGCCAGATCTACATCCGTCACGTCTTCAAGATCTTTCATAAGCGGCGCTTCCCCAATGACCATTGATTCACTGCTGTATTTTTTTACAATTTCATTTATTTTGGCAACCTGTACATTTACCTCCTGCGTCGCCGATTTATAATCCGAACAGATAAACTGCAGCTCGTAATGATCGCTCATCAGCATCTTTTTGTATTTATCCGGGATCATATCCTCCGGCACACTGGCGCCGACAAAAGAGTTGATTCCCAAAACCCACTGCACACCGTCTACCTTCTCGATCTCTTCCCGCATCGCATTTTTCTCTTTTACCGACATCCCATTTTTCAGCAAAAGGACATGCATATTATTCATATTAAATGTCTCGTCCAGTTTTTTATTGGCAACTGCGGATTCCAACGTATCCGGAAGCGAACTATCTATATTATAATAAACATCTACATGATGATTTCCATAATACGCCGGAACAAATAACACAACAAACAATACGATCGCAGCCGGATAATATTTTGTGATAAATTTACTCGTTTTCTCAAACTTTGGAAAAAGATTTCGGTGGGTCGTCTTTTCGATCCATTTGTCAAAGATCAGGATCATCGCCGGAAGAAGCGTAATACATGTGATAACCCCGATGACCACTCCCTTTGCCATAACGATCCCGAGATCCCTTCCGAGCGTAAAGGTCATAAAACACAGCGCCGCAAATCCCGCTACCGTTGTGATTGAACTGCTGACAACGGATTTAAATGTATTTCCGACAGCATGTGCCATCGCCCGCTCTTTGTCCCCCTCGAAGCGGCTCTTATTTGCCTGATAGCTCTCGAGAAGAAAGATGGAGTAATCCATCGTAACACCAAGCTGTAATACTGCGGTCAACGCCTGCGTGATATATGAAATCTCTCCGAGAAAAATATTACTTCCCAGATTATATAAAATCGAAACACCGATCCCGATCAGAAAAATAACCGGTGTGACAAGCGAATCCATCGTAAAGAACAAAACAAGCAGTGCAAGAATCGCTGCGATCGTCACGTAAATCGGCATCTCCGCAAGTGCCAGATTTTTAATATCGGTTACGATTCCGGACATTCCGCTTATAAATGCCTGTTCCTTCACCGTCTCCCTCATCTGTGTGACAGCCTCCATCGTGTCATCCGAAGAGGTCGTATCATCGAACAGGGCGATCATCATCGTAGCATCTCCCTTAAACAGTGCCTCCTTCAGATCATTTGGCAGCATATCCGTCGGGAGGGAAATATCTGCCACCGAATCATACCAGATGATCTTTTCCACATGTTCTACATCCAGAAGTTTTTCCTTCAACGCTACGACGTCCTTATTTTCCATATTCTCAACGATCACCATAGAAAATGCTCCCATGCCAAACTCATCCACCATGATATCCTGACCTTCCACGGTCTCAAGCGTATTCGGCAGGTAACTGAGAACGTCATAATTGATCCTCGTCAAACTCATTCCAATCACAGAGGGAATGAGAAGCAGAATACCAATGATAAGTATGATGTATTTGTGTTTCGTAACAAATTTCCCAAACTTATTCATGTGTATTGCCCCCTTTGCTCATATCTTTTACACAAAATGACCAACAGTCATTTCTATTACAATATGCAATATATCACAGAAATGACCATTGGTCAATAGTTTTTTTAATTTTCTTCTAAGATTTTCTCATAGGCTACGACTGCAGGAAATACTCTGTCGTTATCATATCCACGCAAAAATCCTTTACAAGTTCATAAGCCCGTTTGCCATCATTTACTGTCCACACATTCACTTTCCTGCCGCTGTCATGCAGCCGCGACACCTCATCGGCTGTGATCAGCGTATGCCTCGCATCCAGATCGATCGCATTGCTGATACACCAACTGATCACACTGTCATCCACCGGCACAAGCTTATTGGAACTCTCCGCCCCATATACATACTGGAGAAATTCCTGATTCACACCGGAGATCGTTTTTAGTGTAAGAAGATTTGATTTATGGACACTGATAAAATAAGTCCGGTCAAGCAGTCCATATTTTTTTACCAATTCCGTAATCTCCTTTAATTCCGGCTCCGTGAGCGCCTCTTTCAATTCAATAAACGGATGAACCGTATCGCTCTTTTCCAAAATTTGTAAATATTCCTCTAACGCCGGCACAGTCAGCTCCGGATAGGAGTCAATATTACTTCCGGCAGTGATCGTATACTGTTTGAGCTGATCAAGATCCATATTGGCAATGTTCAGATTGTATCCGCACATACGGTTCAGATCCGCATCATGCATAATCACAAACTCACCATCATATGTTTTCCGCACATCACACTCAATGCCATAGAACCCATTTTGTACTGCGAGTTCAAACGCCGCTGTCGTATTTTCCGGCGCCGCCGAACTAAAGCCCCTGTGTGCGATCAGTTTTTCCTTTTGTAATTCCACTTTATACACCTCCACATCTACGCTAGCAGAGGATCTGCCATCTGCCGCATCTACCCGGATCGTCGTCAGCCCCGGGCTGACGCCTGTCACGACGCCTAACTGAGACACTTTTGCTGCCGCCGGATTCGTACTCGTATAATGGATTTTCTTATTGGAAGCATTATCTGGTTTGACCACAGCGTTTATCGTAATGGAAGTGCCGGCCTCCAGACGAAGCTGCCCATTCTGAACATCAAGCTGGATCAAACTAGTTGGTATCTTTACCGCCACTTTGCAAAGCGCCTTTTTCCCGGAACCATCCGTACTGGAAACGGTGATCGTCGCAGTTCCTTTTCCCTTTCCTCTGACAACACCGGAGGAAGATACCGTCGCCACACTTTTATTGGACGACTGATATTTTACTTTTCTTTTTGTCGCATTTGCCGGAGAAACCTGCGCTTGGATACTGGCGGTCTTCCCCACATCCAGCTCCATACTTTTCGATGGCAGGATCACTTTGGATACCTTTTTCCCTACCCGCACACGGATTCTTGCCTTTTTCCCGGAACCATCTTCCGCCCGCACGGAAATATACGCCCTGCCATATTTTTTCCCTTTGATCTTTCCCTTCTGCGTCACGGAAACGACTGATTTTTTTGAACTCTTCCACTTTAATTTTTTATCAATTCCTTTTGAGGGCTTGATCTTCACTTTGAGTTTCTTTGTCTCCCTCTTATTGATAAGAAGTTCGCCTCCAGAAACATTTATTTTTAAAGATTTTATTTTCTTTTCCGATTTCGGCTCTGCCCCTGCCTCTGTCTGTCCTGTCATGACAACAAGCACCCCAAAGACAAGCACCGCCACAAAAATTTTCAAAAAATGCTTAAACTGAGATTTCATATCGATAACCACTCCTGACAATATGATCGTTTTCCGAACCAGATCCCTAAACTGTATCCAGCCACCTTACCTGACCAGAATATACAATAAATTTGTAGCAATTTATTGTCATTCTAAACACCGTTCTTATTCTCGCACTTTATCCGCCGGTTGTCAAGCGGGGATGGGACAGTCTACAATTAGTGTACGCTTGGATGATACCATTAAAAAACAATTTGATAATCTTTGTGCGGAGTTTGGGATGTCGGCATCTACCGCATTTAATATTTATGCACGGACAGTTGTAAGGCAGAGAAAAATTCCTTTTGAAATCACGGCGGAAAATGATCCTTTTTATAGTGAATCTAATACAAAAGTTCTAAGGGAATCTATCGAGCAGATGGAAAAGCACCCTGAGCGGAATGTTGTAAAAACACTGGAAGAACTGGAGGAACTTGCGGATGGCTGATATTTCATTCTCGGAGCGTGGTGTAAATATATACCAGTGTAAAGGCGGCGGATTGTGTCATACAATCTTTAAGGGCAAAAAATAACCGCCACTACCCCAATAGTGACGGCATGCCTATTGCAAATGTATAGGTGAAGAAATCACAGCAGGGATGAGCCGCTTCTTTGGCTTTCCCTTTTCTATACTATATCATATCAATAATAAGATGCAAGAAATTTCATTTGTTAGTGTTCTATATCCTTTCTCATTTTTGTTCCTCCTTTTCGGCACAACACTCTTTGGTTTCTTAACTATATTATAGCAGACTTGTCCATTCTGTCAAGTTGGCTGATTATCTGAGATGACGGAATACTTATGCAGCTACCCAACACCAAACATTCCGAGCAAAAATTATATACAATAATCAGGAAACCTTTTCTTCCACAAGCTTATCAATATCCTCAAAAGCATTTTCCAACCGTTCAGCATGATATCTCTCGTACATATCATATATAAAATCCGTTAATTTCAATTTGTCCCATAATCTCAAAACTTCATCACCCGTGGTATTTTTATATTCCGCATAATTTTCAAGTAAAAAAATGAAAAACAGCATTTCGTTTCCCATCTCAATCCCTCCTTAAATACAAAGAATTTCGTGGATCTCCAGTAATCTGCTCAGCTTCCCACATATCAAAGATTCCAAATGGGCTAAAATCCCACATTTCAAGTTCTTCGTCTATAAGCATTCGATAAGTTTCAGAAAAAAGAAATTTTCTAAGAGCTGCAAGCGGTTCAATCCCGTACTTCTCGACTATCATCCGTGATACTTTTTCATTATAAAAAGAGAGGATAAATACCATTTCGTTTTTCATCTTTCAATCACCTCGCTTAAAAACAGGACTAAAGTCAAATAATATAACTTTTCTTATATATATAACAAACTATACGATTGCTGTTTGCAAGCATTTCGCTTTAATGTCAGCGGCAAAAAAACAAAACAGTTGTAACCTATCCGAATTTGTGATAATATTTCTTTGGGACTACCAATGATGGTAGGCGGTTAGCCCTCTCCGGAGGGACTGTGACCCTCCGATTACATAGAAACCCACAAGGGAATCGAAAGGAAAGGAGGGCTGAAGCGAATGTTGACGATTGAAGGATTGATTTCAGTGCTTGGCTTATGCCTGACCTGTTTCGGTCTCGGATACG
>JAMPFC010000050.1 GCA_023664685.1 Roseburia sp. | reverse complement strand
GAGATCAATATTTCCTGTCCGAATGTAAAGGCGGGCGGCATTGCTTTTGGCCAGAATCCAAAGAGTGCTGAGGAGATCACGCGGGCGGTGAAGGAAAAGGCAAAACAGCCGGTGATCATGAAATTGAGTCCGAATGTGACGGATATCACGGAGATGGCGCGGGCAGTGGAAGCCGGCGGGGCGGATGGCGTCTCCCTGATCAATACGCTTACGGGGATGAAGATCGACGTGGCAAAGAAGACATTTGCCCTTGCAAACCGCACTGGCGGTATGTCTGGTCCTTGTGTGAAACCGGTCGCAGTGCGCATGGTTTACCAGACAGCGAAGGCGGTGAAGATTCCGGTGCTTGGAATGGGCGGCATACAGAATACAGAAGATGCGCTCGAGTTTCTTATGGCAGGCGCAACGATGGTGGCGGTCGGAACCGCAAATTTTTTCAATCCCTATGCGACGACGGAGATTATCGATGGTCTGGAGGAGTATGTGAGACGGGAAGGGCTGGATGGAATCGGGGATATTATTGGGTGCGTGGGATAAGGAGGAAAAAGTAGTGTTTAGAATTTTTATCATGCGTATGGTTTGATTTGTAAATGTAATGGTAGATTACAGTGATTGGGCAGGTGATGTTTCATGAATATGCAGGAATTAAAGCAGTTAATTTATAAAGGCGAAAAGGTAGATGTAGAGTGCAAGAAAGCAGAGAGTAATGTGCCGAAATCTGTATATGAATCCTATTCTGCTTTTGCAAATACGAAAGGCGGCTATATCATTCTCGGTGTGGATGAAAATAAGAAGAAAAATAAACCACAAGAACGCTTTATTATTCAAGGCGTGGAAAATCCGTTTAAACAGTTAGAAGATTTGTGGAACACTATTAATTCCGACAAAGTTAATATTAATATTTTAAAGGATGAAGATATATTTTTGGTAACAGAAGACGCAATCACCCTTATAGTGATTCATGTTTTGCGAGCCGATTTTCAGACTCGTCCAATATATGTTGGAACAAATCCCTTTACAGGAGCATTTAAGAGAAATCATGAAGGGGATTATCATTGTACAAACGCAGAGATTCGGGCGATGTTCCGTGATCAAAATGCAGAGGGTGTAGATGATATGGTAATTGAACATTATACAATGGATGATGTGGATTCTGATACACTTCGTGCATATCGCATGAGATTTCAAAATGAAAACGGAGATCATGTTTGGAACACTTATGATGATAAACATTTTCTTGAGATGCTTGGAGGATATAGAAAAGACAGAAATAAAGGTATTGAAGGATTAACACTGGCAGGACTTATGATGTTTGGAAATGGATTGGTGGTTCGTGATGTGTTTGATAATATTTTTATGGATTACAGGGATGAATCGCATAAATCAGATGATGTTCGATGGAATGATCGTATCACATATGATGGTACATGGGAAAACAATGTGTTTAATTTTCTTGGAAAAATTCTTCCCAAGCTTACATCGGAACTGCCAAAACCTTTTAAACTAAAGGGATATGTTAGAGAAGATGATACACCTTTGCATAAAGCGATTAGAGAATCTTGTGTAAATATGATTATTCATGCGGATTATATGTTGGAAGGTACATTGAAAGTGATTAAGACTGCTGACGGATTTGAAATTACAAATCCCGGTGTGTTAAAAATTCCTCAAGAGCAGATTTTTAAGGGTGGAAATTCAAAGGCGAGAAATCCAAGAATGCAGTCGATGCTTCGTATGGTAGGATATGGTGATAATGTGGGTTCAGGATTTCCGACAATATTAAATGCTTGGGAGGAACAAGGGTGGGAAACACCAAAGTTGATTGAGGATACAGTATTAAATCAGGTTACTTTAATTTTAAAGATGAAACAAGAAAAAGCGGCGAAAAAAAGTGGCGAAAAAAAAGCGGCGAAAAAAAGCGGCGAAAAAAAAGTGACGAAAAAAACTTTAGAAAATCAAATGATGATTTTGGATAGTATGCAGGGTGATGTGTGGTATAAAGCATCGGACTTTGAAAAGATTGTTCCTGTTAGGGCATCTCGAATTAAAGAATTGTTAAAAGATTTAACAGAACAAGGAAAAATACAATCAACAGGAAGTACAAAAGGGAAAATGTACAGAAAATCTTAGGAAAAGGGAAGACTTTATGATCAAGATAACTTATAAGTGACAGAATGTGGGGAAAGTTCAAGCAAGAAGGAGGAAAAATCTATGAAACAATCATCTGAATTAAATACAATGCTTCGCCAGATCGACCACAAGGGATATCCGGCATATAAACAGTTAAAGGGGATGTATCAATTTCCTAATTATGTGCTTGGCATCGACCATGTGCAGGGGGATCCGTTTGCGGCGCCTTCGCGGGTCAGCATTCATGTGGCGGGAAAGGCAGCAGGATTTCCGGAGGAGTTATACCGTCTGCCCTGCCAAAAAACAGCGCTTGAGGATGTGCTTTTGCGCGAGATGGGGAGACAGCTTAAAAATGTATCCTTTCAGGCAAGAGGGTCAGGGAAATCCGGGCTTATGGCTGTGAGCAGTCCGGGACAGGAGGTCTTAGAGCGGAGCGGCTGTCAGATGAATGCCGGGACAGGGGATCTCATTCTTCGTATGGAGATTGGTTTTCCGGCAAATGGGCGGACGATCAACGCAAGGGAACTCGAGAAGATTTTGTTTGATTTTCTGCCAAAATGTGTCAGACAGAGTTTGTTTTACCGGTCACTGGATGCGGCAAAATTGAAAAAGACCGCAGATCTTGCCGAAGATCAGGAAGAGGTGAGAAAACTTCTCAAAGAAGGGGAACTGGCGGCATTTGTGGCGAATGGTTCGATTCTGCCGAGGGAGTCTGGCGTCAGCGAGAGACCGCTCAAACAGGCGGTTCCGTTCCAGTCTCCGGAGTCCATGCAGATTGAATTAAAACTTCCGAACAAGGGAAATATAAAAGGAATGGGGATTCCGCGAGGGATCACGCTGATCGTAGGAGGCGGGTATCACGGAAAGTCCACTCTTTTAAAGGCATTGGAGTTAGGGGTATACAATCATATTGCCGGAGACGGAAGGGAATATGTCATTACGGATGCTTCGGCGATGAAGCTGCGGGCAGAGGACGGAAGAAGCGTGAAGGATGTGGATATTTCTTTGTTTATCCGCAACTTGCCAAACGGAAAGGATACCGAGCGTTTTTGTACGGAAGATGCCAGTGGAAGTACGTCGCAGGCGGCAAATGTGATCGAGGCGATGGAGGCGGACAGCAAGGTCTTTCTGATCGATGAGGATACGAGTGCTACCAATTTTATGATTCGCGATGAACTTATGCAGCAGGTCGTACATAGGGACGAGGAGCCGATCACACCGTATATTGACCGGATCCGGGAGCTGTATGAGCAGGATGGCATCTCGACTGTGTTGGTGGCTGGCAGCTCGGGAAGTTATTTTTACAAAGCAGATCATATCATACAAATGAAACATTATGTGCCATATGACATTACGGAATTTGCCAGAGAACAGGCAGAACGATATGGAAGCGAGCAGTCTGGCGGGGAAAAGGATGCGAAAGTGGGAACGAATGAATCCATAGCCGGCGGAACCCCTGATTTTCGGCGTGTATTTAACCAGAACCGTAAATTAGCAGGAAACGACCGGATCAAGATGAAGACGATGGGCATGGATGGGATTAGCATTGACCGGGAGACGATCGATCTGCGGTATCTCGAGCAGTTGGCGGATCCGGAACAGCTTTCTATGCTTGCGCAGCTTGTAAAATATGCAGAGCTTCGTTTGTTTGACGGAAAGAAGACATTGGTTCAGGTTGTGGATATTTTGGAAAAGAAAATGCAGGAAAATGGATTTGAGGGAATTTGCGGGGAGAGAAATGTGTTCTCAGGGCTTGCAGTTCCGAGACGACAGGAAATTTTTGGATGTCTGAACCGGTATCGGAAAATATAGGATCGCTCAGAAACAAATAGCTCAGGAATGGAGGGGTATCATGTCACGAAGCACAATGAAAGATATGACGGTTGGTTCACCGATCCGGCTTATTCTTGGCTTTGCGGTGCCGCTGTTTTTTGGTATGCTATTTCAGCAGTTTTACAGTTTGATGGATATGGTCATCGTGGGAAAGTTTCTTGGTGCCAATGCACTGGCGGCAGTTGGTTCTACCGGTTCGATTAATTTTATGATCGTCGGGTTCTGTATGGGGTTGTGCAATGGATTTGCCATACCGGTTGCCCAACGCTTTGGGGCGAAGGATGAGAAAATGCTGCGGTGTTTTGTGGCAAACAGCGTGTGGATGTCGATCATTTTTGCAGCGGTCATTACGACAGTTGTCTCGATCCTGTGCAGGAATATACTGATCTGGATGGACACACCGCCAGATATCATAGATGGCGCATTCCGTTATATATTTGTCATTTTTATTGGAATCCCTGCGATCTTTTTATACAATCTTTTGTCAGGGATCATACGGTCGCTCGGGGATTCAAAGAGTCCGCTGATCTTCCTTGTTATATCTTCTGCGCTGAATATCGGCTTTGATATCGTGGCAATCCTGATCTTTCATATGGGAGTGGCAGGAGCGGCATGGGCGACTGTTCTTTCTCAGGTGATTTCTGGTATTTTATGCCTTTTGTATATGAAGAAAAAATTTCCGATTTTGAAAATACAAAAAGATGAGTGGCGGATACGGGGAAACTGCATTTCGAGATTGTGCAGTATGGGGATTCCGATGGGGCTGCAGTATTCCATTACAGCGATCGGAAGTGTGATCCTCCAGACCGCAGTCAACGGGCTTGGCTCTGTGGCAGTGGCGTCAATGACTGCAGGCGGTAAAATAGCGATGTTTTTTTGCTGTCCGTTTGATGCGTTTGGCTCGACGATGGCGACTTATGCCGGGCAGAATGCGGGAGCTTGTAAACTGGAGCGTGTGACAAAGGGGATGATCCAATGCAGCATCCTCGCCAGTATATACAGTGTGCTGGCGGCTGTCGTACTGATCAGTCTGGGAGATAAACTGGCTCTTTTGTTTGTAGATGTTTCGGAAATACAGATCATTCAGAATGTTTCTGTGTTTTTGAAATGGAACAGTATTCTATATATTCCATTGGCATTAGTCAATATCATACGGTTTTCGATTCAGGGGCTTGGTTTTGGAAAACTGGCGATTTTTGCCGGGGTGGCAGAGATGGTGGGAAGAAGCATCGTCGGCTTTGGTTTTGTTCCGGTTTTCGGATTTACAGCGGCATGCCTTGCCAGTCCGATCGCATGGATTCTGGCAGATCTCTTTCTGATTCCCGCCTACCGCTACAGCATCCGTAAGCTTGCTTCATTGATTTAGTTTCCCTAAAAATTCGTTCATTGAAGCAGGATGGATTTTCCGGAACTGGATGTGCCAATCATGAATAAGCGTCCTCGCCGCAGCCTGTGAGAAAGGAAATGGCGAGTACACTTATCATAGGAAGAAGATGCTGTCAAATAGGACTCTGTCTGTATCAAATGTCTGTTTCCACAGACTGCAGTGTGTTGGAGTCATCGTTCAGGGAAGATACCAAAGCGTTTACTTCTTGAACGATTTCCTTGTTGTGCTCGCTGCTTAAGTAAGTCTGGTTTGTGTGTGCAGAAACTTCCTCTGTGATCGCCGAGATCGTTTCAATACTGGAAACAATGGTTTTGTTGGCGGATGCCAACTCTGTAATGGTCTGGTTCAACTCCTGTGTGCGGGAATTGATGTTTGTCACTTTGTCGCTGATAAGTTCAAATGTTTCTGCGGTTTTTCCGGCGGAGCCGCTTTGTTTCTTGTTGCTGTCGATCAGTGTATTTGTTGTAGTGACCATGACCTGAAGCTGTTCCGAAATATTATTGATCAGCGAGACGATGTTTTCTGTGGCAGAAGTCGTCTGACCGGCAAGGTTTGAGATTTCAGAAGCTACGACTGCAAATCCTTTTCCTGCTTCTCCGGCTCTGGCAGCTTCGATGCTGGCATTGAGTGCCAGAAGGCTTGTCTGGGAAGCGACGCTTGTGATCAGTTCTGTGATCGAATTCATCTGCTCGGTGTATTCACGGAAAGATTCCAGAGCGGATGCCACATTGCCGCCGGCGGTTTCCGAGGCGGAGGCAAGCTCCATAAGACCGTTTATCAGGCTGCGTCCGTTTTCGACTGCTTCGGTTGTGAGAAGCATATCCGAAGAAATTGAGGAGGAAGCCGATTCTACGTTTGCGATGTGCTTCTGGATCTCCTCTGTTTTCTGCAACTGGTTCTGGATCGCTTCTGCGGATTCGGAAGTGCCGGTAGTGACCTCCGACATCGAATCCATATTTTGTGATACGGATTCTTTTAAGGTGTTCATCTGCTCAGTTACAGATTCTACATTTTTAGACATATGAGTGGATACGGAAAGTACTTTTTCCAGTATATGAACGGTTTTCTCTTTCTCTTGGTCGATGCGGGATATTTTGATCTGCTGAAATTTGGCGGATGTGTATGACACCGCAAAGAAAAAACCAACGGAAACACAAAGAAGTGCAATCTGTATCTCTAATGTGACAATATCCTGTGCGGCAAGATTCCCTTTCAGGACGCGCATGACGGCATAGGCAACATTTTCAACGATCACGATGATACCGATGATACGGGTAAATTTGAGGTCGTTATAAAGCGTAACGACGATCAGCATCGGGATCGCATAAGTAAACACGAGATCGTTTTGTGCAGTAAAGAGCAGGAAACTGTAAAAGAGTAAGAAGCCATACAGCAGGGCGTGTTTTACATTGAGGCTGTCGCGGTTTTTGTGAAACAGGATCCATCCGGAGACAGCGGGCAGATACCCCAGAATAAAGGTAGCGAGTACATAAAGGACTCCGCGGTTTCCTTTGACGACTTCAAGCGCGTACGCAACGCAGATGACGGAGACCATGATCGTCAGAGTGATGCATGCTACTTTATTGGCAAGCGCAATTTCGGAAATATCAGCGAGCTGATTCTTTTGTGCTGCAGCATCTGTCATATTTTTTGCATTGGTTTCTTCATTCATATGTAAGTGTTTCATGTTCGTATCCTCTCCCCATTTTTATTTTTTAGAACATACAACTATGTACATTATAACATGTTTTTGTTTTGGAAGGAAGAAAAAAATAGCGTGAAAATTAAAAATTAAAAAAAGCTCATTCTTGAAAACCACACTGAAATCATATATAATAAGTCTGTGTTTGTTTTAGTCATTTGTTATAGAAAGGAAAAAGTGAAGGATGAGTACAGATTGTTATGTAAGCCCGTTGTCGGAGAGATATGCCAGTAAGGAGATGCAGTATATATTTTCCCCTGATATGAAATTCAGGACATGGAGAAAGTTGTGGATCGCTCTGGCGGAGACGGAAAAAGAACTTGGCTTGAAAGATGCCGACGGAAATCCTCGTATTACAGAGGAACAGATCGAGGAATTAAAAGCCCATGCAGAGGATATCAATTATGATGTGGCAAAGGCGCGCGAAAAAGAAGTGCGCCATGATGTGATGAGCCATGTATATGCTTATGGAAAACAGTGTTCGAAAGCGGCGGAGATCATCCATCTTGGTGCTACTTCCTGTTATGTGGGGGATAATACCGATGTTATCATCATGACCGAGGGATTGAAACTGGTGAAGAAAAAACTTGTGAATGTGATCAGTGAACTCTCTGAATTTGCTATGAAATATAAGGAATTGCCGACGCTCGCATTTACCCATTTCCAACCGGCGCAGCCGACGACAGTGGGGAAGAGGGCTACGCTCTGGATGCAGGAGCTTGTTATGGATCTGGAGGATCTGGAATATGTCCTTTCACAAATGAAGCTTCTTGGCTCAAAGGGAACGACGGGAACGCAGGCAAGTTTTCTTGAATTGTTTGAGGGAGACGAGGAGACCTGCCGGAAAGCAGACCGGATGATTGCCGAAAAGATGGGATTTGAGGCATGTTTCCCTGTGTCCGGCCAGACATATTCCCGCAAACTCGACACGAGAGTATGTAATGTCCTTGCCGGTATTGCGGCGAGCGCCCATAAATTTTCCAATGATATCCGCCTTCTCCAACATCTAAAAGAAGTAGAAGAACCATTTGAGAAGAGCCAGATCGGTTCCTCGGCGATGGCATATAAGAGAAATCCAATGCGGAGTGAGCGGATCGCAGCGCTGTCGCGTTATGTGATGATCGATGCATTAAATCCTGCGATCACATCCGCGGCACAGTGGTTTGAGCGGACATTAGATGACTCGGCGAATAAGCGCCTGAGTGTGGCGGAGGCATTTCTTGCGATTGATGGGATTCTGGATCTTCTGCTGAATGTAGTAGATGGTCTGGTGGTATATGATAAAGTGATCACAAAGCGTCTTATGTCGGAACTTCCGTTTATGGCGACTGAAAATATCATGATGGATGCGGTAAAGGCGGGCGGGAACCGTCAGGAACTTCATGAAAAGATTCGGACGCTTTCGATGGAGGCAGGGAAAAATGTAAAAGAAAAGGGACTTGACAACAATCTTCTTGAACTGATCGCGGAGGACGATGAGTTCCCGATGACATACGAGGAACTCCAGAAAACGATGGAGCCGAGCCGCTATGTCGGGCGCGCGCCGAGTCAGGTGGCAGAGTTTATCGAGGAAGTCATTAAGCCGATTTTGGAAGAAAATCAATCCTTGTTGGGGATCAAAGCAGAAATAAATGTATGATAAGCGGTGCTTTTATCTTGAAAACCGTGCTGAAATCATATATAATAAATCTGTGTGTGTTCCCGGATGCGGCATCCGTATCAAGGTAACATGTGCGAAAATCGGACGGACAGCCCGGTGTGTGTTTGGAAGCTGCTTTTGGAAGCGGCTCCGGATCGTACTGCAGGGCTGGGATAATAAGGAGGAATGGGCATGGTTACAGCAGTTGTAGGTGCCAACTGGGGAGACGAAGGAAAAGGGAAGATCACAGACATGCTTGGGGAGCAGTCTGACATCATTGTAAGATTTCAGGGAGGGAGCAATGCAGGACACACGATCGTCAATGATTATGGAAAGTTTGCATTACATATTTTACCTTCCGGAGTTTTTTATGATCACACGACAAGTATTATTGGAAACGGAGTGGCGCTGAACATTCCGGATCTGTTTCGGGAAATCAATGATATTGTAAAACAGGGTGTGCCTATGCCAAAGATCCTCGTGTCAAACAGGGCGCAGATCGTTATGCCTTATCATATTTTGTTTGACCAGTATGAGGAGGAGAGGCTTGCCGGTAAGTCCTTTGGTTCGACCAAGTCGGGAATTGCCCCATTTTATTCTGATAAATATGCGAAAATCGGTGTTCAGGTTTCGGAATTGTTTGATGAAGACAAACTTCGGGAAAAACTTGAAAACATATCGGTTCAGAAAAATGTAATACTAGAGCATCTTTACCATAAGCCGGTACTGGATGTGGATGAACTCATGCAGACATTAGGTGAATACCGAAAGATGGTTGAACCGTATGTATGTGATGTTTCTGCTTATTTGTATCAGGCTAGGAAAGAGGGAAAACGGATTCTGCTTGAGGGACAATTAGGCTCGCTCAAAGATCCGGATCACGGAATTTACCCAATGGTCACTTCCTCTTCCACACTTGCATCGTACGGAGCGATCGGGGCGGGGATTCCGCCTTATGAGATCCAGCGTATCGTTACGGTGGTAAAGGCGTATTCAAGTGCAGTCGGAGCCGGAGAATTTGTCAGTGAAATTTTTGGCGAAGAGGCAGATGAACTCAGACGACGCGGCGGAGATGGCGGTGAGTACGGAGCGACGACCGGCCGCCCGAGACGTATGGGTTGGTTTGATGCAGTGGCGAGCCGCTATGGATGTCGTATACAGGGCGCTACGGAGGTGGCTCTTACGGTGCTTGATGTACTCGGATATCTGGATGAACTTCCGGTGTGTGTAGGATATGAGATTGATGGAAAAGTGACAAAAGATTTTCCGACGACGATCGAACTTGCCAAGGCAAAACCGGTGTATGAGGTACTGCCGGGGTGGAAAGAAGATATCAGTGGAATTACAGAGTATGGAAAGCTTCCGGAAAACTGCCGCAGATATATTGAGTTTATTGAAAAAGAACTTGGTGTACCGATTACGATGGTATCGAATGGGCCGGGAAGGCATGAAATTATTTACCGCAATAATTAAAAAATAATAGCAGTAAAATAGAAGCAGAAAAATAAAAAAAGAGGGGGACACGAAAAAGCATCCCTCTCTTTCTATTTGTCTGGTTTTTACTCGTCAAAAGCAGACAGGTCATCCTCTTCGACTTCTTCAGATAACTCTGCATCTTCGTCGGAAGAATCCGGCTCTTTATCAGGAACCGTTATTTTTACATAATCTCTATCATCTTCGCAATCTTCCTCGTCGTAAAGGTCATTGTCAAAATCATCGTCGTCGTAATCGTCCAGATAGTCTTTCATCAGAACATTTTTCAGGAAATACAGGATACCGCCGAGTGCAGCGACCACAGCTCCTGCCCCCAGAAGAAATTTAATAAATTTTTTCATAGTCATCTTCCTTTCTGTCCGTATGCTTATTGTGGCATGTCGAACTATTTATATACATATTTTAATGTAAAGTTTAAAAAATGTAAAGGGTTTTATACAAATCCGATAATTTAATCTGTTAATTACAGACAAAATTTGTTGAAAATTTTCTATTGTAAAATTTGTGCAAAAGATGTAATATATATGTTGTAAACGAAAAAGTCAATATAATAGGAGGATAATTATTATGGCACTTGGTAAACCAAACACAACGAAAAAAGCAGACCAGACAGTTGCAGCTAAAAATAATACACCAAAGTCAGACATCAAAAAAGCTGAGACGACAACACCTGTTTCCGCAAAACCGGAAGTGAAAAAAGAAGAAGTTAAGGAAGCGCCGGTAAAGAAAGAAGAAGTGAAAAAGCCGGAAGTAAAGAAGGAAGCAGCACCGAAGAAAGCACCTGCTAAAACAGCAGCAGCGAGAAAGACGACAAGAAAATCAACCGCTAAGAGAGGCGCTAAAAGAGGGCCGAAACCTGCTTCTGAGCGAACAGTAGAGTTGTATGTTCAGTATGGCGGAAAAGAAGTAGCTTATACCGATCTCGTAAACCGCATCAAAGATATGTGGAAAGATCAGGGTAAGAGAGAGACTTCCCTTAAGACACTTAATATTTATGTAAAACCGGAAGAGTTTAAAGCATATTATGTGATCAATGAGGAAAAAGACTGCATTACAGGCGAGATTGATTTTTAATTTCGTGTCTCTTGTCTGACCAGTATAAATATAAATAATAAATGTTCAAGGCTGCCAGTAAAATGGCAGTCTTTTTTTGTTGAAAAAAATCAGTTCAGGTGCTATAATAATATCCAGAGTCGTGCTGACATGCAAAGGGAACTCCTGAGTGGGAAGGCGGCAGTATAGTGTGATCTATTTTTATACTGTTATTTTGCTGCCCCGGAGTTTATGCTTCGGGAATTTTTTATTTATTTGTAAAACGAAAATAGTGATCGGAGGTGACAGGAAAATGAGTAAAAGGCTTGCTGTAATTGGTATCATTGTGGAAAAGGCGGATGCCTCGGAGGAGATCAACGATATCCTTCATGCGTACAGGGAGTATATTGTCGGGCGTATGGGAATCCCATATAGAGAGCGGGATATGTCTGTGATCAGTGTGGTTGTGGATGGCCCCAATGATGTGATCAGTTCCATGTCGGGGAAACTTGGCATGGTAGAGGGAGTGACAAGCAAGGCAGTTTATGCCACAAAATAATATACAAATTTATTTTATGATGCGTTAAAAACAGCGCGGAAATGGAGGAATCATATGTACGATCCAAAATCAAGTAAAGCGACAGAATTTATTGATGATGCAGAGATCAGGGAATCGCTTGAATTTGCTGAAAAAAACAAGACAAATAAAGAACTGATTGATTCGATTTTGAAAAAAGCGGGGGAGATGAAAGGAATCTCCCACAGAGAGGCGGCAGTCCTTTTAGAGTGCGAACTAGAAGAGGAAAATAAGAAGATCGAGAAGCTTGCGAAAGAGATCAAGCAGCGGTTTTATGGAAACCGCATCGTGATGTTTGCGCCGCTTTACCTGTCGAATTATTGTGTAAATGGCTGCACCTATTGTCCCTATCATCATTGTAACGAGCATATCCGGCGTAAGAAACTGAGTCAGGAGGAGATTCGTGAAGAGGTGATCGCACTTCAGGATATGGGACACAAACGTCTTGCGATCGAAGCAGGGGAAGACCCGGTGAATAATCCGCTTGAATATATTTTGGAGAGCATTGAAACGATTTATGGGATCAAGCATAAAAATGGGGCGATCCGCCGTGTCAATGTAAATATTGCTGCTACAACTGTAGAAAACTATCGAAAACTTCATGACGCCGGAATCGGTACGTATATTCTTTTTCAGGAGACCTACCATAAGGCGGGGTATGAAGAACTTCATCCGACCGGGCCAAAACATGACTATGCATACCATACCGAGGCGATGGATCGGGCGATGGACGGAGGAATCGACGATGTGGGGCTTGGTGTGCTGTTTGGGCTTGATAAATACCGCTATGAGTTAGTCGGGGTCATTATGCATGCCGAGCATCTCGAGGCAAAATACGGAGTTGGCCCGCATACGATCAGTGTACCGAGGATCTGCCCAGCAGATGATATTGATCCGGGTGATTTTTCCAATGCGATCTCGGATGAAATATTCCAAAAAATCGTAGCAGTGATACGGATTGCAGTTCCTTATACCGGAATGATCGTGTCGACAAGAGAATCAAAGGAGACGCGGAGAAAAGTACTGGAACTCGGGATATCGCAGATCAGCGGCGGCTCCAGAACCAGTGTCGGGGGGTATGTCGAGGAGGAAAAGATCGAGGAAAATTCGGCGCAGTTTGATGTGAGCGACCGCCGGACACTGGATGAGGTCGTGAACTGGCTGTTGGGGCTTGGTTATATTCCAAGCTTTTGTACCGCGTGCTACCGGGAAGGCAGGACAGGAGACCGCTTTATGAAGCTGTTGAAATCCGGACAGATCGTAAACTGCTGTCAGCCAAATGCGCTGATGACGTTAAAGGAATATCTCGAGGATTATGCTTCTGAGGATACGAAGAAGAAAGGCGAAGAGGTGATCCGCCGGGAACTTGAGGTTATTACAAATCCGGTCGTGAAAGAAAAAGCGGCGGAATATATTGAGAATATCCATGAGGGGAAGAGGGATTTCCGCTTCTAGGATGATCAAATAGAGGAAAAAACACTCTCTGATACAGATGAAAATTATTGTACCAAAGATCTGTATTAAGGAGTGTTTTTTTTGTTGGGAAATTTTATGAAAATAGTATTTGAAATAGATTTGAGTGATTCCTGAAAAGTGCCGGAAATTGGTTGATTTTGTCGAAATTTGTCGAGAAAATTGCGTTGATATATGTCATGCTTTGGTGTATAATAAATGTGTATTTAGTACATGGCGGTACAGTGTATATTAAATTATTTATATGTCGAAAATTTTGTGAAAAGGAGATGATTTTTTGAAAAGGTACATGAGAGTAGTTGCAGTTTTGATTATGCTTTCGTTTTGTGGAGGTTTGCATGCGAAGGCGGCAGAGGCTGCGGAGATAAGAGGCCATTGGAGAAAATATAATGAGGCAAAGACTAAGGTGTGGCATGTGCTTGAAGTGTATTCTGACAGAAATGAAGCATATGGGGCGCATATGAAAAGCTATGTAAATAAAGTATTAAAGGATTATACTCATCAAATGTATAGTGGGATCGGCACAAGATATATGGTGGGGGGAGCAGTTCCTTGCAAGATAGGTGATGATATTACGATACATTCATGGCTTGATGTGAAATAGCGAAATATAATACTTATAAATAATTTGTATATATTGTTTTAAGGGTGGGAGTGAATTAAGTACGATGTGTTATACAGAAAGATATAGGAGGAACTTTAATGAAAAAGTTTTTGGTACTGTTTATTATTATGAGCGTATTTTTTATAGGATGTTCCACCACGGATAAAGAAACAGTGGAGATAAATAATAACGAAATTCAGGAGGAAGAAACATCTCCTGTGGTTGAAAATATCCCTAATTGTCCGTGGTGGGAACAAAAAATGCTTGAAGAGGGGACGAATTTTTCGTGTAATGTGACAAAAGATAGAAGATATACTTATTTATATGGATATAAGGAAAAAGGAAAACAAAAATATATGCTTGCAGATCTTACCGAACAGAATGAGTGGGAGATGAACCCGGCGGCATGGGAAGAAGAATTATGGGAAAAGACAGAGGAAGTGTTGACTGATCTGGCAGTTTGTCCGGACGGAAGTTATATTGGGGTCGTGCAGCCTGTGGATGATCTTCCGGTGTTTTATGAGTTAAAGGAAGATGGAGAAGTTTTAGAGTGGAAGTTACCCAAAGGCACTTTAACATGGAAGACAGATAAATACGAAAAGGTAGATTGGATTACGGTAAATGAAAAGAATCAGATTGTGATAGCTACCTATTTTGCCAATCAAGAATATGAACTGTCTGGGGATGTGTTTAAGTCGATTGCTAGTCTTTCCCGTGTGATCGTGTATGACAGGTTTCAAAAGAAGATTATGACAGAACGGGAATATGTGGGTTCAAAGGAGCGGATATGTATGGCGGGGGAATATATTTTTTCTGGGGAACCAGAGGGCGAGTATATGGGAATTAGGGTGTACCGCATGGATGGTGGCGGTACTCAGGCTGTTATAAGCCATGATACATTTCGAAAAGCAGAATATAGCGGTGGGAATCAGCAGAATTATGTATGTTATGGGGGAGGAGATTACGGATATTGGTACACGGATTTTGGGATCTATCGTTTTCCGGTAAAGGAAACCTATGATGGAAGTGAAGAACTGGAACTGGTCATACCCTCTGACTCGTATGTAAGAAATGATCGAAATTATAATTTGACAGATTTCATGTGTACAGAGGGAGATTTAGAGGTAGAATTTTACATAAAAATCATTGAGCACATTCAGGATGAAAATGGCAACTGGCAGCCGGGTGATGTTATACTGACCCGGTATGTGGAATAACTGGAATATGATAATTACAAAAAGTCCTGAATATGGCGGATTCTTTCATTTAGCCAGATTCAGGACTTTTGTATATTCATTGAACTAATTCATCGTCAAATGCACAGCGAAGCCGCCGAAGTCATCTTTCAGATAGATGAATTTCAATGCGCCTTTTTCCGTATATTGTGCGGTATCCATATCAAATTCCACGCCCTGCGCTTTGAGGTGATACACAGCACGGTCTACGGAGTTGCAGCCGACAGCGATATGTCCCATTGCGCCTCGTCCATTTGATTTCATGACTTCGATGCCATCCCCGCAGAAATACGAAACGTCAGCGTCCCTTTTCCCAAAGCCAAACAGGGAAGAGAAAGCGTCGGCAGTCCGGGCAGCGGAAGCGTCATCGGCTGAGTTGATTCCAATGTGTTTGATCCGGAAACCAAGCATATTACGAACTGCTTCTTTTGTGAGTTCTGTGATCTCGTCAAATTTTCCGGCGTCTACAAGAGACCCTTTTACCATCCAACTTCCACCGCAGGCAATGATGCGGTCGAAGGCGAGGTAGTCGTTCAGATTTTTTGCATTGATTCCGCCGGTTGGCATAAATTTCATGTTTACATACGGAGCTGCGATCGATTTGATCAGGTTCAGTCCGCCGATCGCCTCTGCCGGAAATATTTTCACCACGTCAAGGCCAAGTGAAATCGCCTGCTCGATATCGCTCGGGTTTGCGCAGCCGGGCGTCACCGGAATATTTTTGTCGACACAGTATTTTACGACTTCGGGATTGAGTCCCGGACTTACGATGAATTTGGCCCCGGCATTGACTGCCCGGTCTACCTGATCGGTCGTGAGGACAGTGCCGGCCCCTACAAACATCTGTGGAAATTCTGTTGTCATGATGCGGATCGCTTCTTCGGCACAATCTGTCCGGAACGTCACCTCGGCACAGGGAAGCCCGCCATCACAAAGGGCTTTTGCCAATGGGACAGCATCCTCGATATGATTGAGTGCCACGACAGGTACGATGCCGATCTGCGATAATTTAATAAGAGTATCGTTCATTTTAAAAATCCTTCTTTCCTGAAATATATTCATTTATCCGTCAGCGCATGCTCTGCCAGAAGATGACAGCTACGCTAATATTCCAATTATATTATACCCCTTTTTGTATATAAGTCAAACAAAACTCAAAATAAATTCATTGTGTTTTTCACATAATTAGAGTAAAATGTAGTAGGAATTGAATCATTGCTGCCGGTGACAAAACGACCGGGGCAAAAAAATCGAGGTGTATGTAAATGCTGCAGAAAATTTTTTATTCACGAAAGTCGAATAAAGCAGTCCAGATCATTACACAGTGCAGGATACTTCCGGCAGGAGAGGAAGCGGTTTGCTATCAGGAAATGACCGGAAAATTTCAGGTATATGTAATGGAGAAAAAACTGTTCGATGAGACATTTTGTGAGAGACAGCCTTTGACAGCGGGTGAACGTGTGGAAAACAAGGTTGTCAGGGATGCAGAGGATGAAGTACACGGTGAGAGAAAAGACAGCCGGGAAAATGACGACAGCGAGGTATCCGGTCTGCTCCGTTTTCTGGATGCGGATACCTACGGGGAAAAAATCAAAATACTTGAGGGGATGAAGGATGAATTGAACGAACATATCCTTAACAATATGGCAGTCAGTCTTGATCTGTGTATTGAGGATGGTGTGGATGGATATTCATTTTTGATGTCCGAACTGAGGATACGAAGCAGATTCGAGGGGAAACGAAGCAGATTATGAATTATCGTTTGGAAATCCAGTATGACGGAACAAAATACAGAGGATGGCAGAGGCAGTCCGGTACGGACAGGACGATTCAGGGAAAGATCGAAAACGTGCTGTCGAAAATGACCGGACAGGAAATCTGCATCGATGGTGCGGGGCGCACGGATGCGGGAGTACATGCGGCCGCCCAGACAGCGAATGTACATATACCGGAAAATAAAGCGCCGGGAGAAGAGAAATTGAAGGCGTACCTGAATGAATATCTTCCCGAAGATATACGGATACTACATGTAAGGAGGGCGGGTGAGCGGTTTCACAGTCGCCTGAATGCGGTCGGGAAAATGTACCGGTATCATATGATAAAGTATGACCGTGATGATGTTTTTTTGAGAAACTATGCGTGGAAAGTCAAAGAACCTCTTGATATAGAGGCGATGAGAAGGGCGGCTGCATATCTGATCGGAAAGAAGGACTTCCGGAGTTTTTGTGCAAAGCCTTCGAAGAAGAAGTCCACAGTGCGGACGCTCGAATCCATACAGATCGACGAAACCGATACCGAGATAACGCTTACTTTTAAGGGCGACGGATTCCTTCATCATATGGTTCGCATCCTGACAGGGACACTTGTGGAGGTGGGAGCCGGGAAAAGAAGTCCGGAGGAGATGCCCTCGATCCTTGAAAAAAAGGAACGCAGATATGCCGGGGAAACTGCACCCGCTAAGGGGTTATTTCTCGTAAAAGTGTATTATGACTAGTGTCATTTGTCTGGAGAAAGGCGGGATAACAATGCGTGAGATGGAATTTAAGATGGAGAGGGAGGGACTTGTCGAGCCGGGTCAGCGTGTAACTGTCGTGGAGGGGGTGCTTCCCCGGGCGTATTATTATACGATCGTACCGGCGGTAGCGATGTCGGGAAATTTTCCATTTTCGGAACGACTGACAAAGCGCGAGGGCGTTGTAAAGGATATTGTCCGGAACGAGAAAGGGTTTTATGTCATCGTAGATTTTGATGAGTAAAAATATGCAATAAGATCAGGAGGATGAATAGAAATGGAAAGAAAAATCACATGGAAGGATTACACCAAAAAGGAACTGAGGGAACTGAATAAATTAAACAAGGAATACCGGCATTTTCTGGACGAGGGAAAGACCGAGCGGGAATGCGTGGAGAAGGCAGTTGTCATGGCGGAGGAGGCAGGGTATAAAAACCTTGCCGATATCGTGGCTCAGGGTAAAAAGCTGAAAGCCGGGGACAAGGTATATTCTGTGGGAATGAAAAAGATGATTTCACTTTTTCAGATCGGAAAGCGCCCATTGGAGGATGGAATGGCGATCCTTGGCGCCCACATCGATTCCCCGAGACTGGATATCAAACAGAACCCGCTGTATGAGGACGGCGGATTTGCTTATCTGGATACGCATTATTATGGCGGGATCAAGAAATACCAGTGGGTCACTCTTCCTCTGGCACTCCACGGTGTTATTGCGAAAAAGGATGGCAGCCTGATCGATGTAAAAATCGGCGAAGCGGAGTCGGATCCGGTATTTTGCGTGACAGACCTTTTGATTCATCTGTCCGGCGAGAGGATGGAAAAAAAGGCAAACAAAGTTATCGAGGGAGAGGAACTGGACATTCTCTTTGGGAGCATTCCGCTCAAAGATGACGAGAAGGATGCGGTCAAACGCAGTGTGTTACAGATTTTAAAAGAAAAATACGACGTGGAGGAGGAAGATTTCCTCTCGGCGGAGATCGAGGTAGTGCCTGCCGGAAAGGCGAGAGAGGCAGGAATCGATGCGAGCATGATCATGGGCTATGGGCAGGACGACCGTGTATGCGCGTTTACTTCTTTGAAGGCGATGCTTGATGTGGAAGGGACAGAGTATACGACATGCTGTCTTCTCGTAGACAAGGAGGAGATCGGAAGCGTGGGGGCTACCGGCATGCAGTCGAAGACATTTGAAAATACGGTGGCAGAAATACTGAATTGCATGGGGGATTACAGCGATATCGCACTCAGAAGATGCCTTTCCAATTCCAAGATGCTCTCTTCGGATGTAAGCGCTGCCTACGATCCGACGTTTAAGGCTGCTTACGAGCCAAAGAATGCGGCTTATTTTGGAAAAGGAATGGTCTTTAATAAATATACCGGCGCGAGAGGGAAGTCCGGAAGCAACGATGCAAATGCTGAGTATATGGCGGGAATCCGGAAAATCCTTGATGAGCGGAACGTGGCTTACCAGACTGCGGAACTCGGCAAAGTCGACATTGGCGGCGGCGGAACGATCGCATACATTCTGGCTCTTTATGGAATGGAGGTCATCGACTGTGGAGTCGCAGTCCTTAACATGCATGCTCCGTGGGAAATCGTCAGCAAAGCAGACGTCTATGAGACGATGAAAGGCTATGTCGTATTTCTTGAGGATGCATTTGGAAAAGTTGGGAAATAATACTTGGCAGATTGTTCGTAAAATATTTACAAAAGTGATTGACAAACTACCCTTTCACAAAGTAAAATTAGGTTGTATCATAATTTTACACACATTTTTATACCTGTGATAACAGAAAAATGTGGGACAAAGAAAGGAGTTAATAGTTTAAGATGAAAAACTATGTAAAAGCGATTGTAACTTTTGTATTTTTAATGGCTGCAATAGCATTTGTGCCGAATGTGGCAGATGCAGCAGTGAAACCGGGAACACCGGGGAATCTGAGACAGACAGATGCTGATACGGATTATGTTAAGTTTACGTGGGATATTGATGTAAATGCTGACGATTATCAGACAAGTTATAGTACAGATGGTGCAAACTGGAGTGACTGGGATGATGTTGACTCATCATGGTATGGGACAACAAAGACAATTTATAAGTTGAGTGCAGGAAGCACTTATTATGTAAAGGTTCGTTCGGTAGACAACAACGGTACTACATATGATTATACGGATGATACATATGGTGCGGACTCAGAAGTACTTGAAGTTGTTACTGCACCAAGTACAAGTTTGATGGAACCGGTACAGGTGACAGCGACACAGGATACTTCGCTTTCCCTGTCATGGAATGCGGCATATGGTGCTACTTCCTATGAATTGAAAAATAACTATGCAAATGATGCGCTGTATTTGACCACGGCAGTACCATCTGCAACGATCACAGGACTTGCGCCGGGAACATGGTATGGGATTGATATTTATCCAGTCCGTACCTCTTCGAAAGGATATAAAGCATACAGCGGCCGTGTGCATAATTATCTTTTGACATCTGGTCAGTCTCTTAACACAACGAATACAGGAACCGTGACTGCACCGGCGACACCGTCTACTGCGAACTTTGGAACTTATGGAGCAAACAGCAGCGCCCTTACACTTAGTTTCTGGGCAAAGGATCCAAACTACAAATCAAACGGTTATGAAGTAGAAGTCCGCAAGATTAAAGGAAACAAAAAAGTGGCTTCGATCGACTCGACTTCTACATATTCAAGAAGTATCAAAGTAAGCAAAAACACACCATATAAATATCGTGTCAGACTGTATGCGGTTTCAAATGGTACGAAGCTTTACAGCGGTTGGTCGTCATATCGTCATTTCTGTATCCAGAAGATCAGCGGAAAGAGACATTACAACACGAGAAGCAAATATGCTACGATCAAGTTGAACTGGGGCAAGGTAACGGGTGCTTCGGGTTACACCATTTACATGTCTACATCAAGAGATGGAAAATATAAGAAGGTTAAATCTCTGGGCAAAAATGCAAAGAGTGTTACTTTGAAGAAATACGGTAAGAGCAGACTGCTCAAAACCAAGACGTATTATATCAAGGTCGTGCCAAAAGTAAAAGATGGCAAGAAGACGATCAAGAATGATACACAGGTGATCAATTACGCTTACTAATGCGAGATTTGATTTTCAAATGAAATAAGATGAAGAAGGGAGACTGCCTTTTGGGCGGTCTCCTTTTTAGGGGGGATATGATATATTTATGTGATTTGGAATAAAGGGGTCATATTCCAAACAAATCCGCATGGGTGCCGGTTCGGTCTAACCTCAGTTCGGCATCAGTTTGTTTATATATGAGTAGCCAGTCTGGTTTTATATGGCATTCATTGTATCCCCTGAAATTGCCGCTTAGACTATGGTCTTTATTTTGTGTTGGCAATGGTGCAGGAATACGGAGAGTGTCAATCACTTGTTGCAATAATGTCATTTTATAGCCGCGTTTTACGCAGATTTTGAAATCCTTCTTGAATCTGGCTATCGTACATTAAGCATAATTATCCCTCCATTAGTTCGGCAAATAAATCCTCTGTACTGCCATTAAATAAAGTGCCACCGCCATTTTCCAGTTCCTCTATTGAAGCGATGGTCTCAGTATTGGGCATCTCTTCCGGAATTGCGGCACCCTGCAAATAAGCAACGATATAGTACATTTTACTTTCTGGTATCTGGTCTATGAGATTCTTGGCAAGTTCTTTGTAACTCATAGTGAACACTTCCTTTCAAATTATTGGATATAATTCCTATTCGGCATAGTTGGTATTGAGTAGCTGTATAAGTTCATTCCCTTATAAGGATACTATACGAAAAAATCTACAATGCGTCAAGAAGTTCACAAAAAAACGCACAAATATTTTATGAAGTAAACGGAAGAAAATACTTGAAACTCCCCTCAGATTGTGGTATATTGAATATAAAGAAGGACTACCGATAGACGGTTAGCCCGATTCATTTAAGTGCTAAATAGCCGCTTAACTTGTCAGGTTGGGGCGGCTATTTCTGCGTCTTATCATTATCTTTGCTGCCGATGGCGTATCCGAGACCGAAACAGGTCAGACATAAGCCAAGCACTGAAATCA
>JAMPFC010000004.1 GCA_023664685.1 Roseburia sp. | reverse complement strand
TTCTTTATATTACTTCTATCATCGAAAAGCCGATTATAACAACAATTATCCATATATATTTTCACAATGTAACCTTCTTTTTCTTAGTATAACATATTTCCACTAAATTATATAGTATTTATAAAAAATAGGGAAAGCACCATTTTTTGGTACTTTCCGTCAATTTTGAAGTACATCTTCGATGCACTTTACGAACGGAGAAGGAGGGATTTGAACCCTCGCGCCGCGTGAACGACCTATACCCTTAGCAGGGGCACCTCTTCAGCCACTTGAGTACTTCTCCAAAGTTCTGAAACAGCAAACAATATTCAATTTCAGTGCATGGATAATTCTAACAGATTATCTTTTGTTTGTCAACTCAAATATTTGCATATTCCGCTGCCGCTGTTTTGTACAGATCGTTGCCCTCGCAGTCGATCACAGTTATGACAGGGAGATTTTCCACTTCGAGTTTTCGGATCGCTTCTGTCCCAAGATCATCATAGGCGATGACCTCACTTTTTTTGATACATTTTGAAAGTAATGCACCTGCGCCTCCCACAGCTGCAAAATATACTGCCTTATTTTTTTTCATGGAAGAAATCACCGCATCGTTTCTTTTCCCTTTTCCGATCATTCCCTTTAGCCCGCGGTCTAACAGAACAGGTGCATATTTATCCATGCGGCTGCTAGTTGTAGGGCCTGCAGAGCCGATGACCTGTCCCTCCCTCGCCGGCGTTGGGCCAAGATAATAAATCGTCTGGTCTTTCACATCAAAAGGAAGCTCGGCTCCTTCTTCGATGCCTTCCGTCATCCTTTTGTGGGCGGCGTCCCTCGCTGTATAAATTGTACCGGACAGGTATACATAATCTCCTGCCTTTAAATCTTTGACTTTTTCTTCTGTCAATGGTGCTTCAATGTATTTCTCCATACTTTCCTCCTAAACCAGTTGATCCATTCTTTATTCTTTAATTCTGTTTTCTTACTATTTTATTTTCTCACTATTTTATTAAAATATGTTTTTTTCCTTTTGTCAACCATATTTTTCTCTTATCATAAACCCTTTTTAAAATAAGAAAAACCGCTGACGAAATTTCATTGACTGCCTATTCATATTATGGTAGAATGAACTAAGTCTTAATGTATCAAAATTATTTTAAGGAGGAGTTTAAAATGGTAAAAGAACGAAACATTGCGCTTTGTATCATTCTTTCACTGGTGACATGCGGTATTTATGGAATTTACTGGTTTGTTACCCTGACAGACGACACAAACACAATCGCAGGAGAACCGGGTACTAGCGGAGTAATGGCATTTGTACTGACAATTATCACATGTGGCATTTATGGTTTATACTGGGCATACAAATGTGGTGAAAAAATCGACAAAGCTCATCAGAACCGCGGCGAAGCAGCTAGCAACGGAGGAATCCTTTATCTGATCCTTTTCATCTTTGGTGGAGTAATCGCATACGCGCTGATTCAGAATGAAATCAATAAGTTTGCCTAAGTTTTTGATTTTTGTTGGCATTGTTTATGCACTTATCGTACGGTATACATCGTTTTGTATACCGTGCTTTTTTCAGACAGTTACAGGCTTCCGCTGTCCGAGCTGCGGCATAACCCACATATTTCTCCATCTGATGGATTTTGACTTTGCCGGCGCGTTTTATGCAAACCGTTTTCTTTTTGCCACATCTCCACTGCTTCTTCTTATCGTCATATTAAATTTATTTTGTGGAAATAAAATAAGAAAAAAGCCTTTCACAAAATGGCTGACGATCTTATATTTGATCAGCCTGATCGTGTGGGCAGTGATCCGAAATATCATGCATATTTAAAGGTGCAGTTCAAAAAACCGCACCTTTTTCTTTTATATTGTTCTTTTTATATGCCGGTTTACGTGACAGCATATGTTCACTGCTACAGGCATCCCTGCGATATGTGTCGGATAAGTTTCTATGTTGACGCCGAGAGCTGTCACTGTCCCGCCAAGTCCGCCCGGGCCAAGTCCAAGCCCATTGATCTTTTGCAGCATTTCTTCCTCCAACTCTTTTACATAAGAAATCGGAGAAGAACTGTCTAAGTCTCTGGCGAGGGCTTTTTTCGCAAGGATCGCACATTTTTCAAAAGTTCCGCCGATACCGACGCCGACTACGATCGGCGGACAGGCATTTGGCCCTGCAAGTTTTACAGTTTCGAGAATCGCATCCTTGATCCCCTCGATCCCGTCTGCCGGTTTGAGCATATAGAGCCGGCTCATGTTTTCACTTCCAAAACCTTTTGGAGCTACGGTGATTTCCACTTGATCGCCGGGGACAAGTTCATAATGAATGATACCCGGGGTATTATCTCCTGTATTTACCCGCTCTACCGGGTCACTGACGACGGATTTTCTCAGATATCCCTCTTCGTAACCCTGCCGGATTCCTTCATTTATTGCATCCTCGATATAATCTCCTTCAAAATGAACCTCCTGACCAACTTTAACAAATACGACCGTCATTCCGGTGTCTTGGCAGATTGGTATTTTTGTCTCTGCTGCAATCTGCATATTTTCCTCAAGCTGTCCAAGGATTTGTCTGCCCAAAGGAGATTTTTCTTTTTCCTTTCCATCTAAGATCGCACATTTCACATCATCCGAAAGTTTTACATTTACCTCCATGCACATTTCTTTGATGTTTCTTGTGACTTCACTTGTATCAATCGTTCTCATCGGTATGCTCTGGTGCCTCCTCGCTATCCGTATCGGAATCCTCTGAGTCCACGGAATCATCCACTTCTTTTCTTACCTTTGCAATACTTGCCACTACGATATCCTTCGTATGATCAAGGTTCATCAGTTTTACGCCGGAAGTGATGCGGCCAAGCACAGAAATTCCGCTTACTTCAATACGGATAATAATGCCTTCATTCGTGATAAGCATGATTTCCTGATTTTCATGAACAGCCTTTGCCCCTATGACAAAACCTGTCTTTTCCGTAATCTTGTAGCATTTTACACCTTTACCGCCGCGGCGCTGGATTCCAAACTCACTGATGCTCGTCCGCTTGCCCATTCCGTATTCGGATACAAGAAGAAGTTCTTCGCCCTGTGTATCAAGCTGCATTCCTATGATTTCATCATCAAAGGAAAGATTCATTCCGCGGACACCCATTGACGTCCGTCCCGTCGGCCTGACATCTGTCTCCTTAAACATGATACACTGTCCATGTTTTGTCACAAGAAGGATGCTCTTTTCGTTATCTGTTACTTTTACTTCGATCAGATCATCGTCTTCACGAAGATTGATCGCCTGCAGTCCGGTCTTTCGGATATGCATATATTCGGTAATGGACGTCTTTTTCACAAGTCCGTGTTTGGTAGCCATAAATAAATATGTATTTTCTTCGTATTCTCTCAGGGAAATAACAGCTGTTATTTTTTCCTCCGGCAAAAGCTGCAAAAGGTTTACGATCGCTGTCCCCCGGCTCGTCCGTCCGGATTCTGGAATCTCATAGGCTTTGATCCGGTATACACGTCCTTTATTTGTAAAGAACATAAGATAATGATGGGTCGTAGCCATGAAAAGATCCTCGATATAATCTTCATCAATCGTCTGCATTCCCTTGATTCCCTTGCCGCCACGATGCTGGCTCTTGAAATTATCGATCGTCATACGTTTGATATATCCCATATGTGTCAGGGCGATCACCGTATTTTCTACCGGAATAAGATCCTCCATCGAAATGTCAAATTCATCATAGCCGATGCTTGTTCTTCTCTCGTCTCCGTATTTATTGGAGATTAAAGTGATTTCTTCTTTGATGACGCCAAGAAGAAGTTTGCGGTCTGCAAGGATTGCTTTGTACTCACCGATTTTTTTCATCAGTTCGTCATATTCATTTTCGAGTTTTTCTCTCTCCAGACCTGTCAACGCACGAAGACGCATATCTACGATAGCCTGAGCCTGAACATCATCTAACTCAAACCTCTCAATCAATCTTTCTTTTGCAGTCGCAGTAGTCTGGGAACCACGTACTATTTTTATTACTTCATCGATATGATCCAGAGCGATCAGCAGACCTTTTAAAATGTGCGCCCGCTCTTCTGCTTTATTGAGGTCATATTTTGTACGTCGTGTAACGACTTCCTCCTGATGCTTCAGATAATGGGTAAGCATCTGGAGAAGGTTCATGACAACCGGCTGCTTGTCAACTAAAGCAAGCATATTTACGCCAAAAGTATCCTGCATCTGGGTATGTTTAAATAACTGGTTCAGAACTACATTTGCATTTACATCTTTTCGCAGTTCGATGCAGATGCGCATACCCTCACGGTTTGATTCATCGCGAAGTTCTGTGATTCCATCTACTTTTTTATCCTTATGAAGCTCAGCGATTTTTTCGATCAGACGCGCTTTATTTACCATAAAAGGAAGCTCGGTCACAATGATCCGGTTTTTCCCATTTGGCATCGGCTCGATATCTGTCACAGCACGCACTTTTATTTTACCGCGGCCGGTGCGGTAAGCTTCCTCGATTCCAGAGCGTCCTAAGATCGTAGCGCCTGTCGGAAAATCCGGGCCTTTGATGATATCCATCACTTCATCGATATTAGTTTCCCTGTCTTCTTCAATGATATTATCAATGATCTTTACAACTCCACCGATCACTTCCCTTAAATTGTGCGGCGGAATATTTGTCGCCATACCAACTGCAATTCCGGAAGTTCCATTGACAAGAAGATTTGGATATCTGGAAGGAAGTACTGTCGGCTCTTTTTCCGTTTCATCAAAGTTTGGATCAAAATCAACGGTATTTTTATTGATATCCGAAAGCATTTCCATCGAAATCTTGCTCAGACGCGCCTCAGTATAACGCATGGCAGCGGCACCGTCACCATCTACCGATCCAAAGTTTCCATGACCATCTACAAGAGGATATCTTGTCGACCACTCCTGCGCCATATTGACAAGGGCGCCATAGATCGAGCTGTCTCCGTGGGGATGATATTTACCCATTGTATCACCGACAATACGCGCGCACTTACGATGCGGCTTATCCGGGCCGTTATTCAGTTCAATCATCGCATAGAGGATACGGCGCTGAACCGGCTTCAATCCATCCCTTACATCAGGGAGAGCCCTAGATGCAATAACTGACATGGCATAATCTATGTAGGATGTTTCCATAGTTTTTCTTAGGTCGATCGGTTTTATTGCGTCCACAGAATCATTGTCCTTATCAAAAATATTTTCATCCATGTTTTATACTGTCCTTTCTGCTAGATATCCAGATTCTTTACAAATCTAGCATTTGCTTCGATAAATTCCCGCCTCGGTTCTACTTTATCACCCATAAGGGTTGTAAATGTAAGATCAATTTCTGAAGTTTCATCCTCATTCATCGTTACTTTGAGCAAAATCCTCTTGGAAGGATCCATCGTCGTATCCCAGAGCTGCTCGGCATCCATCTCACCAAGTCCTTTATATCTCTGGATGCTGTTGTTTCCATCCCTTCCGAGTTCCTCAAGCTTTGCATTTAATTCTTCATCCGAATAAACATAATAAGATTTTTTGTTCTTATCAATTTTATACAGCGGCGGCTGTGCAAGATACACATAACCTTCTTTTATGAGATCGGGCATAAACCGGTACAAAAATGTAAGTAAAAGTGTAGCAATATGCGCTCCATCCACATCGGCATCTGTCATAATGATGATCTTGTGATAACGCAATTTATCGATATCAAAATCATCTGAAATACCGGTGCCAAATGCTGTGATCATCGCTTTGATCTCGTTATTGATCAGGATTTTATCAAGCCTTGCCTTTTCTACATTCAGTATTTTACCGCGAAGCGGAAGAATCGCCTGCGTAGCACGGTCTCTCGCTGTCTTTGCACTTCCTCCCGCAGAGTCTCCCTCTACGATATAAATCTCGCAGTTTTCCGGATTTTTGTCACTGCAGTCCGCCAGTTTTCCCGGAAGAGAAGTTCCCTCAAGAGCTGTTTTCCTTCTCGTAAGATCTCTTGCATTTCTTGCAGCCTCTCTTGCCCTTTGTGCAAGAAGCGCTTTATCACAGATCAGTTTTGCCACCGTTGGATTTAATTCAAGGAAAATTGTAAGCTGCTCGCTGACGATACTGTCTACCGCCCCTCTTGCCTCGCTGTTTCCAAGTTTTTGTTTTGTCTGTCCTTCAAACTGCGGTTCTGGTATTTTAATACTGATGATGGCTGTCAAACCTTCGCGGATATCATCACCGCTTAAGTTTACATCATTTTCTTTTAAAAGTTTTTGGTTTCTTGCGTAATCATTAAATGTCTTTGTCAATGCATTTTTGAATCCGGCAAGATGTGTACCTCCCTCCGGAGTTGTGATGTTATTGACAAAGCTATAGCAGTTATCCGAATACGAATCATTATGCTGAAAAGCGACTTCTACATACACGTCTCCCTTTTGTCCTTCGCAATAAATGATCTCGTCGTAGAGAGGATCTTTGTGGCGGTTTAAGTATTCCACATATTCTTTGATACCGCCCTCATAATAAAATGCCTCTACCCTCGGCTCCTCCTGCCTGTCATCGTGAAGCACGATTTTAATTCCTTTTGTCAAAAATGCCATTTCACGAAGACGGTGTTTTAACGTATCATAATCATATTCTGTCGTTTCTGTAAAAATCGTTTTATCCGGAAGAAACGTGACTTTAGAACCTCTCAAGTCTGTTGTTCCTACTTTTTTCAGATCGTACATGACTTTTCCGCGTTCGTATCTTTGCTTATAGACGGAACCATCCTGATAAATCTCTACTTCCAGCCAGTCAGACAGTGCATTAACGACAGAAGCGCCGACACCATGAAGACCGCCGGATACTTTATATCCGCCGCCGCCAAACTTTCCGCCCGCGTGAAGTACGGTAAATACAACTTCGACTGCAGGCCTCCCTGACTTATGGTTGATTCCTACCGGGATTCCACGTCCATTATCAAATACGGTGATTGAATTGTCTTTATTGATATGTACATCAACATTATCACAAAAACCTGCCAAAGCTTCGTCGATCGCATTATCCACAATTTCATACACAAGATGGTGAAGACCACGTTCGGACGTACTTCCTATGTACATTCCGGGTCTTTTGCGGACAGCTTCCAATCCCTCTAGTATCTGAATCTGATCAGCACCATATTCGATCTTTTCCTGATTCTCCATTTTTCTTGCCTCCATTCGCAAATGCTCATTTTACTGTACCAGATTCGATTTCAAAAGTTTTCTGGATATTGATACCATTTTTTACAAACTCTTCCAGACCTGTACAAGTAATAATTGTCTGTATTCCTTTTATGTGTTCCAATAAATAATTTTGTCGGTTCCGGTCTAATTCTGATAAAACATCATCCAGTAATAAAATCGGTTTTTCTCCTGTTTTTTCTTCTACGATTTTTATTTCTGTCAGTTTTAAAGATAACGCACCGGTTCTCTGTTGTCCTCTGGATCCATATTTTCTCAGGTCTTTTTGTTCTGAGATAAAAGAAAGATCGTCCCTGTGAGGCCCTGTATTTGTTGTTTTTGTAAACAAATCCTTTTGTTCTGATAAAATCAGTTTTTCACTGAAATCCTCTGCCCTTACATCCGGTTCATAGATCAGATCAATTTCTTCTTTGTCCCCGGTAAGGCTTTTGTGAATATCTTTGATATATCCATTTAGTTTTTCCACAAAATCTTTTCTCGCATTTATGACATATGTACCATATTCGATCAGTTTACTATTCCATATATCAAGTGTGTCCACTAATTCAGAATTTATACTGATCTGCTTGAGAAGTTCGTTCCGCTGCCTAAGTACATGCTTATATTTTGTCAAATAAAACAGATACATCTTATCAAGCTGGCACAATTCCATATCGATAAATCTTCGTCTGGCATCCGGCCCATTTTGGATAATCGCCAAATCCTCTGGAGAAAAAAAAACGATATTACAAATTCCAAGCAGTTCTCCGCTGCGCTTTACCGGTATTCCATCTACTGCGATACCTTTTGATTTATTTTTCTTTAAATGAACGTCAATCTTGTGATCAATTCCCTCTTTGTAAACGACCATCCTCAGATGTGATTCATCCATTCCAAGCCGGATCATTTCCCTGTCTTTACTCCCTTTATGGGATCTCGTTGTAGAGCAGAGATAAATTCCTTCTAATACATTTGTTTTTCCCTGCGCATTATCTCCAAAAAGCACATTCGTCTCCGGATCAAAATGAAATAGTTCCCGTTCATAATTACGAAAATTCAATAATTCCATAGAATGAATGATCATATACCGATTACCTTTACCTGTTTGCCTTCCAGACCTATAATATCACCGGGATATATTTTTCTTCCCCGCCGCAGCTCTGTCTCTCCATTCACTGTAACGATACCATCCTCGATCATAAACTTAGCATCTACTCCTGAGCCTGCAAAACCTGCAAGCTTCAAAGCCTGTCCAAGTTTAATATACTCATCTTTTATCACAATCTCTTCCATTTTTTCTCCATTCTGCTTTTGACTGCTTATGCTTAATTATCAATGAGATTAACCGGAAGGATCAGATAAATATAGGAATTATCATCCCGGATAAAGCATGGCGCCTTCGCATTAAATAAATACAAATTAACCTCTTCTTCATCAATAACCCTGAGAACATCGATCAAAAACTTTGGATCAAAAGCAATCCGAAGATCCTTTCCTTCTTTTGTGATGGTGATGTTTTCATCCATCGATCCGATCTTTGTATTCATCTCCATCTTGATCTCATCATTTTTTACATTCATGATGACCGGTTTATTTTCTGCTTCCCTGAGAAGAAGAGTAGCGCGGTCGATACAATCTAAAAGCTCTCTTTTGTTTACTGTCACTTTTGTCTCATAGTCATTGGTGAGCATTTGGTTGATATTATAAAAGTTTCCTTCGATCAGTCTGGATATGATGATCGTATTCTCCAGTTCAAACAAAACATGGTTCTTCGTAAAGAAAATCTCCACTTCATCCTCAATGCCGCCAGTAAGGATTTTGCTCACTTCGCTAAGAGTTTTCCCCGGAATCACTGCTTTTATATCATCAAAACTTTCTTTCAACTGCATCTTCCGGATCGAGACACGGTGCAGATCGAGGGAAGCAATTTTAAATTCATCCCCATTGATCTCAAATAATTCACCGGTAAGAATTTTATTATTCTCGTTGTTGGAAATCGAAAAAATCGTCTGGCGTATCATTTCCTTTAATGTAAATTGGGAAATAACGATCCGTTTTTCTTTTTCAATATTAGGAAGCATCGGAAACTCTTCGTAATTTTTGCCGGAAAGATTAAACTTTGCTTTTCCACAGAACAAAAGAATATTATCGTTGCTGTCTGCTTCAAAGTAAACATCTTGATCTGGAAGCTTTCGGATGATCTCAGAAATCATCTTGGCATTTACAAGTATGATCCCTTCTTCTTCTATATTTGCTTGAAACCTTGTTTCGATGCCAAGCGACATATCATTTGTCGTTAATTTTAGTTCATTTTCCATTGCCTCGATCACAACACATTCAAGGATTGGCATCGTTGTCTTTCCGGGTACCGCTTTCAATACAATATTGATCGCTTCGTTGATATCTGATTTATTGCATGTGAATTTCATATTGTGCATAACCCCCTTTAGGTTTAAGTCATATTTATAAATAATTATATTTTAGTATTATATAGTATTAATAGCTGTGAGTTTGTGTAAAATCCACAGTAAGCTTATTTTATGATGAATTTTATCTTTTGATAACTTATGGATTCTTGTCTGGATAAAATGTGTAAGGTGTGGAATCTAAAAAAGTAAATTTTTTACATTTATCACATATTCACACAAATGATCATAAAACAAACAATTTATATTAAAGTTATCAACATCATGTTAAGGATTGATTTTTTTCATCAGCACATCAATGGTATGTTGAAGGCTGTTATCAACTTTGAGCATTTCCTCAATTTTTGCGCATCCGTGGATAACTGTGGAATGATCCCTGTTTCCAAGCTTTTCACCGATATCTGTTGTGGATAACCCTGTTAGTTCTTTGCATAAATACATGCATACCTGTCTTGGAAATGCGATGCTCTTTTGTTTTCTCTTTGAGATGATGGCGTCTTCCGCAAGGTTATAATGATCAGTGACGATCTTATTTATATAGTCTACCGTGATCTCTTTTGAGTCATTTGGCTTAATGATATCTTTTAAAGCATCTTCGGCAAGGGCAAGGGTGATTTCCTGATGTGTCAGCTTTGAAAGGAAAATGACTTTTTTGTATGCTCCTTCCAGATCCCTTATGTTTGATTTTATATTTGTCGCGATGTAACTGAGGATTTTGTCCTCCAGTTTGATGGATTCATTTTCCTGATAATTTTTCAGGATCGCCATGCTTGTTTCATAATCCGGCGGCTGGATGTCGACGGGAAGTCCTGAATTAAAACGGGAACGATATCTTTCGTCGAGCTGATCCATGTCACGCGGAGGTTTATCACTGGAAATGACAATTTGTTTGTTTGTCTGAAAAAGTGCCTCGAATGTGTTAAAAAATTCAATCTGAGTGGACTCTTTTCCAATGATGAACTGGATATCATCGATCAAAAGTACATCGACATTCCGATATTTTTTCCGAAGATTCGTCGTAGCTGCGGTATCGCCCTTTTTCTTATTGGTACGGATCGCTTCGATCACCTGATTTGTAAAATCCTCACTGGTTGTATAGAGTACGTTAAGTTCAGGATGGTTTTCGATGATATGCCTCGCGATGGAATGCATCAAATGAGTTTTGCCAAGTCCTGAGTCGCTATATAAAAAAAGTGGATTGTAAATCTGCGAAGTAGGGGCGTCAGCGACAGCAACAGCAGCAGCATGTGCCATAGAGTTGCTTCGGCTGATGACAAATGTATCAAAGGAATGCCCTGATTTCAGGTAAGGATATTTATCTGTCAGATCTTCCTCTTTTATATAGGAAGAAACTGATTCTGTTTTGTAGATATAATCAATTTCAACCTCTTGTCCGGTGATTACTTCAATGGCCACTTTGATGTGGACATTGTATTTTGATTTGAGTATGTCGATACAATCCCCTTGGGTTTCTTTATCGATTTGAAATGTAACAACACCATCTTTAAAGGAAGAAATCTTCAATGGCTCAATAAAAGTCCGGATCGCAGGGCCGGTGATGGCGCTTTCTTCTTTCAGATAAGCGATAATATTGTTCCATTTGGCTTTTATCTCGTTTTCCATAAAAAAACCTACCTAACTAATAAAAAATTGAAATAAGGGTATAAACATACATTTACATTTTACCTCAAAACGAATGTTTTTTCAATGGGCTATTTGCAAATTTATAATTTTCTTGGAATATTTGCTTGACTAATCGGCAATTCAATACTATAATTAGGCTTGATACGGATTTTAAATTGTTTTCAAATTTGTATAAGAGATGAAGGAGGTGCAGCGATATGAAAATGACATTTCAGCCGAAAAAGAAATCCAGAGCTAGAGTGCATGGTTTTCGTAAAAGAATGAGAACTTCAAATGGAAGAAAGGTTCTTGCCAGAAGAAGGGCAAAAGGAAGAAAGAAATTATCTGCTTAGGGGCAGTATTGTGCAAAGTCACATAAAATGTGTGGCTTTTTCTTCTCTTTATGAGGACTGGAACAGTGTTTGAAAGATTAGGAAAAAATTCAGAGTTTCAAAAAGTTTACAAATTTGGTAAGTCAAAGGCAAATAAGTATCTGGTGATGGTAATCTTAGAGCGGGAAAGCGGTTCCAATCGTTATGGATTTTCTGTGAGTAAGAAAGTTGGTAATAGTGTTGTGCGTCATAGAGTCACCAGACTATTGAGGGAATCAGTTCGCAAAAATGATGCACATTTGAGTAAGAGTTATAATATAGTCATAATTGCCAGAAACAGGGCAAAAGATAAAAGTTTTGACGAAATTGACAGTGCTGTGTGCCACTTGTGTAAATTGCATGGAATATTAAAATGAAAAAAATTTTTTTGTTTTTACTGAAAATATATCAAAAATTTGTTTCGCCGTTGAAAAGAACACCAACCTGCATTTATACGCCATGTTGTTCGGAATATGCTGTTCAAGCAATTACAAAATATGGTGCAGCGAAAGGTGGTTTTTTGGCTGTGAAAAGAATTTTAAGATGTCATCCGTTTCACAAGGGTGGTTATGATCCGGTACCTTGATGGTTTCCTATTCTTTTATCCGGTAACAACTAAATGGATGTAAAAATGTGGAGGTAAATAGAATTGAGTGTTATTTATAAACTATTAGGAGGGATCTTAACCGGCATTGACTGGTTTGTATTCAATGTATTTGGTATTCATAACATTGGTTTATGTATTATACTCTTTACGATCATTGTATATGCGATCATGATTCCGTTAAATGCAAAACAGCAGAAATCATCCCGTCTTATGAATAAGTTGAATCCCGAGCTTCAAGCGATCCGCGATAAGTATAAGGATAAAAAAGACAATGATTCTGTTATGAAGATGAATGCAGAGACACAAGCTGTATATACAAAATATGGAATCAGTCCTTTTGGCGGCTGTCTGCCTCTCATCATCAGTATGCCGATTTTGTTTGCTTTGTATGGAATCATCGGAAAGATTACAACGTATGTTCCATCTTTGGAGGGAGCTACCAACTTTTTAGGTCTTGATGTTTCACAGACGCCCAGCCAGTATGCACAACAGACAAAATTTGCTTACTTGATTCCGATTCTGGCTGTTGTTTTTCAGTTTATCAATACGAAGATGCTTCAGGTAAAGACAGATAATAAGAATCAACAACAAGATTCGATGGCAGCAAGCATGAAAATGATGAATTATTTTATGCCTGTCATGTCTGGTATCTTTTGTCTTTCACTGAATATCGGTGTTGGTCTTTACTGGATCACAGGTTCGATCTTCCGTATCGTACAGGCATATTTCATCAACCGCCATGTGGATAAGATTTCTATGGAGGATTTGATCGAAAAAAATAAAGAGAAGGCAGAAAAGAAAAATAAGAAACGCGAAGAGATGAACCGGCAGATGGAAATGTATTCTAAACAGAGGACAAGTTCCATAAAGACTGCGACGAGTTATAATAACAAAGCGTCCTCGAATGCCTCTGAAAAGGGAAATGATTTGAAAGTAAATAAGGATATTAAACCGGGGAGCATTTCGGGATATGCTCATATGTTGTCGGGAAACCGGAAGGATAAGTAATGAAGAAGAGAACAGCGTTTTGACGGATTGGAGGAATTGATATGTCAAATTGGCTTGAGTTTACTGCAAAGACTGTAGATGAAGCTTTAACAGAAGCTTTAATTAAACTTGAAACGACGAGTGATCAGATTGAATACGAAGTGATCGAAAAAGAAAGTAATGGTATACTTGGTTTATTTAGCAAACCGGCGAGGATTCGGGTCTGCAAGAAGGAAAGCGTCGATGACGTCGTTAAAAATTTCCTTTCTACTTTATTCGAGAATATGAATCTTGAAGTAGAGACAGTGATTGATTATGATGAAGAAAACAGTTACATTGATATTGAATTAAAAGGCCCTGAGATGGGTGTCCTGATCGGAAAAAGGGGACAAACTCTGGATTCGATCCAATATCTGACGTCTCTGGTAGCAAATAAAAACAGAGAAAAATATGTAAAGATTAAAATTGATACAGAAAATTATCGTCAGCGCCGGAAGGAGACGATTGAAAATCTTGCAAAGAATATTGCAAGCAAAGTTAAGAAAACACGGAAACCGGCATATCTTGAGCCGATGAATCCTTATGAGAGAAGGATCATCCATGCAGCTCTTCAAAATGATAAGTACATTGAAACTTATAGTGAAGGGGAAGAGCCATTCCGTAAGGTTGTTGTAAATATTTCAAAAGAATATGCGAGCATGCCGCCACGAAGAAATAATAATTATCGCAGAAGAAATAATTATAATGGACGCGGAGGCAATAACAGACGCAGACCCTATGACAGAAACAACAGAAGAAATAATAATGAAAAGTCTGTAGTTGAAAAAGAAGACTAGCATGATGGCGTTACCATGCTAAGAAAAGAACTCAGTCGGGTATCCCAGAAGTCGTGATTTATGATCCGGTCAGGGATGCCCGATTTTCACTCTTGCGAAGATATCCAAGATAAGAAATGGTTCAGGTGATTTTATGTTTTATGATGATACGATTGCGGCGGTCGTCACTGCTTCTGTAAATAGCGGAGTAAGTATATTGAGGATCAGCGGTGAGGATGCAGTTCCGTGTGCTGATCAGATTTTGCAATTTAAAAATAAGACATTAGCGGACTGTAAAAGTCATACGGTAAATTACGGTTTTGTGGTAAATGAAAAATCAGAGATCATAGATGAAGTTATCGTTCTTCTCATGAAAGCTCCGAACAGTTATACAAAAGAAGATGTAGTGGAAATCCAATGCCACGGAGGAACGTTTCTCTGCCATGAAATATTGGAGTTGATCTTATCGCATGGAGTGCGTATCGCAGAACCCGGGGAATTTACAAAACGTGCATTTTTAAATGGGCGAATCGATCTTTCGCAGGCGGAAGCTGTGATGGATCTTATCGAGTCGAAGAGCAGATATGCAATGGAAAATTCTGTAAATCAGTTAAAAGGAACGATCAAAGAAAAAATCGTTCATATTCGGAGTGATATTTTAAATGATGTGGCTTATATTGAAGCAGCTTTAGACGATCCGGAACATATTTCTTTGGAGGATTTTTCAGAAGATTTTGAAACAAAGATCAAAGACTCTTTATCTGAATTGAAAAAAATCTGTGATAATTATGATAATGGAAGGATGATCCGAGAGGGAGTGCAGACAGTCATTATCGGGCGGCCAAATGTGGGAAAGTCTTCTTTTTTAAATTCGATACTTGGAATGGAACGGGCGATCGTGACAGATGTTCCCGGTACGACGAGAGATACTCTGGAAGAAGATGTGCGGTTAGGAGATCTTTTCTTACATCTGATCGATACAGCGGGCATTCATGATACCGAAGATAAAGTAGAGAAAATAGGAATCGAGAAAGCAAAGGAAAATATTGATCTGGCAGATTTTTGTATTCTTATTATTGATGGTAGTGAGAAACTTACGGATGATGATATTTTTTTGATGAAAGAAATTTCAGATAAGAATGCGGTAATTTTATTAAATAAAAATGATCTTGAATTAGTTGTTGATGAATCTGAAATCCGAAAATATACGGATAAGAAAATCATTTCTTTTTCTGCAAAAACCAATGACGGATCAGAGCAGTTGGAAGAGTATATTAAGAAGCAGTTTTATCTTGAAAAAATATCATTTAATGATGAAATCTATCTTTCAAATGAAAGACAAAAGCAGGCTGTCGCAGAGAGTGTCGATAGTCTGGAGCATGTGATGGAAAGCATACGGATGAATCTGGGTGAAGATTTTTATACGATTGATCTGATGAACGCATATGAGAGTCTTGGGAAAATAATTGGCGAAAGTGTTGACGATGATCTGATTGATACGATATTCCGGAAGTTTTGTATGGGTAAGTGAGGTGTGTTGTTTTGAAAAAGTATTTACATGAAACATATGATGCCATCGTAGTAGGCGCCGGTCATGCTGGGTGTGAAGCGGCTCTTGCTTTGGCACGGCTTGGTTTTCATACTGCTATTTTTACAGTCAGCGTAGACAGCATTGCCCTGATGCCCTGCAATCCAAATATCGGCGGTTCTTCCAAAGGACATCTGGTTAGAGAAGTGGATGCTCTCGGCGGAGAGATGGGAAAGAATATTGATTCGACTTTTATCCAGAGTAAGATGCTAAATAAGTCAAAAGGGCCTGCGGTGCATTCTCTTCGCGCTCAGGCTGACAAGAGCATGTACACGAAATGTATGAGGAAAAAATTGGAAAATCATGATAAGATTTCGATCAAGCAGGCAGAAGTGACGGAATTGGTTATTGAAGATCATGCAATAACAGGAGTGAAGACATTTACAGGAGCTTTGTATGATTGTAAAGTATGTATTCTCTGTACGGGGACTTATTTAAAATCGAGATGCATCACCGGAGAAGTTTCCACTCCTACCGGGCCAAATGGTCTGTCGGCAGCAAATTATTTATCTGATTCATTGGAAAAAAATGGAATACAAATAAGAAGGTTTAAGACAGGGACTCCTGCCAGAATCGATGGGAATACAGTAGATTATTCTAAGATGGAGCCTCAGTTTGGTGATGAAAAATTAGTACCATTTTCTTTTACAAATAAACCGGAAGATATCGAAAGGGAGCAGGTGAAATGCTGGCTTACTTATACGAATGAAGAAACACATGAAATTATTCGGGATAACATCGACCGTTCTCCGCTTTACTCCGGGGTGATCAAGGGAACCGGCCCCAGATATTGTCCTTCGATCGAAGATAAAGTAGTGAGGTTTTCAGATAAAAACAGGCATCAAGTATTTATCGAGCCGGAGGGGTTATATACCTCGGAAGTTTATATTGGAGGAATGTCAAGTTCTCTTCCGGAGGACGTCCAATATGAAATGTACCGCACAGTACCCGGATTGGAACATGCAAAGATTGTACGAAATGCTTATGCGATTGAATATGATTGCATTGACTCTCTGGAGTTAAAATCTTCTTTGGAATTTAAGAAGATTGAAGGACTTTTTAGTGCGGGGCAGGCAAATGGAAGTTCTGGTTATGAGGAGGCTGCCGCGCAGGGACTTATGGCAGGGATCAATGCAGCGAGGAAACTTCAGGAAAAAGAGCCGGTGATCCTTGATCGCTCACAGGCATATATTGGTGTTTTGATTGATGACCTTGTAACGAAAGGCACGAACGAACCTTATCGGATGATGACGTCGAGGGCAGAGTATCGTTTGTTACTCAGGCAGGATAATGCTGATCTGCGACTTACTCCGATTGGTCATGAAGTAGGTTTGATTGATGAAGAACGATATGAAAAGTTATTGGAAAAGAAGCAGCTAATAGAACAGGAAATCAAACGTATCACAAATACATCTGTCGGCGGAACTGAAAAAGTTCAAAAGCTTTTACAGGAACATGGAAGTACTCCTTTGCAAAGTGGAATTACGTTGGCAGAATTGATTCGTCGTCCGGAACTTAATTACGATATTATTTCTCCGATTGATGCAGATCGTCCGGAACTTCCGGAAGATGTTTGCGAACAGGTCAATATAAATATCAAATATGAGGGGTATATCACCAGACAATTAAAACAGGTCAAACAATTTAAAAAGTTGGAAAGAAAAAAGATTCCAGAAGAGATTGATTATACATTGATCAATAGTCTGCGCAAAGAAGCTGTTCAAAAACTGTCAGATATAAGACCGGAGTCTGTGGGACAGGCTGCCAGAATATCGGGAGTGTCACCGGCAGATATTTCGGTATTGCTTGTGTATCTTGAAAATTTTAATGCGGATCGGGAGAAAATTAAATTTTATTAAAGTCAATGTTTCACGTGAAACATTGTTGATGATCAAGGTGGATTTTAAAATGCAGGAATTATTTAAAAAATATGGAATCGAATTAAATCAAAGTCAGGAAGATAAGTTTATAAGTTATTATAAATTATTGATTCAGGAAAACCAGAAAATGAATTTAACTACGATCACAGAATATGAGGATGTAATGAAAAAGCATTTTCTGGATAGCTGCCTTATCTTAAAGGAAGTTCCATTTTCTTATTTTGAGGGTAAGCATGTTCTTGATCTTGGAACCGGAGCGGGTTTTCCGGGAATCCCTCTGGCGGTCATGCTGCCAAAGACTTCTTTTGTTTTAGTTGATTCGTTGAATAAAAGAATTGAGTTTTTGAAATCCGTAACGAAACTGCTTGAATTATCAAATGTAACGTTGATTCACGGTCGAGCAGAGGATTTGGGAAGAGACAAAGAATATCGGGAACAATTTGACGTATGTGTCTCAAGAGCTGTCGCTGCATTGCCATTGTTGTTGGAATATTGTTCTCCTTTTATAAAAGTAAGAGGAAATTTATTTTTATATAAGAGTAAGAAGATTGTCCAAGAGATTGAGGAAGCAGCAAATGCATTTTCTGTTTTGAATTGCAATCTCGAAGAAACACTACATCTTGTTAGTGAAGATGATTATGAACGCTATATTTTGAAAATCAATAAAAGCAATTTTACTCCGGAAAAATATCCGAGAAAAGCGGGAAAACCGAAAAAAAATCCTTTATAATGTTTCACGTGAAACATTGAAAAATGAAGGGATTGGTGTTATAATAATAACACGTGCGAGAAAACAAAACCGTGTAAGAATCGTACACAAAAACCGTGTAAGAATGGAGAAAAGAATGAGTAGTAATAAAATTATTGCAATAGCAAACCAAAAGGGTGGTGTTGGAAAAACGACAACAACGATAAATCTTGCAGCCGCTCTTGCCGAGAAACAAAAGAAAGTTCTTATGATTGATCTTGATCCACAGGGAAATGCATCGAGTGGACTTGGGGTAAATAAGGATGCGCTTGATATTACGATTTATCAGTTGATGATTGGAAATAATACATTTGATGAATGTGTGCAGAAAAATGTTTTGGAAAATCTGGATATCCTTCCTGCAAATGTAAATCTTGCGGGTGTGGAGATTGAAACTCTTGATATGGAGGATCGCAATTATATTTTGTCAAAGGAAATTGACAAGGTAAAAGATAATTATGATTATATTCTGATTGACTGCCCTCCGTCACTAAACAGTCTTACAATCAATTCGATGACAACAGCAGATTCTGTTCTTGTGCCGATCCAATGTGAGTATTATGCTTTGGAGGGACTCAGCCAGTTGATCTATACGATAAATCTCGTAAAAGACCGATTGAATCCGCGTCTTGAAATTGATGGAGTTGTCTTTACGATGTATGATGGGAGAACAAATTTATCTCTTCAAGTGATCGAGAATGTCAGGGAAAATCTGAACCAGAAAATTTATAATACGATAATACCGAGAAGTGTCCGTCTGGCGGAGGCTCCGAGTTATGGTCTGCCAATCAGCATTTATGACAGCAAATCAACAGGAGCAAAAGCATACCGGGCGCTCGCAGAAGAAATTATTGAAAGAGGAGATGAATAGGAAAATGGCAGTGAAAAAGACAGGGCTTGGGAAAGGATTGGATACTCTTATTCCCAATAAGAATGCCACAGCAGTAAAAGCAGAAAAGCTCATTAGGTCGGAAGAGTTAATGGATATCAATAAAATCGAACCGAATAAAGAACAGCCGAGAAAGACTTTTAATGAGGATTCACTGATCGAGTTGTCAGAGTCGATCAAACAGCATGGAATTGTACAGCCAATCGTTGTTACAAAGAAAGATGATTATTTTGAAATTATAGCCGGCGAGAGAAGATGGCGGGCGGCAAAGCTTGCCGGTTTGAAAAAGGTGCCGGTTGTCGTAAAAGATTATTCCCCACAGGAGATCATGGAAATTGCATTGATCGAAAATATCCAGCGGGAGGATTTGAATCCGGTCGAAGAAGCGATGGCGTACCAGAGACTTATCAAGGAGTACAATCTCAAACAGGATGAAGTGGCAGACCGGGTATCGAAGAGCCGGACAGCGATCACGAATGCAATCCGTCTTTTGAAACTGGATGAACGCGTGCAGAGTATGTTGGTAGAAGAGCATATTTCCAGTGGACATGCCAGAGCGCTTCTTGCGATAAAAGATAATGAAGTCCAGTACAACATGGCTATGAAGATTTTTGATGAAAAGCTGAGTGTAAGGGAAACGGAGAAGCTTATTAAATCTCTCGGGAAAGAGAAGACTCCGAAGAAGAAAAAAGAGGAGTTAAAAAATGATTTTGTATACAGGGATCTGGAAGAGAAGTTGAAAATGATCACGGGTACAAAAGTGACGATAAACCGAAAATCAGAAAAGGCAGGGAAAATCGAGATTGAATATTACACGCCGGAGGATTTGGAAAAAATCGTTGCATTACTGAATAATTAGAACGTATGTTTGAAAGGAGATAGAAAAATGTTTCGTTTAAGAGATTATGGTTTAGAAACCGATATGACGATTGTAGTACTCGCGGGAGTATGTGTGATATTTGCTATACTGATTATTGTTCTTCTGGTGATGGTAAGTGGGATGAAAAGAAAGTATCTGGTTTTTATGGATGGGCAGAATGGAAGAAGCCTTGAGGAGTCTTTTCAGAAAAAATTCGAGAATATGGATTATGTAAACGAAGAGTTGAAAAATATCAGCACCCGCTTGAACCGGATCGATGCGAATCTGCTGCGGACATACCAGAAGATCGGTATCGTGAAATATGACGCCTTTAAGGAAATTGGCGGAACGCTTAGTTTTGTTCTTGTTCTTCTCACAAAGGATAATGACGGATTTATTTTAAATTCGATGCATTCAAACAGCGAGGGATGCTATACTTATATTAAAGAAGTAAAAAATGGGGAAGTGTTTGTCACTTTGTCCGAAGAGGAGAGACAGGCTTTGGAGACTGCAAAGATTAGCTGATAGTCAATCTCCGATTTTTGGGTAAAAAAAAGCCCTTACCCAGCAGTTGCAGGTCTGCCAAACAAGGACTCGGGAGTACGCCTTTGGGGGCTCGAACCCCAGACACCCTGATTAAGAGTCAGGTGCTCTACCAACTGAGCTAAAAGCGCCTAAATAAATCTGCAAAACCTATTATATAATAGTTTAAAAAAAAAAGCAAGCAAAAATTTAAAAAATTTAAAAATTTTATCTAAAGTATAAATAAAATGTAAATAATATTAAAAACCTGTAGAGAGAGAAAGGATATTTTCATGGGAAAAAACTCAAAAACAAACCGAAAAATAAAAGATACCCTGAAAGCAGTACTTGCCAATACAGGTACACTTGTGCTGATCATCGCAGCATGTACGATCGTCATTACGGTCATTATGAACTGGAACGCAGTCATGTATGAGATCGGGAGACTGATCAAAATACTCATGCCATTTATTATGGGAGTTGTCCTTGCATTCCTCATTAACCCAATGGTCGTAAATATCAATAATTTTCTGGATCGCATATTTTTTAAAGGCAGGCGGGAGAAAGCATGTAAATATGCGAGCGTGGCTATTTCTTATGTTTTTTTGATCGGACTGGTGACGGTAACGATCGTTTATATTGTTCCCCAGATTTCACAAAGTATCCGTGAGCTGACCAAATCTCTCGGAAACGGATATAATTATATTGTAAATAATAAGGCACAGATTCAGGAAAAATACCCATTTCTTCCGATGGATGACATCAGCAGGCTGCTGAGGGATGTTTTGCCGGAAAATATTTTTGGATATGGGACGGATCTGGCAAAAGTAGTATTTCCTTATATATATAACATATCGGCTTCTTTTGTTGCGGGACTGATCAATATTATTTTTGCAATCGTCATTTCATGTTACATCATACTAGATAAGAGTAAGATCATAAAACAGATGCGAAGAATCGTTTTTGTATTTTCAAAAAGAAAGAATGCGCCGGTGATCTGGGATACGATCCGCGAGTGCAACCACATATTTAATGGATTTTTATTTGGAAAGACGATTGATTCCCTGATCATAGGAATCCTTTCCCTGATCGTAATGACAGTGATCCAGTTACCGTATGCGCTGCTTCTGAGTGTGATCGTCGGGGTGACAAATATGATTCCGTACTTTGGCCCGTTTATCGGCGCTGTGCCCGGCGTGATCATTTATCTTGTGATCGAGCCAAAATATGCGATCATTTATGTGATCATGATTCTGATTCTGCAGCAGTTTGACGGATTATATCTGGGGCCGAGGATACTCGGTGATCTGACTGGCATCAAGCCGCTGTGGGTTATTTTCGGCATCACAGTGGGAGGAGCTTATTTTGGAGTTCTCGGGATGTTCCTCGGTGTGCCGGCGGTTGCTGCCCTTATGCATATCATCAATGTTGTTATGGAGAGAAAAATAAAAGACCGGATGTTGAAGGAGATGCATCATAAAAAAGAATAAAGGGATCTGGCTTTGGCAAGACCCCTATTTGATGTTCAAAAGCTTCATAATATGATGTGTCGAATTTACGATTTGGTTCATTTTTTTGCAGAGTCCCGGTTTTCCCAGAAAAAAATTGCGGATGACCCGATCAAAATGTTTCATGGATAAAATCTCTTTTTCTTTATTTTATGTAAAGAAAATCGGAAGTGTGCCTGCCCAACTAGCGGTAAGCGACCAGACGGTGGATCGGCATACCTTTTGCGGAAAATTTCTCCTCATATTCTGTCATGACATTTCCCTCTGCATAAGGACTGTGATGCAGATCATACGTGACGTCTTTTAGTTTCCACGGTTCGGTATTTTCTATCGTTTCGACCGAATAGTCAAAAAGAGGCCGATTGTCGGTCTTAAAGCACAGGACTCCGTCTTTTGAGAGGACTTTATCATAATGCTCAAGAAAAAGCGGAGAAGTCAGTCTCCGTTTTGCATGCCGCTCTTTTGGCCACGGATCTGAGAAATTCAGATAAATTCTTTCGATTTCACCATCATCAAAAACGTCTTCCAGATTTTTGGCGTCCATTCGGATAAAGAAAAGATTTTCCAGATCGGTCTCCTGTCTTTTTTCGATCGCCCGGTATAATACACTGGAGTACATTTCAATGCCGATAAAATTTGTATCCGGCTCGGACTGCGCCAGCGAATGGATAAATTTTCCTTTTCCCATGCCAATCTCGATGTGGAGAGGTGCTTCGTTCTGAAAAAAGGTGTTCCATTTTCCTTTATATTCCTGCGGGTCTTGTACGACATAACTGCTGTTTGCAATAAATTCTTCCGCACCCTTGACATTTCTTAATCTCATTTTTTAACTGAAATCCCTTCATATTTACTTTGCATGAGTATGCTATCGTTCATTGTAACATAATTTTTTCTAATAAAAAAGATAAAAATGAGAAGTTAGTGTTGGAAAATGTATAGAAATCGTGTATTATAATAATTGGAAAAGAAGATATAAAAGTTGGTGATGGTATGAACGAAGAAAAAGTGATAACCGTGCCGGTGAGCAACTTGATACCGGGTATGGTGGCGGCGCGGGATGTATATTCGAGAAATGACCGGCTTTTGATACCGAAGGATTCGGAGATCAATGACAAAACGATCACCAGAATAACTTTTATGGGGATCATGAGTGTTCCGGTATATGATAATGACATGGTGGAGATGCCATTAGAGGACGATGAACTGGAAAACGAATATATGTCTCCGGAGGAAAAACAGGAGTTTGTCGAATTTAAGGAAAACTACGATCTGACCGCCAATAATGTGATGAAAAACATGAATCAGCTGTTAAAGGCAGATGGGGAGATCGATCAGGCAAGGCTGGTTGAAGATGTGGACAAGCTGGTATTTAAGTCACGAAGCAAATACCATATTTTTGATATGCTTCACAACATAAAAAGATTTGACGACGAGACATACCGGCACTGTCTGAATGTGGCGATGATCAATAATGTTTTTGCAGACTGGCTTGGCATGAATGAGCATGAGAAAAATCAGCTTACGCTGTGCGGTCTTCTTCACGATGTCGGAAAACTTCTTATCAATAAAGAGGTACTCCGCAAGCCAGACCGGCTGACAGAAGACGAGTACGAGGAGATCCGCCAGCACCCGATGAGGGGATACCAGAGCCTTAAGGATAAGAAAATTCCAGAGAGCGTCAAGCGAGCGGTTCTTCTCCATCATGAGCGATGTGACGGAAAGGGATATCCCTTTGGATTTACAACGAGTGAAATCGATCCTTATGCAGCGATCACTGCGATTGCCGATGTGTACGAGGCGATGACAGCTACGAGGGTTTACCGAAAAGGGATGAGTCCATTTGATGTGATCCGGATTTTTGAGGAGGATGGGAAAAAGCAGTTTAATCCGATTTTTCTCGTGCCGCTTTTAAATAATATGACCAATACGTATCTTCAGCATGAAGTTGTCCTGAGTAACGGAAAGACGGGAAAGATCGTACTGATCAATAAGAATGAATTGTCAAGGCCTACGATCCTGCTTGATGATGGAACGCTTTTTGACTTATCGAAAGAAAGAGAAGTAAATATTACAGAAGTTCACTAGAGGAAGGAATTGAAATCTAAAATGAAAAAGACCGTTAAAATAGTGTTTGCGGGCTTGTGCCTGCTCACAGCGCTCAACATAAATACAGACGAAACACATGCGGCGAAAAAAACACCGCCGAGTATCATTGCCGAGGCAGGGTGTGTCATTGATGCACAGTCGGGTGCTGTTTTGTATAACAAAAATATGGATAAAAAAGAATATCCGGCGAGTATTACAAAAATTATGACAGCGCTCGTGGCACTGGAAAATTCTTCCATGTCGGAGGAGGTCGTATATACGGATAATGCATTTGCAAATTGGGAATCCGGCGCTTCCAATGCGGAGATCGAGGTCGGCGAAAAGATCAGCATGGAGGAGAGCCTTTATGCGATCATGCTGCGGTCTGCCAATGAGGCATGTAACGGAGTGGCAGAGCATGTCGCCGGTGATATCGACTCTTTCGTTGATAAAATGAACGAAAAGGCGAAAGCGCTTGGTTGCAAAAATACCCACTTTGCCAATACAAATGGTCTCTGGAAAAAAGACCACTATACGTCGGCATACGATATGGCGCTGATCGGGAGAGCGGCGATCCGCAATCCGGATTTTAAGACCATCGTCGGAACAAAGCGGTTTCTCATGTCAAAGACAAATAAGAGAAAGGAAGGCTATATTCTCGACAATCACCATAAGATGATCAACCCGGCGAATTATCCGCAGTATGGTTATGAGTACTGCGAGGGTGGAAAGACCGGTTATACGATCAAGTGCCGGAATACGCTTGTTACATTTGCAAAAAAAGACGACATGGAATTGGTGTGTGCGATCCTCAAATGCGACAATTCGGTTTGGCAGCAGCCCAATGCGTATACGGATACGACCAAACTTTTTAATTATTGTTTTGAAAATTATGATAAGGTTCCGATCGGGGATGATACCGCTAGCAATATCAACGAGCAGTATTTGTTTACGGATTTTAGCCCATTTTACAGCAAAAATACGAGTTCACTCCATCTTGATGAGGATGCGGGGCTTATCCTTCCCAAAGGCGTGACGGTAGATCAGGCGGAAAAAAAGGTAGAATACTATGATAAGATTGTAGAGCAGGACGGAAAAAAAGTGATCGGCCGCCTCTCTTACACATACGATGGACAGGAGGTAGGCGCTTCCAATATTTATTATGATGAAAATGATTCGCCTACACTCCGGGACAGCATCGATATGAGTAAATGGTTTGACGAGGCGGTGGAGACGGCAAATAAAGAGCCATTTCCGTGGAAAAAGGTGATTCTTGTTAGCATTCTCATTATCTGCATCGTGATCGTGGCAGTCGTTTGCTTTATTAAGATCAGGGCGTACCAGATCAAGACGGAGAACCGGCGCAGATACAAGAAAAACCGCCGGAACGAGCGCAAACGGGATAGGGATTTTTATACGGGAAGATTAAAGTGACCAATAAGAAAAAGAATTATTTTCCCTTGATATTTGCAACATCTTCACGCAGTTTTTCAGCGGTCTTTTTTGCCTCTGTTATTGTCTGGAGTTGTTCAAGATAGGCGTCTTCTGTCGCATTTGCATGAGCTTCGTAATAGCTTTTTCCAATTTCGCGGTATGCATTTTCGATGAGTTTTTCCTGACTTCGGATCTGTCCGTTCAGGGAAGAGACCTCAGAAAATTCTTTTGCCTTATCTGAAATATCGTTTGCGGTATTGTTGATCACATCGGAAACTTTGTCAAAAAAACCTGCCATAAGAAATATCCTCCTAGTTATCTTTAAAAATATTTTCTATATTATAGCATACATGAAGGAGGATCATCAAGAGAAATGTGATGCGGATGTGAAGTTCCGGATGCGGAGTTTCTATATTTAGGGTTGAAATTTGTCGTAAAATATTATATGTTTATCATAGCAGGTGAACAAAACGAAAAGGAGAGAGCTTATGCAGAAATTATCACTGGAAAAGGAACTGAAAGAAAACGCGTATCCGGGGCGGGGAATTGTGATCGGAAAATCTCCGAATGGGAAATATGCGGTCACAGCTTATTTTATCATGGGACGCAGTGAGAACAGCCGGAACCGTATTTTTGTAGAGGACGGTGAGGGAATCCGCACGCAGGCATTCGATCCGTCGAAGCTGAGCGATCCAAGCCTGATCATTTATGCGCCGGTTCGTGTCCTCGGCAATAAAACGATCGTGACAAATGGCGACCAGACCGATACGATCTATGGGCTGATGGACAGGCAGCAGACGTTTGAGCAGGCACTCCGCACGAGGGAATTTGAGCCGGATGCGCCAAATTACACACCGCGTATTTCCGGAATCATGCATGTAGAGGATGGCAGTTATAATTATGCGATGTCGATTTTGAAGAGTAACAATGGAAATCCGGATTCGTGTAACCGCTATACGTTTGCTTACAGTAATCCTGCGGCGGGTGAGGGACATTTCCTGCATACATATATGTGCGATGGAAACCCGCTTCCGAGTTTTGAGGGTGAGCCAAAGCTTGTGGAGGTGCCGGATGATATGGAGGCTTTTACTGATCAGCTCTGGAACAGCCTGAATGAAGAAAATAAAGTGTCTCTTTTTGTGCGTTATATTGATATTGCGACAGGTGAGTACCGCTCAAAGATCGTGAATAAAAATAAATAAAGATTTTAGAGAAGAATGGAGATTAAGATGAAAGAATTAGAATTGAAATACGGATGCAATCCGAACCAGAAACCATCCCGGATTTTTATGGAAGAGGGAGAACTCCCGATCAAAGTATTAAACGGGAAACCGGGGTATATAAATTTTTTGGATGCCTTTAACGGATGGCAGTTAGTCCGAGAATTGAAAAAGGCGACGGGGCATCCGGCAGCTACTTCCTTTAAGCATGTTTCCCCGGCGGGCGCTGCGGTAGGGCTTCCGCTCAGCGAGGTAGAGGCAAAGATTTATTGGGTAGACGATCTGGGAGAACTCTCACCGCTTGCGTGTGCGTATGCGAGAGCAAGGGGCGCTGACCGCATGTCTTCTTATGGTGATTTTATTTCCTTATCGGATGTGTGTGATGTGTCGACTGCGAAGATCATTAAGCGGGAATTTTCCGATGGGATTATCGCGCCGGGTTATGAGCCGGAGGCGCTTGAGCTTTTGAAAGGGAAGAAAAAGGGAAATTATGCGATTATTGAGATCGATCCGGATTATGAGCCAAAGGAACTAGAGCGCAAAGAAGTTTTTGGTATTACGTTTGAGCAGGGGCGCAACGAGCTTGTGATCGATGATGAATTTTTTAGTAATGTTGTGACAGAAAACAAAGAAATCCCGGAGCTTGCCAAGATCGATATGGCGATTTCCATGATTACACTAAAATATACCCAGTCAAATTCGGTATGTTTTGTAAAGGGCGGACAGGCGATCGGGATCGGAGCAGGGCAGCAGTCCCGCATCCACTGCACAAGACTTGCCGGAACAAAAGCGGACAACTGGTTTTTGCGCCAGTCGCCGCAGGTGCTGAACCTTCCATTTAAAGACGACATGAAACGCGCAGACCGTGACAATGCGATCGATAATTATATCGGCGAGGATTATATGGATGTGTTGGCAGATGGCTGTTGGGAAAAATATTTTACCGAAAAACCGCCGGTATTTACAAAAGAGGAAAAGGCGGCATGGCTGAAGGAATATGCGAAAGATGTTACGCTTGGCTCGGATGCCTTTTTCCCATTTGATGATAACATCGAGCGCGCATTCCGAAGCGGCGTGAAGTACATCGCACAGCCGGGCGGCTCGATCCGCGACCAAGATGTGATCGATGCCTGCAACCGTCATGGGATTGCAATGAGTTTTACCGGTTTGAGACTGTTCCATCACTGATCAAAACGAATCAACAAGAAGAAGAGGTGCGAAATTTTATAGTCGTGCCTCTCTTTTTTTGGATAATATTTGCAAAAAAGGGAATAATAAGTTTACAAAATGGGTCAAAAAAGGAAAAATGTAAAATTCATTTTACAAAATTGACAAAATAGTGGGAAAGTGTTAAAATGAATTTATAAAAATGTGATGGAGGTGGTCATATTGATCGTACGAAAAGAATATCTGGAATTATTGTCTCATTTTCGTGAAAAAAATGTGATCAAGGTCGTCACAGGGATTCGCCGCTGTGGAAAATCGACCCTTTTTCAGCTGTATCAGGAGGAATTGCTAGAGGAGGGCGTGGAGAGTACGCAGATTCTTGCCATCAATCTGGAGGAGGGTGAGTTCAGGACGATCTGTACTGCAGAAAAGCTCTATCATTATATCGAGGAGAAATTGGTGGAAGACCGCATGAATTACGTTTTTCTGGATGAAATCCAACAGGTGGAGGAGTTTGAAAAGGCGGTCGACTGGCTGTATACGAAGAAAAATGTGGATCTGTATATTACAGGTTCTAATGCATTTCTTCTGTCCGGAGAGTTGGCGACTTTTCTGTCGGGAAGATACGTGCAGATCAAGATGCTCCCGCTTTCATTCCGGGAATATCTTTCTGCGTTTCCAGAGCATTCGGATTTGGGGCAGCAGTATACAAATTATCTGCAGAACAGCTCATTTCCGGGGACGCTCGAACTCTCGGGGAGTCAGGATATCCGTATTTATCTGGAGGGGATTTATACATCTATTTTATTGAAGGACATTATGACCCGCAGGAAGATAACGGATGCGGCTATGTTGGAGAGTGTGATCCGGTTTCTTTTTGATAATATCGGAAATGTATGTTCCGCCAGAAAGATTGCAAATACGATGACCTCGGCGGGCAAAAAAATCAGCGTACCGACGGTGGAGAATTATATCTCTGCGCTTGTGGACAGCTACATTTTGTACAAGGCGGAGAGGTACGATATCAAAGGAAAACAATACCTGTCCACGGGAGTAAAATACTATGTCGCAGATATCGGGCTTCGGTACTATCTGCTCGGAACAAAGCCGGCGGACATGGGGCATATTTTGGAAAATGTGGTATATCTCGAGCTTTTGCGCCGGGGTTATGAAGTGTATGTGGGAAAAATGGGGGAGGAAGAGGTAGATTTTATCGCAGTCAATGAGATGGGGATGGAGTATTATCAGGTGGCGCTTACGGTTCTGGAGGAGACGACGCTGCAGCGGGAGTTAAGACCGCTCGATGCGATCCGTGACCACAATCCCAAATACCTTCTCACGATGGACTACACACCGCTGACTTCTTACAATGGAATCAAGCAGATGAATGTGCTTGGGTGGCTGAAAGGGTGAGGGAGGTGCAAAGTATACCCTAAAAAGTGCAATGTATACCAAACTACTTGAAAAAGAGCATGTTTTTCTTTATAATGTCTTAAAAAAATGGAGAAGTATACTCACAAAAACACATAAGGAGAGGGTTGCAATGAATAAACGTATTTTAGTAGTAGATAATGATGAAATGTATCTGAGGATGGCAGAGTATATCCTCAAACAAAATTCTTATGAGGTAGTTCTTGCCAGTTCAGGGTATGAGGGAATCGGGAAGATTCAGAACGGAGACATCGATTTAGTCCTTCTGGATATCGAAATGCCGAACCTGAGCGGGATGGAAACACTGGAGAAAATCCGTATGTACAAAGAGTACAGAGACCTTCCTGTTATTTTTCTGACAGCGTCAGGTGACAAAAAGGACGTTGTGCATGCCGGTGCGCTGGGGGCAGTCGGTTATGTGAAAAAACCATTTGAGCCGGAGGAACTTTTAAGTCGTGTAACAAAAGTTTTTGAATAAAGAGGGCGGGGGAGCAGAGAAATGAAAACAGAGAATGATTTTTTCTATAAAAACGATGTGCGGGTAACAGAAGCGGCCATCAAAGTCATTAAGTGGTTAGTTTTTGCATTTCCGGTGATGATGGTTTTGTCTGCGGTGGGATTATTCCAGTGTGAGATCAGGGATCTGGTGATTCTTACTGTGCTAGCATGTGTGGTAGCGATAGGGCCGACGCTTGCTTATAAGTTCCGGCCGCCGATCATAGCTATGAAATATGTGACGACATTTGCGCTGGGTGGGATGATCGCCTTGATGGGAACGAACTCTACCATCGGTATTTATATGACTTACGCACTTGCGATGGTGTTCAGTATTTTCTATTATGACAGGAAATTTACGCTGCATGTCTCGATCATCAGTTATATCCTGCTCGTCATTTCGCTGTATTTCCGTTCATTAAATGTAAAGCAGATTGAATATGATTCGGATTTCATATGGTTTGTAAGCCGCTCGATGGGATTTTTACTGGAAGCGGTCGTCATGAGTGTCGTCTGCGTCACGATTGCCAAAGTCTCCCACAATATGCTGGAGAAGCTTGCGGATACGACACAGAAAGCAGAATTGGTGGAACAGTGCCGGCGTGCCGAGGAGGAGGCAGAGCGGGCAAACCGTGCCAAAGGCGAATTTCTGGCAAATATGTCGCATGAGATCCGAACCCCGATCAATGCTGTTCTGGGCATGGACGACATGATCCTTCAGGAATGTGAGGACGAGCAGATCAGGGAATATGCATTGGATATACAAAATGCCGGCAAGAATCTTTTGTCCCTTATTAACGATATTCTGGATCTGTCAAAAGTAGAATCCGGAAAGATGGAGATCATACCGGCGGAATACGATTTTAGCAGTGTGCTTCACGACATCGTCAACATGATTTCCATGAAGGCAAAAGACAAAAATCTTGCAATGAAAGTAAAAGTGGAGCCTTCGCTGCCCTCCAAGCTGTATGGAGATGAAATTCGGGTGCGGCAGGTGCTTTTAAATATTATGAACAATGCGGTAAAATATACAAATGAGGGAAGCATCAGTCTGGCGGTGGCAGGAAGAAGCGAGGGAGACCGTGTGTGGATCGATTTTTCCGTGGAGGATACAGGAATCGGGATCAAGAAAGAAGACCTCGAAAAATTATTTGAAAAGTTTCAGCGCATCGAGGAAAAAAGAAACCGCAATGTAGAAGGCACCGGTCTTGGCATGAATATAACGGCGCGCCTGCTCGAACTTATGGGCAGCAGTCTGGATGTAGAGAGCGTCTATGGAGAGGGGTCTAAATTTTCGTTTACTCTGGAACAGAAGATCATAGATGCGAACCCGATCGGCGAATATGAGAAGCGTTTTCAGGAGAGCCAGCGGTCTCTGGAAAATGAGGAGTTTATCTATGCGCCGGAGGCATCGATCCTTGTGGTAGACGATAACGAGATGAACCTGAAAGTGGCAAAGGGACGCCTCAAACGTAGCGGAATCGTGCCGGATACCGCAGATTCCGGCGAAAAGTGTCTGCAGATGGCGGCTAAAAAGCACTATGATATTATTTTCTTGGATCATATGATGCCAGAAATGGATGGGCTGGAGACATGCCACCATCTGAGGGAAGATGGACTTTTGCCAGAAGATACCTCGGTGGTCGCCTTGACAGCAAATGCCATCGTCGGTGCGAGAGAAGAATATCTGCAGCAAGGATTTGATGATTATCTTTCCAAGCCGATCGAGCCAAATGAATTGGAAAAACAGCTCGAAAAATATTTGCCGGATGCTATCGTGTCTTACCAGAAGGTGCAGAAAACTCCGGATGCTGAGAAGATGAAAAAGGAAGAAGAGAAGGAGAAGAGCAAAATGGAAGCAGAACCTCCGGTAGAAGCGCAGGCAGAAACACAGGCACCCGATACGTTTACGATGGAAGAGCTTCAGCAGTTGTTTGCAAAATGTCCACAGCTGCATGTATTACTTGGCTTGAAATACTGCATGGGAAGCAAAGGCTTTTATTTGGACATGCTAAAGACATTCCTCAAAGGCGATAAGCGGGCGGGGATGGCAGAAGCATTTGAGAAAAAGGATGTTGACAACTATCGTATTTTGTCACACGAGATAAAGGGGACTTCGCTGTCGATCGGGGCGCAGCTGCTTTCCGATCACGCAAAAGGCCTTGAGATGGCGGCAAAGGAAAAAGATTGGGAGTACATATCGGAAAAGCACGGTGAAGTGATGGAGGAATATGCAGCTTTGCTGGATGGGATAGCGGCGCTGCAGGAGTAGGGGAGGAGTGGATTGATTTCATGTGGCGTCAAAGTCGGTAAAAAAATAATAGTGAAGTTATGACAGGAAAAGGGAATATCCCAAAGTCGAAAGATCGACAAGGGGTATTCTTTTTTTGCAAAAAAATTTGAATTTTTGTGAAAAAAGTACTGAATTTGGCGAAAAGTGAAAAAAACGGAAAAGTTTTTGAAACACAAGGTGGTAAAATATAAAAATTAGAAGCATTATTGATGAGGAGAGCAGATATGGCGGTTTTAGTAACTTTATTACATAATGATAATATTTTTCACCATAAAATAGAAAAATTTTCACAAGTGACATTTGGAAGCCATAAAAAGGATACGGTATATGTTTCTGACATGAAACATGGGCAGATATCGGTCAGTTGGAAAAAGACAGGGATAAATCTTTTTGTAAAAGAGCCATATATAAATCGTGAGAAAAGTGTGGATTTCATGAATCAAATACTGGTTTTGGACAAGAATACGAGAACGGCGATCTTGTTTACAGAGGCGGTTGGGATTTCCTCACATACATTAAAGTTACCGTATCAGTGCATTGTCAAAATCGGAAGGGCAGAGAGTAATACGGTATGCGTGGCGAAACAGTATGTATCCGGAAAACATTGTGTAATCCGCAGTGAGGCCGGAGTAATATATGTAGAGGATTTGCAGAGTACAAATGGTGTATTTGTAAATGGAAAGAGAATCAATAAATGTAAATTAAAATCGGGCGATACGATTTCTCTTATGAATTTACGTATTCATTTAAAAGATGCTAGACTTCTTTTTGAAGATTTTGATGGTGCATTCATATTGCACAAAATAGAGCAGGAACAAGCATTTCAAAGAGAGACAGGGATGGAAAACAAAGGGAGCATCATTAAATATCGACGTTCTCCGCGGACGCAGGAACAGTTACCAAACGAAGATATTGTCTTGGCAAGCCCGCCTTCAAAGGGACAAAAATTTGAAAAAAGCCGTGGGATGTTAGCCTCTTTGATCGGTTCGGGCGCTATGATGGCAAGTAGTTTGGCAATGGGCGCAGCATCTCCGGCACTGTTGGCGGCGAGGGCAGCTACACTTGCTATGCCGGTTTCTGGTATTGCGTCGCAAAAAAGCGGAAATAAACGGCGAAAAAAGAAATTGGAAGAGTATGAGCTTCTTCGACATGAGCGGTATTTTACTTATATTAGTGAACAAAAAGCGCGGATTGATGCAGTAGCAGAGCAGCAGAGAATGATATTAACAAGAGAAAATCCGGCCCCACAGGAATGCATCAGTATAGTAAATAATTTAAACCGTAATTTGTGGGAACGTATGAGTTCTGACCGGGATTTTTTGCATGTACGATTGGGGATGGGTTATGAAAATTTGTGTGTGAAAGTACATTCCAGAAATATAAATGGAAATGTTCAAATTGAGGAAGACGAAATAACAGAGATGTCAGAGAGACTAATCGAGGAGACGAGAATAGTCGATGAGATTCCTTCTCGTATCTCACTTTTGGAGCAAACAACGGTTGGAATTATTGGGGATCGGCGTCGTGTTATCCATTTGGTAAAAAATATGATTGTTGCTTTGACAAGTACACATTGTTTTCAAGAAGTACGCTTGGTCGGTATATTTGATGAAGAAGAGAGGGAGGTGTGGGAATCTCTCCGTTGGCTTCCCCATATATGGGATGAAGAAAAACAGTTTCGCTATTTGGCGTTTACAAGGGAACAGGTACATAACATTTGTGAAATGTTTGAGGAAATGTTACGAATGAGAGAAAAGGAGATTTCAAAAAATAGTTTCTCCAAAAAATCAATGACATTGCCATATTACATATTATTGTTTGGAGCGAAGAGGCAGGTAGAGCAGGAAGAAATTATGAATCATTTATTTACCAATACTCCAGAAATGGGAGTAACCTCTCTGTTCCTTTTTGACGACTTGTATTCACTGCCACACGATTGCCGTTTTATCATTGATATGAGTCAAGAGCCTTGTGCATATCCGAGAGATGAGGTCAATCATAAGTTTTTTTTCACGCCGGATGAGGAAATCCAGAATGAAGATTTTGATCGGTTCGCCAGAACAATGTCCGCCATCGAGTTGGATGGATTTGCTGTAAGAGAGCAGATTCCAAATGGGATTACTTTTTTACAAGGATATGGTGTAGATGTGGTGGGAGATTTAAACATTACAGAGCGTTGGCAGCAGGCTCGGCCAGAGGAAAATCTATCTGCACCGATTGGTATGCTCGGAGGAGGTAAGGTCTTTTCTTTGGATATTCATGAGAAAGCACATGGCCCACATGGGTTGGTAGCGGGAACGACTGGTTCTGGAAAAAGTGAATTGCTTCAGACATGGATTTTATCAATGGCAGTGAATTATCATCCACATGAAGTTGTGTTTGTTATTATTGATTATAAGGGTGGTGGTATGGCTAATTTATTGGAACCGTTGCCACATGTGGTTGGAAAAATTACGAATGTCGGAAGCAATATTAATCGCTCTCTGATTTCATTGAAGAGTGAAGTTAAGCGGAGGCTTATCTTATTTGATGCGGCAGGGGTTAATCATATCGATAAATACCAGAAACTTTATCGGGATGGACAACTTACTGAGCCATTACCACATCTTATAATTGTGGCGGATGAATTTGCAGAGTTGAAGAAAGAAGAACCCGATTTCATGAATGGCTTGGTAGAAGTAGCTCGCCTTGGACGAAGTCTGGGAGTTCATCTGGTGCTTGCCACGCAGAAACCAAGTGGTGTTGTCGATGACCAGATTTGGAGTAATTCACGATTCAAACTTTGCCTAAAAGTGGCAGATGCAGGTGACAGTCGGGAAATGCTGAAAAAACCGGATGCTGCTTATATCACGCAGGCAGGGAGAGCATATGTACAGATTGGAATGGATGAGTATTATGATTTATTTCAATCATATTGGAGTGGAGCGCCCTACATGGGCAGCAGCAAAGCTGAGGAGAATATTGGAAATCAGGTACGTATGGTAGCTGTAAACGGTGAAAGAATTAAGACTGTGTTAGAGGAGAAGACAAGATTTAAATCTGAGCAGGATGAGTTGACCGCAATTATTTTACATATTGCCGAGGTGGCAAAACAGCAGGGGATTCGTCCATTGGATGGCCCGTGGCTGCCGGAATTGCCAGAAGAGTTAGAATTGCGGCGGGATATTATTCAAAACGATGGATTTGACGGTAGCAGATGGAATACTTCTCTTGAATGGATGCAGGTGCCTGTGGGAATATATGATGCTCCCGATATTCAAAAACAGGGTATTCAGTTTATAAATTTGGCAGAAGAGGGTCATTATGGCATTTATGGGGCGCCATTAACCGGAAAGACGACATTTTTGAAAACCATAGTATCATCGCTTGTCAGAATGTATTCGCCAGAGGATGTCAATATTTATATACTTGATTGCGGTGGTTGGAGCATGAACATCTTTTCTGCATTTCCTCATGTTGGCGGTGTGGCATTGGATACGGAGGAAGAAAAATTTATAAAGTTTGAAAAATTGATCATGGAAGAATTTGAAAAAAGAAAGGAAATGTTTTTGCGTTCTTCTGTTGGTTCGTTATCCGCTTACCGTAAAACAGTGTCAAAAAATTTGCCTGCGATTGTAATTGCAATTGATAATTTTGCATCATTATTTGATTTGTACCCAGATATGGAGCAGTTGTTTGTGACAGTTGCCAGAGAGGGGGCAACATATGGTATTTATATGATTTATACGTCAAACAGTACTTCAGGAATCCGTTTTAAGGTATTACAAAATATAAGAGGTGCGATTGCTTTTGAATTGACTGACCGGGGAGATTATGCGACAGTTGTTGGACGTTTGGATGGAATGACTTTACCGAAAATTACGGGACGTGCATTTTTTAAAGGAAATCCACCAGTTGAGTTTCAGGCTGCATTGTATGCGGGTGGAGTGGAAGATGAAGAGCGCGCAGAGCAAATTCGGAATCTTGCAGATGAGATGAATGCAGTATGGGATGGAGAACGCCCAAAACCGATTCCAGTTATGCCAGAGGAAATTACTGTACCAATGATGGAAAATTATTATACGGTGGGAAATCAAATTCCATTGGGGATAGGTTATTCTGATATCCAACCGGCAGTTTTGGATTTGTCTAGCCAGTATTGTATGGTGGTGACAGGAGAAAATGAGAAAGAAAAAAGTGAGATGCTGTGCAGGATCGCAGAAATGATTTCGCATGGAGAAAGCAGGAATAAGATTTATGTCATTGACAGTGAAAAAGCGCAGTTAAAGGATATACAGGATCTGGCAAATATTTATGCGGTAGATAACGAGTGGGATTCTGTTAATAGAATGATGAATGAAATTGTGGAGATGCTCAATGATCGAAAGCGCGCACAGAATCAAGAGCGAGCGGAAAATCCTTCGTTTGATGAAGCAGACTTTATTGCACCGTATGAGCAGATTTGCATTTTTATTGATAATATCCGAGGGTTTGTGGATGCTGTATCAGAGGAGGATCACAATAGCATGGAACGGATATGCCGCTTAGCAGAAGGGCTTGGTGTCCTTGTATTTGCCGGAGGTATGAGTGATGATCTTGCAAAATATAACGAGATTGAAAGTTTGACGCAGGCAATTATCAGTTGTCAGAAAGGAATTGTATTAAGCGGTGCGCCAAATGGATACAATTTTTTCCACAATTCTTTAAAATATAATGAAAAAGCAGTCGAAGCAGGACAAGGAAATGGTTATCTTTTTGATGGTGGAAATTGTGAAAAGATCAAATGGATGAATTAGCGACGATGATATCGCAGGAAGGTGTATTAGAGATGGTAAAAGTAGATTTGGCCGAGTTAGAAAAAATGGCCAGACAGATGGCAGTGCTTGCCAGTGATTCGGATGATGTAATTGGAAGATTGCAACAGTTGAATAATGAAATGTCTTATGATACAGAACTGCTTTTGTTTCCACAAAGCCAGACACTTTTACAGAACATGATGGATTCTATCAATAATTTACGTGTTACGGATGATATGATACAGACTTTAAAATGTATTCTGGCAGATTTGCCAGATGAATATGACCAACTTGAAAGTATGGTAAAATCACTTTGCAAATGTGAGGAGGACACAGAGTGAAAAATATAATTGTGACGGTGCGAAGTAAGGAGAAGGGGTATTCGTATGACTTGGAAATTCCGATCGATCTGGAAGCGGAAAAATTGTTGGATGACATTGTTCAGACGTTAAATGGGTGTGATCCATCTTTATATCTACAGGCAGTTTGCTCTGAGTTGGTATGTGAGCGGACAGGAAGAAAGTTAGAGAATATGCAGACAGCTGAGGAGGCAGGGATAAGAAATGGAGATTTTATTACGCTAAGGCGGAAGGGATGAAGACATGCAGGAGATTACATATGAAGATATCATACAGCATTATCGGTTGAAAATAGAAGAAATTTATGAGGAATTAGAACGTATGAGACAGGCGTTGACAGATATGCAAAAGCAGTTGCCAGCTGCGTGGTCGGGGGACAATGCAGAACTTTTACAAGAAAAAATGTGGGAAATCCATCGGAGATTTGAAAGAGCGCATGAGAATTTATCAGATGTAAAGCTTTTGTTGGAACAGTTTCAGATGTTAACAGAGCAGTGAAAAAGAGAACATGGTATTGTATGTAACAGCCGAAAATCTGGCTTTGCATAGATAAATTATGAGAGAAAGGAGAATCACATCATGGCATTGATTCAGGTAACACCAGATTTACTGGAAGGAAAAGCAACAGAGTTGAGAGGACTTAAGGAGGAGCATGATAATGCGATGGCGAGCATGAAAACGCTGATCACTGGGTTGAGTGAGATTTGGAAAGGTGCTGCACAGGATGCTTTTCTTGCAAAATATGAAAGCATGCAAAGCACGTTTACTAATTTTTCAGAGATGTTGGAAGGGTATGCACAATTGATGAATACAGCAGCATCTCAGCTTCGAGAGACTGATACGACTCTGCAGTCTACAATGAATAGTTTCGGTAACTAAACTGGTGATTTTGTGGCGGGGCTGTTTCAGGAGTGAATTTGTGAAAAGTCTCGCTACAAAAGGCAGTAAAACAGGAGAATAAGATGATTGTATTTGATGTTGAACAGATGAAACAGACCAGTGAACATATATTTGAGACATTTCAGGAAATACAGGAAAATATGAAGCGGATTGAGCAGATCGTTATGGACGTAAGAGGAGACTGGCAGGGAGAAGCAGAAAAGGCATTCGAGAAAAAATTGTTATATGTGAAGGCGCAGTTTGCACCAGTACAACAATTTTGGAAAGAGTATGCAGTGCAAATACGAGAGCAGGCAGAACTGTATGAGGAACACGAATCAGAAATTCGTTCAAAACTAAATAGAGTGTAGCGTTTGCAGATGGAGGTGCGAATGGAGCAGGAGATCAGAGTAACGCCAGAAGAATTATATTATCTTGGCGGGCTTATGGATGCAAAATACATTGATTATGAGTATGTGGCAGCGATGGAGGATATCGAAATAAAGCCGTCTATGTATCAAAGCAAAGTAAAATCAGCGTTGGCGGCAAAAGGAATGTTGGAAGAGGATTTTAGTGGAAACATGGAGTTGCCGCAGATAGTAAAAGAAATTATAACACCAGTGTTTTTTGGTGAATTTGAATCTAATCTGGATATTTGTGTATTGGGGGAGGAGGATCAGACAGAGCGCATAAAATATCATTTTTATAAAAAAAGTATTGTAAAGGTACTGTGGGGGAAAGGGGAATGGAGGATAACAAAATGTAATCATGAGGATATCATCGAAGAGGTGAAACAACATATTTTTAAGACAAAATCCGAGATACAGGATAAGATCTTTGATTCTGACAGTGTATCACAGATTTTAGTGTTAAAGCATGTGCAAATCGGTAAAGAGAGCATGGTTAAAATATATTTTTTGTGTGAAGATGTTCTTTTTTGTGAAAACGAAAATGAAGAGATTATACCAATAGTATGGGAACAGGTTTTAGAAGAGGCACAGAAAGTAATGCTGCCAGAAAAAGATTTGGAATAACAGGAGGGCAATATGGCGTATCGAGATTATAATGGAAAAATCACCATTGATGAAAATGCTGCAAAAAACGATGTTCGAAAAATAAATGCGGCGATTGCAAAATTGGAAACTGCGCGTGGTTCTGTCAGTCATCTGATTCAGCAAAGCTCTGCGATGAAAGGTCAGACTGGTCAGGCGATTGCATCGAAAAGCGGTGAGTTACAAAAAAATCTGGATGTTCTGATACGGAATCTACGTCAGGAAGTCACAGCCATCAACCAGACAGTGGCGAAGTATAAGCGTCTGGATCAACAGGTAAAAGCGGCAATTCAACGGGGAAGATGAGGAAAGAGGAGGTAGAGTATGTCAGTAATATCAATTAATACAAATGGACTGACGCAGAATGCAGGCAATTTGACAAAGCAGTTGTCTGAATTGCAACAGATGAATAAGAAATTAGAAACAATGATAACAGTGATTGAAGGCAGTTGGGAAGGGATGGCAAGTCAGGCATACGTTATGATGATGCAGAGGTATCTGGCGCGGGGAAGGCAGATGGAGAAAGTATTACAGGAATTTGCTAGGTATGCCAATCAGGCAGCAGAGCGCTTTCGCACGATTGACCGAGATTCTGCGAATAAGATATATCGTTCTTTTTAAGAGAAATGGAGTGACAGAAAAATGATTGTAATTGATACGAGCTTATTGCGCCAACTTGCCAGTACCGCAAAAAGTACGAATGAAGAAATCGGCGAAGCAGTGAATCTGTTGCAGCAGGTGGCGACACATAACAACTGGGGATGTGCGGAACGACATCAAATTAATGAATTTACTCAGCAAAATAAAAATAAGATAAGGCAAATACAGGAGGCAGGAACAAATTTTTACCACACAATTTTGTCAGTAAGTAATGATTTCGAGAGTTTGGAAAAACAATTTCCAAGTATGTTTAATGAGGTAGATTCGGTACTTGGAAATATTCTGAGTATTTCGATACCGGGAAGTGCTGTGTTGATGTCTTCCAATATGACCAAAATGGTCAAAAAGATTTTGTCAAATGTATCGGGCAAACAGTCGAATACAAAGTCTTTTGTCGATTGGAAAGCGATCGCAAAAAAATTGACAACGGGGATACAGGTTACAGACTTCAAGTCACTGGAGTTATCTGGACGTAAATCAAAATAGAAAAGAGGTGAAGGAATGTGGCAGGAATCAAAATCACACCGGAAGAGTTGAAAGGTCAGGCAGCTCAGATGACTTCACTGCAATCGCAGTATGAAAGCCTGTTTCGCAGTGTGGCATCTGAATTGAACGGAATGAATCAGAATTGGAGTTCTCTTCTAGCGAATAATTTTGTGGGAAAAATAAATAGTGCGCAGAAAGGATTCTCGGTTATTGAAAGTATTTTGCAGATGGGAGCTACAGCGGCCTTACAGAGTGCAAAGACGATGAAGAGTATGGATTCGGCATTGGCGAAGATGTTTGGCGATGATGCTATGTTGCATCGGGGAGGGAGTAAAAGCATAAGTGCGCATGGAGGTGGTGGAAAGAAACTGACAGTCTCAAAGAGCAATCGTCCAAAAGCAAAAACAGAGAAAAATTCGTGGTTAAAAAGTGTAGGAAAAGCAGTTAAAAAGAAAGCAAGTAAAGTAAGCAGTAAAATAAAAAAAGACGTAAAAAATTGGGTGAATGATGCAAAGCAATTAGTAGAGTACGCAAAAGAAAGTTATAATGATCATGGTTTGGTATATAAGGTTGTTGAGTATGGGAAAGCTGCAGTAAAAGTTGTTGCTGGTGCTACAAAGGCAGCTGTGGCAATTGGAACAATAGCAGGCACAGGAGGATTAGGAACGGTAGCAGCAGTAGCAGCATTTGCTAGTGGATGCAATGATATTTGGAATGCAGTTGATGATGTTAAAAACATACATAACGAAAATTATGAAAAGGTGGGAAAAACAAATGCATTGAAGAATATAATGGAAGAGTTTGGTGCTTCAATCGGGGAGGAACTTGGTAATGAAGAGTTGGGAAAAGCTGTGGGAAATAAAGCTTTTTATGGATTGGATTTGGTAGGAACGATTTATTCGCTTGGGACATCATATGATAAATTAAAACAAGCGACCCCATCAAACTTTTCGAAAGTTGGGTCGGAACTAAAACAGGTAGGTCATGTGATTAGGGAAACTAATGTAGGAACAGTATTAACGACAGATATTTCCACACTACGCTATCATGCTAAATTAGCGAGTTATACCTTTTCGGAAACAGGAAATCTGATAAAGAATACAGGATTAATAGTAAGTTATTATGACAATTTAAATAAATCGCTTAAAAGTGGTTATGAGTTTTTGACATCAGGAAAGGGGGAATATACAGGAATTATAAAGAATGTGGAAGATGCAATCGGAGTAGTTGGAAAAGCAAATAGTTATTTAGGAAAATCAGTTAGTGTGATTTCAAAAGTAGATGCAAAGATAGTAGATAATATTGAGCTAGGAGGAGTAATGCCATGAAAAATTTATTACCAATCGGAAGTGTTGTTCGGTTAAAAGAAGGAATGAAGTATCTTATGTTAATAGGGATTCTTCAAGAGGATGAGGAAGGAAATTCATATGATTACATTGCATGTGTATTTCCAGAAGGGTATATCGATGAGGAGACTTTTTTCCTTTTCAATCATGAGGATATTGAGGAAGTGGAGTTTCTTGGGTGTGTTAACGCACAAACACAGTCATTTTTTGAAACATTGCGTCAACAGGGATTATTGGAGGACATGCATAATGACGTAACAAATGAATCGGACAACGCAACATCTGAAAACAATATTTTTAAACCTTAAAATTAATAAACACGAGGAGAAAACACGATGGACATAATATCTAAAATCTGGCCACAATGGGAAACTGTAGAGTTAATTGGTTCTGGCTCATTTGGCAAAGTGTATAAGGCAAGAAGGAGGGAACTTGGAAATGAATATTTTTCTGCAATTAAGATTATGCGGATTCCTTCCGATCAATCCGAGATAAAAGATTTACAGCGTTCAGGAATGGATGCCGGCTCGATTCATTCCTATTATGAAGATATGATTCGGAATCTGTTGAATGAAATTCAAATTATGGAATCACTTAAATCGGCAAACAACATTGTTGGAATTGAGGATCATCAGGTTGTAAAACTAGAAGAGGGAATTGGTTGGGAAATCTATATCCGTATGGAGCTTTTGACAGATCTTGGGAGTTATTTGGAACAGAACACAATGTCCATTGATAAGGTTGTTCAGCTTGGGATGGATGTCTGCCGGGCTCTTATTGCCTGTGAAAAAGTAAATATTATACATCGTGACATTAAGATTGATAATGTGTTTGTCAATGAATTTGGCTCGTTTAAGTTGGGGGATTTTGGTATTTCTAAACAGTTGGAAAAGACACAGTCAGCACTATCCCAGAAGGGAACTAATATGTATATGGCACCGGAGGTATTTCGTGGAGAACATTATGATCAGACCGTAGATATCTATTCTCTTGGCATCATGATGTATCGATTAGCAAATGATGGGAGATTTCCATTTATGCCGCCAGTTACGCAGCCATTGCAGTTTAATGATACACAGCGGGCATTGGAAAAAAGGCTGACAGGAGAACCACTACCAGAACCGCACAATGCAGATGTAGAATTATCACAAATCATAAGGAAGGCATGTGAATACCGCTCGAAAGACCGTTATCAGTCGGCGGAAGAATTAGCGAAAGCATTACAGCAATATTCTTATAATAGAGCAGCCAGTCGGGTTGTTGCAGGGGGGTCACATGCTGCTCCAGAGATACAACCTATACAATCTGAGAAAATAGAAGATGATCGTACTTATGCAGCTTTTTCAGTAGCAAGTACTGAAAATTCTAAGGCGACAAGCAATGAAAAGCAGAGTTATAGTGACGCACCAGAATGGTCTTTGGGTGGGAATCCGACAGTGGCAGCAGCGTTGGATGTAATAAATGAACTGGATTCCGATAAAAAGAAGGCTGTAAAAGCGCCGGAATTGGTAAAAGCAGAACCCAAAGAAGAGAAAAAGACCGAAAAAGAAATACCGAAAGTAACAAAAAAGAAAAAACGACATGCAGGTATTTTTGTTGGAATTGGTGCGGCTGTATTGGTACTTGGTATTGTGGCAACCTTATATTTCTTCATTGGAAATCCTTTTGCGAACAAAGAGAACTCCGTTGCAGAGGATAAGAGAACGACAGTGGAAAAAATCGGTGTATCGTTGCAGTTTCCGGATGGATGGGAAGTGAAAAAAAGCGAGGATTCGGCATGGGCGTATAAAGAAGATGCGGAAAATACACATATGGGAGTACATATTCGTTATACAGTAGGTTTTGATAAAGAGGATGAAAATGGGATGACTAAGGAGATGGCGGATGAGCTGGCGGATTCTTTTATGCATCTTTTTGACGTGAAGGAATCTTCTCTTTATGAAATCCAAGGCAGAAACTACTGGCATGTGACATTTGCATATGATGGGGAAGAACAAAGCCGTTACGTTACGAATCAGGATACAAGGTGTTTGGAATTTACAATGATCAAAAAGGGAACGATAACACAGGAAGAGGAAGAGTTGTTTCAGCAGGTTATGAAGTCTGTACAGTTGGATTTTGATGGAATTGATTATAGTGAGCTTCGACCAGCAGATGCCGATGATGAGCCATTTGCATTAGGGGAAGAACAGACAAAGGCTCAGGGACTTGGTATTTCTTTGAAATTACCAACTGTCTGCAAGATAACAGCAGATGAGGAAAACCGCCTGTCTGCGGAATATTCGGGTGGTACATATACGGATGCTTACAAGCTGCAGATTGCGAAAAAGGATGTATCTGCGTTGGGGTACATAGATAATGGAATAAATGAAGCCACAGCACAGAAAATACTAGATATTGAGGAAAAGGAGAGTGGACATGCTGTCGAAAAGTACCTCTATGAAAATGTCGGTGGAAGGGATTATCTATATATACGGGCAACCGATTCTAAAAAGCTGTATGCAACGATGGTAACAATTATTGATGGAACACAGTATAGTTTTCGTTTTGATTCAGAAGAGTATAGCAGTCTGTATGCTCAGGAAATCAAGGCATTTTTATGTGAAATGATTGCGACAGTGGTATATCCATAAATAAACGGTAGAGGAGAAGAGAGAATGAAAAATAAAAAATGGTGCCAGAGTCTGATAACAGGAGTGTTTGTTATTCTCTTGGCTGGGTGTGGAAAACAAGAAGTCAATCAAGAAAATGGACAAGAAGTGTCAATTCGCAAAATTGCAGAGATTACTGGAAGCAGTGTATCAGCGGGAGAAGAACGGGGCTTGCTTGTCCAAGAGGAAAACACGACAGGAATGATGGTATTTGATGAGTTGACGGTTACAATGGATTTTCCGGATGGATGGGAAGTCCGTGATAGCCGGGATGATGATTCCGATTACCAAAGTATTTATGGTAATGAATATGATCAATCTTTGAGGTTTTCAGCAATGGAAGTAAACAAGCCACTCTTAGAACTCGAAGGCGGAAAAATTGGCAGTTCTATGGATACAAAAAGCATAAAAATATTGAAAAAATATATCAGGGAAACAGTTACAAATGAGGCAGACGGTTATGAGGGGGAGTGGACATGGCAGGATACAACCTATAAAACCGTTGAGATAAATGGGCAAAATTATATTAAGGTGTCCGGTGTGACAAAGGAAAAGAAAGATGCGGGAGATGCTCATGTAGGATATTTTACAATCATAAACGGTGTGGTTTTGGAATTTATGTTTGATCTGGAAACTGCGGTTGTTGAGCAGACGACACAGAGTGTTTTTGATAATATCATGAATTCGATTACTTATACATATTAAGACGAGGATAACTATGCGAAAAGACAAATGGAATCAATTAAAGAAGCAGTTATTTGGAGCAGTAGAGGGGGAAGTATGGATTGACGCAGTATGTGTCAGTCATCTAGGTAAAGTGCGGGAACGAAACGAAGATAATTTATATTACAAGGGCTGCATTCTGCCGCGTATGCATGATCGGGAAAAGAAATTAAAAGAATGGAGATATAAAACGAGATGTTTACAGGCAGTTGCTGTTTTTGATGGAATGGGGGGAGAAAACGCCGGAGATTTGGCGTCTTTTACATCGGCACGTGAATTTCAAAAATGCTGTAAAAAATTAGTGAAAAAGCAGGAAATGCCAGATGAAGAACAGATTACACAGATGTTGACAGATGTAAGTAATACGGTGTTCCAAACAGCAAAAGAAGAACATTATGGATTAATTGGTTCAACGGCAACCGTTTTCTTTATGAAAGGAAACAAAGGGATACTTGCTGATCTGGGGGACAGTCCAATGTACCAAGTGCGAAATGGAGAAATGAACCTCATTTCACAGGCACATACAGATGCAGAACTATTAAAGCAGCAGGGCATTGATCGGAAACCGGCACTTACGCAGTTTTTAGGTATCAATGCAAAAGAATTTCTTATTGAGCCATATATACGAGAAGTAAACCTTAAAAGCGGAGACCAATATCTGCTCTGCAGCGACGGTCTCACAGATATGATGACAGATGAGGAAATTGAGCAAATTTTAATTCAAAAATGTACGATTTCAGAAAAGCTTAATTTACTTTTATGCACAGTATTGGAACGAGGGGCAAAGGACAATACAACTATTATATTATGTGAGGTAATGTAAAATGGATATAATCAATAAAATTTGGCCGGAATGGTCAGTAGAGGAGTTGTTGGGTACTGGTTCTTTTGGAAAAGTATATAAAGTGTGCAGAGAAAAAATGGGCTATGTGTCGTATGCAGCGGTGAAGGTGATTCAAATTCCTCAAGAAATATCGGAGGTAAGAAATCTCATGACTTCCGGAATGGATCATTCCTCAATCCATACATATTACAAAGATTTGGTTAAGAACCTGATGAGTGAAATCAAGGTGATGGAATCTTTAAAAACGGCAGATAGTATTGTTGCGATTGAAGACTACGAGGTAGTGGAAAAAAGTGATGGATTTGGGTGGACGATCTTAATTCGGATGGAGTTATTACAAAACCTGAGTAGCTATCTGGAGCATCATGCAATGGCGGAAAAAGATGTAGTGCAGTTGGGCATTGACATTTGTAGTGCGTTGGAAAGCTGCGAGAAGAGACATATTATTCATCGGGATGTTAAGGTTGACAATGTTTTTATTAATGCATTTGGGACATATAAATTAGGAGACTTTGGTATTGCTAGGCAACTGGAAAAGACTGTTTCTGCAATGTCTCAAAAGGGAACTAATATGTATATGGCACCGGAAATTTACCGTGGGGAGGTATATGGAAATACAGTAGATATTTATTCGTTGGGTATTATGTTGTACCGTCTCTTAAATAAAGGACGGTTCCCATTTATGCCATCCGTTCCACAGCCGCTCCGATATGATGATACTGAAAAGGCAATGCAAAAGCGTTTATCAGGAGAAGCAGTACCGGAGATTGCCGGAGTAAATAAAAAATTATTTCAGATCATACAAAAGGCATGTGCTTTTAACGCTTCTGAACGCTTTAACTCTGCGGCCGAAATGAAGAAGGAGTTGAATTTGTTAGTAAATGACACGATGTCAGATTTTGCGGAAAGTACATCAAATGATGTAATCAAGGAAGACACATACAAAGAAGAGCGGACAGTAGCGGCGTTTGGGCAGGATGCCTTTCAGGCAAGGAATATGAAAAGTAAAAAGCCAGACAAAATAAGGATGTGGAAAATTATTTGCGCCAAATGGTGGTCCAGATGTATGTTTGCTTTTTTGGTTAGTGCAGTTGTTTATTATTTGGCAGTGGGGTTATATATGATGATAGGAGACTTATTTTCAGAGGAAGGCGTATATCTGGAGGATGTATCTGAATTAGAAGAGACAGGCGAACAGGAGTATGTATGTGTCACAGGAAATATTACAGAAGTTTCAGTAAGTGGACAGGAGCGTTCGGATGGTTCATATATAAGTATTTACCTGAGGAGATTAGCTTGGCCGACATCGGAAGAATATGATGAGTATAACCTTATAAATGATGATATGACATTTGAAGTATTAGTAACTCCGGGGGATTATTATGTTTTGTTGCAGTCAGAGGACGAGCAGGGGAATGAAATCATATCTTACACAACAATTAATGTGCCTGAAGTAAGCAATTATGATGTAGGTACAATTTGTGCGGAATGGTAATCCTTTTTTAACTTAATAACACTAACTATGATTGATTAGAGTGAAAAAAACGGAAAATTTTCGGGATATAAGTTGTGGTATTATGATGTAAAACAGTAACAAATAAAATGGAGGGTAAGACAAATGAAAACAGTAAGGAAATCATTATTCATCATGCTTATATTAAGCATACTATGTGTAACGACAATTTATAATTATGCCATTGATGTATCGGCAGCCGCAGCAAATGGAATCAAAGCAAATGGAACTGGCGGAATATCGATTGATATCAATGCTTCCCCTTATACGGATTTTGCCAATATTTCTAATTGGGGCCAATACGCATATGGGACAGCGGGATGTGCATGGTTTGCGTCTGCGAGGGTAAAACAACTGACTGGAAAGGGCAATATGATATATTCGGGGACTTCTTGGTACAATTCGGCAGGAGCAAATTTGGGTTTTTCCAAAGGAAGTACATTGCAGGCGCCGGCAATCGTTTGTTGGTCTGGGCATGTTGCAATTTTGGAAAAGGTGTCGGGGTCGACAGCATATATAAGCGAAGGCGGGAGTACTTATTATAGTGATGCCAGTCATGGTTACTGTGTCATAAGAGAAGTAGATACAGCGAGGTTAACTTCATTAAACTCAGGTTTTTTGGGATATGTTTATCTGCCCTCAAGTGGCGGGACTACCCAGCCATCACAGGGGTCGGTCTATTATAGCAATATCTCCGTTGAGTTCGTCGACAACTGGAATGCCGGATTGTATGGAAGGATTGAAAATCCAAATCGCCGCACAATATCAGGAGTCGGCGTGCATGTGTGGGATTCTGCCGGAAATCTGGTTGTTGACCATACAGAGGGGTGCGGGCTTAACACTTCGTATGTGGAACAGCGGCTTAATATTGTGGCGGAGGCGCTTCCGGGCGGCCTGCGGTGTGGCGAGACGTATACATTTGAAATGTTTGCGGGAGTGGATGGGGCGAATGTGTTGAGTTCTGTGGGTAGCTTTACCTGTGTGGATTCGGAAAAGCCGGCGATAACGGATGTAAAGGTGTACAATGTGGGACAGGATGGTTATATGGTAAGCTGTCGGGCGACGGATAATTTTAAGGTTGACCGGGTGCAGTTTCCGACATGGACACTGGAAAATGACCAAGATGATCTGGCGGATGACTGGCAGACAAATCCATCTTATACCGGTACGCAGGATGGAGATACTTACACATTTTATGTAAAACGTTCCGATCATAATAATGAAATAGGCGTTTACCGCACGCATATTTATGCATGGGATAAAGCGGGAAATGTTGCATCAATAGCTGCCGATGATGTAGTGTTGGAGGCAGAGGATGAAAAACCCGTATCAGGAACTACCGAGGGAGGAAATACGAGCGAACAGCCATCAGAAACAGCGACGCCGGCATCTCCATTGCCATCGTCGTCTTCATCTCAATCACCCAAAACAACTGCATCCGGAACAAATATCAATTCCGATAGCATGCCTTTGTCCGTTATCGTTCCTAAAGTTCAGGGAGTTACGGTGAAAAATCAAAAGGGGCGCAAAATAAAATGCTCTTGGAAAAAAGTAAACGGGGCAGGATATTATAGTGTGCAAGTCGCATTGAACCGCAAGTTTACGAAAGGAAACAAGGGTATTAAGGTATATGACACAAAGTACACCAAATATTCTCTGAAAAAGAAAAAAACATATTATGTCAGAGTGCGTGCATGGAAGTATGTTGCCGGACGTGGATATGTTGCCGGTGAGTGGAGTGCCATAAAAAAGATTAAAATTAAGAAATAAATAAAGTAATATTTTCATATCATCCAGATCGGCACGATCAAATTCTGGCTGTCAAAAGCACCTAAAGTATCTGTCATGCAAAGGACAGCGCTTGTTCCGAGTTCTAGTGGGGATTTATTGATCACATGAAATGTGCGTACAAGGCGTTTGTCCGGCATGGCAGTCTTTTTGATTTCCAGTGGGCAGAGTTTACCATCCTGTTCCAGAATGACATCAATTTCTTTGGAATCTTTATCGCGGTAATAGTGAATAAATGGTTCAAGACCGGCGTTTTGGTAACTTTTGATAATTTCCGATACGGTAAAGTTTTCAAGCAATGCCCCATTCATGGCACCGTTCTCAGCGGTTTTTGGTGATGACCACCGGGTGAGATAGCAGACAAGACCAGTATCATAAAAGTATAATTTTGGCGTTTTAATTGTACGTTTAAGTACATTGTTGGAAAAGGGATGCAACAGAAAAACAATCCCCAATGTTTCTAATATTGTGAGCCACGCTTTGGCAGTGACTTGGTCGATATCTGCATCATCCGCTATTGCTTTATAATTGACTAACTGCGAAGTCCTTGCGGCAACAGCGGTGATAAAATGCATAAATTTTAGTGAGTCTATCGTGCCGGAAAGTTCCCGGATATCCCGTTCGATATAGGTAGTCAAATAAGAGGAATAGTAAATGTTGCGGTCTTGATACTGGCCGCTTAAAAGACCGGGCATGCAGCCATACCAAAGGCGTTCAAATAGTTCCGGCGTAGTCACGGGAGCTATTTTGGGAGCTTGGGCGCTCAGGACATCAAAATTTGTGTTGAAAGGAATCCCCTCTGCGCCTGTTATTTCCCGTTGGGACAGGGGGGACAGATGCAGGAGTGCCACCCGTCCGGCGAGAGATTCCTGTATGCCCTGCATCAGTCGGAAAATTTGGGAGCCGGTAAGCCAGAAATCGCCGGGGTTGTGGAATTTGTCGATATGCATTTTGATATATGCAAATAATTCCGGTGCATATTGGATTTCATCGATCAGTATCGGCGGAGCGTAAATCTGTAAAAACATTTTTGGATCGTTTTTCGCCAGATCCCGCAGAGTCAGATCATCCAAAGTGACATATTTTCGTTCAATATTTTCCTGATTGGCAAGTTTTTGCAGCATCGTTGTTTTTCCCGCCTGCCGCGGGCCAGTGAGCAAAATAGCGGGCCAAGATTTGCTTAATTCCAATACCCGGGTTTCAATGTGTCTTGTCATATATGCCATAAAACAGCCCCTCCTAAAAATTCGGCTAAAATTTGATATATTCATATTATAGCCGAAAAAAGCGAAAGCATCAATAGTTATTTTATGCGGGAAAATAGATTTCCGTGATTTAGAAAAAATAGTAGTAGAAAAATTAAGTATTCTGTTGTATCATAATTAGTAGAATAATTTTGAGACGAGGAATTTTCTCATGTACATCAATGGTCACAATCTATGCATCGGGTGTATGCGGCCGCTGGATCAGGAAGGCGGCTGTTCTTTTTGTGGGCTGAAACAAGAGGAGTACAGCCCGATTCCGCGCTGTCTTATGCCGGGGACAGAGCTTGCCGAGCGGTATGTGACGGGAAAGGTGCTTGGCGAGGGGAGCTTTGGGATCACTTATATGGGGTGGGACAAGTATATGGATATCCCTGTGGCGATCAAGGAATATTTTCCGAGCGATATGGTCAGCCGGGACGTCATCTGCGGTTCGGACAACAGCGTATATCTGTATGAGAGTGGGAAAAAGGGCGATTATCATAATTATTTGAAAAAATTTCTGGGTGAGGCGAGGTGCCTGTCGCGTTTTAATCAGGTAGAAGGGATCGTTTCTGTCCGGGATTTTTTTTATGCAAACAATACCGCCTATCTTGTCATGCAGTACATTGATGGAATCAGCGTGAAGGAGCATATATACAAAAATGGAAAAATGCGTGCCGGAGAAGTATTGGAAAAAATCCGTCCTGTTCTTCTGGCTCTGGAGCAGGTACATAATACGGGGATCGTCCACCGGGATATCAGTCCGGATAACCTGATGATAAAGAAAGATGGAAATTTGGTTCTTATTGATTTTGGCGCCGCCAGAATGCGGAACATTGATAATACAAAGACGATGACGGTTATGTTTAAGCGCGGTTTTTCTCCGGAGGAACAGTACCGATATAAGGGAAAATGGGGAGCGTATACCGATGTGTACTCGATCTGTGCGACCATTTATTTTATGATGACAGGGACAGCGCCGGTTGACTCTGTGATTCGTGCGCTCGGAGACGATATGCCATCCCTTGTCACCATGAAGGATTTGGACATTCCGGCAAGACAGCGAAAAGCCCTTATGAAAGGCTTGGCGGTAGCGGCGAAAAACCGCTGGCAGAACATCGGGGAGTTGTACGGAGCTTTGTTTGAGGCAGGGGAACACCAGAGCCACAGCAGGAAGTGGAAGAGGCGAAAAGGACTGGCGGCAGCGGTTTTATTTTTTGCTGTAGCAGGAAGCATTTTTGGGCTTGTGCAGTTTTTACAGAAAGATACGAAAGCAGAACAGGTATCGAATATAACATCTGTGGGAGCGGACTCGCCGGAGAGTGTTTCTGCGTCCGCCATGCAAGCGGAGGGGCAGGCTTTGACACAGGCGGAGACGACAGATCAGACTTTGGTTCCCGAAGAGGCGACAGAGATGGAAATGCCCGGGGTGGAGGGGCTTGATCAGGAAGAGGCGGAGGAAAAACTAGCCGGATATGGCGAACGGATCAAGGTAAACTGGAAGAAGAAATATTCCGAAGATGTGAGTAAGGGGAAGATCATTTCCCAGAGTGTGGCAAAAGGCGAGAAACTTCCGGCGGGGGAGGAAGTGGAGCTTACGCTCGTTGTGAGCAGGGGGATAAAAAAGCAGACGATACCCAAACTTACCGGCATGAGTGAAAAGGCGGCGAGGCAAAAAATAAAGGGAAAGGGATTTCGGTGTGAGATTCGGCGGATCGAGAGCGGGGAAGCAGAGGGAACCGTTGTGTCACAGGATATCCGTGCCGGGAAAAAGATGACAAAAGGTACAACGATAACGATCACTGTGAGTAAAGGGAGACAGACTGCGCCGACGTCTGCACCTTCCGTCAAGCCGGCTTCTGCACAGGGAAATAAGAAGAATCCGAAAAAGGGTGAAGATTTTGCCGGAACGATCAGGTAAAAATTTCCAAAAGTGAAAGAAACGGAAAACTTTTCAGACCTTTTTTAAGTATACTATATGGGGAGCATGGCGGGGGCTGTCAGAAAATTACAGAGGAGGGCCGGATTGATGGTTCAGGATACGAAAAAGCAAAGTTTTTCCCATATTATCGAAAAAAAATTAAAAAAGAAATCGCCGGAGCGTTTTGATCATTTTATCATCCGGCATATGGGGTATACACTAGAGAAGGGGGCGAAGACGCAGGAAGCGGAGGAGCAGGAAAGCGTGCGGAAAAATGCATATCATTTGTTTTTACATAATATTCAGGGAGAAAAACCGGCATCTCTGCCAACGATCCGTAAATGGTTTGGAATCCGCAGTTTCAGTATGCCCTCGAGGGAGCAGGTGTTTCGGATCGCATTTTCTTTGAAGCTTGGGATAAAGCCGGCAGAAGAATATTTGATGCAGGGAATCCGTGAGCCATCATTCCAGATCAACGACTATTCGGAAATGATCGCCATGTACTGTCTGGAGAATGGTTTGGATTACCGAAAATACGAAAAGATGGTTCAGGAATATGAGGCAAGCCTTGAGACATGCCAGAAAATCGAGCAGGAATCAAAAACACAGTGGCTGTTCCGCCAGTTTGAGTCGGTGAAACAATATCCGGAGGAGCAGTTCATGTACTGGATGTGGGAGCATGCCGGGATTTTTAAGGGGTATAGCAAAACGACGCAGGACTATTTGTGTAAGTACCGGGAACAGATTGTTGAATATATGCGTGAGGATATAAAAAAACGCCTTGAACTGCTTTTGTCCGAGACAGGTTACAGCACATGGCGGAAAAAACGGTCGTATGCTTCCGAGGCAAAAGAAGGGGAACAGATCAAACGATATATAAAATGGGATCAAAAGTTAAAGAAAAGAAAAATTCCCGAACATCTTGGAAAAAGTATTTTGGAACTTACGAACCTTGCCTATTCGGAGAATGGGTTGAATGCAAAATTGATATCGGAATTATTTGCAGTTTCGGGGAAGCATCTATCCGATTTATTTCATATCCCAGAAAGAAATGAGATACGGATGCATACCAGACAGGCGGTCTGGAGGCTTATGGAGCTTGAGCCGAAAGAACCGTGTCCGGAAGATATCCTTCAAGTGATCCGGCAGTGCAGCAGGAAGACTGTCCATATCAAAAATGCCGGAGAGGCATTGGAATGGCTGGAAGAATTTGACAGAGAGGGAAAGAGAAGACGCCTGATCGTAAAGCGCGAGGATCTCCTTCCCATGATTCTATATGTGGCACAGCAGAAATACCAAAAAGAGAGCAAAGAGGCGGGAAAAACATACTGCCGGGCAGATGCGCAGAAGTTTTTCTCTGATCTGGCAAATGCTACGATGATTGCCTGTAATATGGCTCCGTTGGATGAAAAATATTTATTTGACATGATCCTGTTAGAATGTTTTCAGGAGGATGAAATGTATGGATATGAGGATGTACTGGAGCTTGCGTGAGAAGGAGATGAGTGGAGGTTGCTCAGTGGAAATGTAAAAAAACGGGTGGCGGTGTTCCTGCTCTTTGCTCTGTGTGCCGGGGTTTGTCCGGAGGCGAAAGAGGGAAAGGCGGCAGAACCGGTTTCGTCTGATTACACATGGTATGATGATGACGAGCTTATTCTGCCGGTGTATCTGAGCGATAAAAAGGAATGGATGGATGAAAAAGGTTTTGTCTATTACTTTGATGATACGAAAAAAACGGCAGAGATCACACGTATTAAGTTGTCATACTATCTAGGAGACGAAGGTGGCTGTTTTGATCATGCGCCGGGAGATATTGTCCTGCGCCCTCCGGATAAAGTGATCTGTAATGGTGAGACATATGTAGTGACTAGTCTAAGTATCATCGGGGATGTTAGTAAGGTTGTACGGATTCATCTTTATATCGGAAAATATATCACATGGGTAGCGTTGTATTCATTGGATATCAAGGTGACAAGCTATGTTCATTATGCAAATAAAAAGTATGTCAGCGACCGGGGAAGTCTTTTTACCGCTGACCGAAAGGAGCTATGCCGGTTCTGTGATGAGACATACGGAGCAGATGAGACTTATGTAGTGCCAAAAAGTGTCCAAACGATCGGACAGTGGGCATTTTTCAGAGCGGAGATCGAAGAGGTTCGTCTGAATGATAATATTACTTGGATCTATCCGTATGCATTTCAGGATTCCTACATACACAGGATTGATCTGGATCAGGTAGAGATAGTAGGAGATGGGGCGTTTAGTGAGTGTCCGTTTTTGGAAGAGGTAACTTTTGGAAAGGAAAATGTGAAGCTCGGAATAGGGGCATTTTCTAACACCCCGGCATTAAAAAATGTATATATACCGGATTGGTGTACGATCGGGAAGAGAGCATTTGAGTCCTCCGGGATTGAGACTCTCATAATGGGAAAAGGCGTTCAGATGGATGCAGGAGACGACCTTGTTGATGGGGGTATAACATGGGAGAGTGCCATAATCTGAAAACGGTTGTTCTCTCACAGAATATGACCTCTCTTCCGCTGAAAGCATTTACAGATTGCCATTCTCTTAAAAAACTTTATATTCCGGAACGGGTCGGAGAGATTGGGGAGGATTGTTTCTACCGGACGCCGGTAAATATATACGGCGAGACCGGCAGTGCGGCAGAGGACGTGGTAAAAGATAATGTAAACTTTATTTCTCTGGACGATCATGAGCATAATTTAGAAGAAGTAACATTTTTTTCTTTTGATACATGGGCGGTGGTCGGGAGTTACTGCCGGGATTGCGGCTATGCGGAGGATGTGAGGGTTTCCTATAAAAAGAACCTGCCGGCGGTACTCATTCAGGAAGAGGAGATTTACTCAGAGCCTTGTGTAGAATTAAATGAGGAAAACACGGATTTGGATGGCATCTTGTATGAGCTTGACGAGAGTACGATGACAGCAGAAGTAAAAGGGATAAATACAGGCGGGGAACATCCCGGGGAGCTAATCCGGGGGATCATCTGGATTCCGGGAAAAGTGATAAAAGGCGAAAAAGAATATGTCGTAGAGGCAATGGGAAATAGTGCGCTTTGGGGAGGGCGGGCAAGTACGGTCGTACTTCCGGATACGGTAAAATGGCTGAACAGCAACTGCTTTGGAAGTACCGTAAAAAAAATTGTGCTGGGGGAGGGAGTTGAGAATATTCATGAGGGGGCATTTGCGAATATGGATAAACTGGAATGGATCGAAATCCGAGGAGAAAACCCGAATTTTACAGTGGAAGGAAATGCTTTCTATAATAAAGATAAAACGGAGCTGATCCGAGTCATGAGCTGCGGGGAGGGAACGACCTGCGAGTTTACAGTTCCGAATACGGTTTCCAGTATATGGGAATACGCATTTGTGCAGAGCCGTTGGAAAGCTGTCTTTTCTCTGATCCGGATCCGTATATCCTCCAGAAATAATATCCAAGAATTGCGTGATACAGACCGATGGTTTGCGAACTGTTATGCATGCATTTCTTATCAAGATCAAAAACAGCATAGAGTAGATACTCCGATCTGGCTTCCGGACTTTATAAAACCGACATCATCGCCGGACACCATACCTAGTGCATCACCGACGACAACGTCATCATCGGAGACTGGGTCTGCGACGCCCCCTGCATCTGCTTCACCGCAAAACCCCTCTGCGTCTCCGATGACAGGACTGCCGGTGTACCCGACGAAGACTCTTGCACCAGAGGATCATTTTCAAGGCGATCCGGCTGTGATGTCATCCGCTGTTGTTCCGGCGTCTGCGACCGGTGCAGAAAGCGGCTCGGATGGATCGGATGCAAAGTCTGACACATACCGTCAGGAGCTAGCGGTGGCAGGATTTAAAAGCAGCCTGACTAGCGAGGGATATGTAAAGCTTGTCTGGAAGCGTAACGTAAGGGCAAAGTGCTATCGTATTTACCGCGCATCTTCTAAGAACGGAGAATACAAACTGCTTCGGATGGTAAGCAAGGCTCGGCTGACTTATATTGATAAAACTGTCCGCAAAAATAAAAAATATTTTTATAAAATAACGACGTTGGGTGTTTTTGACAATAAAGTGATCGAGGGTGAGGCGAGCAGGACATCTTTGACATGTATTTCCGGCTTGCGCATTCCTGAAATATCCGTAAAAAAGGGTAAGATTGGCGAGGTTCATTATATCACTGTCACGTTTAAGAAATATGCGGGAAAGAATGCAGATATTTATATTTCTATTGGGAAACGCAAAAAATTTAAGAAGTTAAAGCTCGTCTCCAGTAAGATCGCCAGATATAAAGGAAAGTTTAAGATCCGGTGTATGGTAAAAAAACAGGAAATATGGGTGAAAGTAAGAACGTATGGAAAGACCGGAACGAAAAAGGTTTACAGCGGGTTTTCGCAGGTGGTGAGAGTAAAGATGTGACAATTTTTTATCCAAACTGAAAAAAACGGAAAAATTCTGGGACTATGGATGTGATAAGATAGATATAAAATGAATCTATTACATTATAAATATGGAGGAAAACACTATGAAAAGAAGAATTTTATCAATTTTTATGGCGGCGGTTCTGCTGATGGGTATCATGCCGGTCAGTTCGCAGGCAGCCAAAAGCAAAAAGGCAAAGCAGGAGGCGAAGGTCACTTCTGTAAAGATAACAAACACAGAAAAAAAACTGAGGATGCAGAAGGGGAAGAAATTCCGTTTAAAGACAGCCATCAGTGTAAAGCCTAACAAAAAGAAATATAAGAAGCTTAAATTTACTTCTTCCAATAAAAAAGCAGTTCTTGTGAATCAGAGAGGACTTCTAAAAGCGGGGAAAAAGGGAACTGCTAAAATTACGGTGGCATCGAAAACAAACCCAAAGAAAAAGGCATCGATCACGGTTTCTGTGACAAAGGATGTACTCGTGAATACGATCAAACTGAATCGGACAAAGATTACCGTCGGAGAGTTTAATGAGGACGATATTCAGCTTGAGGCTAAAAAAATATTGCCATCCAATGCAAAGAATAAGAAAATCGAGTGGTCGACAAGTGATGAAAGAGTGGCAGATGTCGATGAGGATGGACTGGTGACTACGGGTGATGCCGGTACAGCTACGATCACAGCGGCAGCAGCCGACAAGGGCGGTGCGTCAGCGACATGCAAGGTGACGGTGACAGAAAGTCCGGAGGAAGAGGAAGATGATGCAGCAGCAGATGATCCTGCCGGGGTTACACCGCCACCGGCGGAACCGGGAACCGATGCCGGCTCGGATTCATCACAGAGTGCAAATGATCCTGTCACGCCACCACCGGGCGGGAATGGAACAGAGGGGGACAATCCTTCCGTTGTACCCGATACAGGAGTGGAGGCGCTGCAGCTTTCGGCTGTGACAGATTGGCTGATGCCGGGAGATTCTACACGGATAAAAGTAACTTATGATCCAGTGGATACATCACAAACGCTTGTAAACTGGACATTCAGTGAAAAAGGAGTATCTATTGACAACAATGGGAAACTCACGGTCGCAGAAACTTTTGAATTTGACACAGATGAGGTAAGGAAACTGGTGACGGTCACAGCGACATCGAAAGAAAATCCATCCGTTTCAAAGAATATCACGCTTTATGTATATAATCCGGATAATACCGTGACGCCGGCTTTGGAAAACCCGAATCTTACGCTGAGTGAGGATCTGGCACCGGACTGGGTGCTTAAAGGTGGATATGGTACGACGGAATTTAATGATGATGGTACGGTAGATTTTAGTTCTAAGAGAGAGGACGGAAAACAGGGAAGCGTATATAATAATGGATGTGCGTGGTATCTGGATTCGCGGAAGAGCCGGACAGATGTCTCAAAATACAGTTATGTTATGGTTACCGTTGATACCAGAGCGGATGAGGATGTTAAACTCATGACGTGGTCGGGAACGGATGACAGCGAATGGTTCTATGATAAAAAAGACTATTGGTGGGATGACATATTTGCTTTGATGTACAATGACGACGGAAGTACGAGTTTCATTTATCGTACAGATTTTGTTTTCCAGAATATAAAAAATGCAAAATCCATTGGTGTTACGTTAAAGTCATGGGACGGTGAAGGGGATCCGGTGAATGACGAGCATTTTAAGGCGACAAAGATGTGGCTTAAAGGGATTCGGTTTACAAATGTACTTCCGGAAGAAAGTTACATCATTCATCCGGATGCGATGAATCCGTCAGCAGAGCCTTTGGAAGATCCGGTAGTCGCACTCACGGAGGAACATAATCCTTCATGGGTAAATGAATATGGTACGACGACATATACGGATGATGGCACAGTAGAATATGAAACAACGGATCGGATCAATAACGGTTGTGTGTGGGCGTTTGACGAAGAATACAACCAATATGATGTTTCTGCCTACAAATATATTTCCATCCGCTTGAAAGCGAATGCACCGGTAAAACTGATGACATGGTCTGCCAATTCGCATCCAGAGAATCGTTTTGAGGGAAAACAGGTTGTCACACCGGTTCAGGCTTACACGGATGAAGACGGAAGCCAGACACTCGTGTACCAGACAGCTACTGCATTTGGAAATCCAAAACTGGCGAGGGCGGTCGGCGTGTATCTGGATTTGGATGGAATGACAGAAGCGGGAGAAGCAGAGATTTATGAAATACGTTTTTCTGAGGACTTACCGGATATAGGAGTACAGAACTATTATTTTACGGATCTTCACCGCACGTTGCAAGAGGATGATGAGCATGACAGGCAGGTTGCCGCTGTACTGGATGAAGACGGAACTCCGTGTACGGAGATAAAATATAGCGGAAATAACCAGTATGCATTTTTTGAACTGCCGGAGACGCTCCATCTTTCGGATTATGAATCCATTTCGATCACAGCAAATGTACCGGGGCGGCTTGTGCTGCGGGGACTGAGTGAGTCGCTTGATGTGGAAGATGAGGCATGGTATGATACGTATAGCACATTTACAGAATATCCGTTTCAGATTGGATCGTATGTCGATCGGGAAAGGGACTATGAGCCGGGGTGGAACCGGGGAACGGAGACAGTCCAATATCGCATTGATGAAGATTTAGCGGGAGATGATTCACTCAAATATTTTTCGATTCACACATATGGGATTCCGAAAGGCGGATTTGGCTATGAGAATTATTTTATTTATTCGATCGTGTTGACGCCGCGGACAGAAAATGCACGGAAAATCGTTTTGAAAAGTACAGATGAAAATACGGTAGCGCCATCGGCGCCGAACACCAAACCATCGGTGTCATCGGGAGAAGTTATCGTGCCGGCAGGTGACGTCTACGAAATTACTTTGTCAGAAGACAATGAAACCGAAGCGACAAAAGACAAAGAGGAATACCGTACGGATGCTGTATTTTACGAGGATGGATCGGTTTCTTACACCAATACACGGAAATACAACAGCGGCATGGTGTTCCGTGCGTCCCCGGATGGGAAAAAGGTGGATTTAAGCGATTTTGATTACATTGAGGTGACGTTGGATGGCCCGGCAGAACCATCGTTAAAAGTGTTTAATGACGCCTCGAGCTGGTGGAATAAGGCAGAGTGTTATAATGGCTCAGAAGAGGGACATAAAACGATCCGCTTTTTGATCAGCGAGCTTGAGCGGTATGCCGTTGACTCTACTTTCGTCGATGGCTTTAGCATCGGGTTTACCTCGGACGGATCAGAAGGGAAGACAGTCAGGATTTATTCGATCCGGGCGGTGAAGGAAAAATGAGATGAAGTGAGTTAGGGAGTGAGTTAAGGATTATTTTGCCGCCCCGGGGGAAGGGAACCTCCGGGGTGGTGTTGGTTTACTCAAAAGTAGCATAACACAAAAAAAGAAAAGTTTTTGCACTCAAGTACAAAAACTATTGATAAAAGAAAAGTTTTTGTATATAATGACAATATAGTCCTTGCAAAAAGTGTGTGGAGGAGGAAGTCATTATGATTGAGAGAAGTGAATATCTAAAAAAATTGATCGGATATAAGGATAAGCAGATCATAAAGGTAGTAACAGGTGTGAGGCGCTGTGGGAAATCTACGCTGTTGAAACTTTTTCAAGATTATTTGCGGGAAGAAGGGATTTCCGATGAACAGATCATAGCAATCAATTTTGAAGATTATGAGTTTGAAGAACTGAAAGAGCCAAAAGCTTTATATCAATATATAAAAGAGCGTCTGGTATCCGGCGGGAAAACGTATATTTTTCTGGATGAGATCCAGAATGTAAAAGAATTTCAAAAAGTGGTAGACAGCTTATTTATAAAAGATGGTTTGGATCTTTATATAACAGGCTCAAATGCACATTTGTTGTCAGGGGAACTGGCGACGCTTTTATCTGGGCGGTATGTAAAAATAGAGATGCTGCCGCTTTCTTTTTCTGAGTTTTTTTCGGCGGCGGAAGCAGGAAGTTTAGAGGAATGCTACAGAAAATATATTGAGGGTTCTTCTTTTCCGTATGTGTTGAATTTGGAACAGGAACAAATCAAAGAATACATCGCCAGTATTTATGACACGATTGTTGTAAAAGATATTATTTCCAGAAAGCGGATAGACGATGTAATGATGCTCGAAAGCGTGATACGTTTTCTGGTTGATAATATCGGAAATCCATTGTCAACGAAAAAAATCAGCGATACAATGACATCCGGCGGCAGAAAAATAAATGTAAGAACAGTGGAGTCTTATATTACCTCTTTTACGGAGGCTTACATTATGTATCAAGCAAAAAGGTATGATATAAAAGGGAAGCAGTATTTGAAGACGTTGGAGAAATATTATGTGGTGGATATTGGATTGAGAAATAATATGTTGGGAAATGCGGGAAGAGATACCGGGCATATTTTGGAAAACGTCGTATATCTGGAACTGATCCGGCGTGGATATGAGGTATATATTGGGAAAATAGATGATGTGGAAGTTGATTTTGTAGCTAAAAATGAAAATGGAATTAAGTATATCCAAGTGGCTGCCACGGTCAGGGACGAAAATACATTAGAGCGGGAACTGCGGCCATTGCAAAAGATTTCTGATAACTACCCCAAATGCATTCTTACTTTGGATATGGATCCGCCTGCGGATTACGAGGGAATCCGCAGGATCAATGCGTTAGAATATCTGCTGCACCGGGTAGAAATTTAAAGATGATCATTAAACATTTTTATGGAGGCATCGAGCATTTCCTGAGTGTAGTCGCCCTCCATTGTGGCAAAGAAACAGATATCGTCTCTTCTGTAATTATTTTTATGGAAAATTTCATCGGGAATTTGTTTGATGTTTTTCTCAAGGACAGTGAGTAGAGCCTCTGCAAATTCCCATTTTTCATCGGAAGGCATTGTAAAGTCAATCTCCTTACAAGAATCAACAACATCTACAAGGGGCTGGTAAAGAAAGTCCGGATTAAGCCCCGGTTTCCAATCGTAATACGTATTGATTTCCCGATTTGTATCATCCCATGTGACGTAAAATCCATAAAAATCGTCTACGGTTATAAAGCCGATTGCAGAGACCTTCCGTTCGGGATTATTTTGCAATATTTTGTCAATGAGATCAGGTAATTTTTTAGAACATCCGTCGCTAAATTTTTCAAATTTTGTCAGTTTCATTTCATCCATTTTCGAGGCCCTCACTTTGTATCTAAAGTTAAATATTTTTAGCTGTATTAGTACCGTTCCCCATTTCCCTTCTGGTACGCATCAAACAATTCCAAGCATTCGTGCCTGCCAAGTTCCTGTATGTCAAGAAGTTCTGCGTTTCCGTTTATGTGTTCATAAAAGGCGTCATCCCGAAAGCCGATCGTGTCGGTATCCATGCGGTTACAGCCATAATAAACAGTTTTGATGTTTGCCCAGAGAATAGCGCCGAGACACATCGGGCATGGTTCTGCGGTCGTGTATAATTCGCATCCGGACAGATCGTGAGTGCCGAGATTCCGACAGGCATCCCGGATGGCTTCCATCTCACCGTGGCAGGTTGGGTCTTTTTTACAAAGGACACGGTTATGTCCCCGCCCGACGATTTTTTCATCTTTCACGATGACAGAGCCGAACGGGCCACCGTGATTATTTTCAATTCCTGTATAGGCTTCCTTTAATGCCTCGTTCATGTATTTCATAAGCGTCTCCTGTTTTTGGTTTTCCTATATCATATCATGCCAGCCCTTGATTTTCAAGGGATTCTTCCCCTCCGTTGTTTCAAAAAGCAGGAGATAGAAATTTCTTGTTTTTTTGACATAAAACGACTAAAATATAAAATGTCGGAAATATGAGTAACAAAATAATTTAAGCGGGAGGCGTATTTGTTATCATGGGAAATATATTTTTTGTGATCGTTCTTGTGTGCATCTGTGTATGGATGTATTTGTTGCCGCAACGGTTCCGCAAATACATGCTGCTTGCGGCGAGCGTTGCCTTTTTCCTCTGCGTATCGCCGGCATCACTGATCTATGTGGCGGCGGTCACAGTGATCTCGTGGGCGGCTGCACGGGTACTGGACAAAGAGAAAGAACCCGCCAAACGGAAACTTGTGCTTGGCGTGATGACAGCAGCGATCGTTGCTTTATTAGCGGGCATCAAATATTCGGGAATCTGGCGCAGCACGTCGATCGCAATCCCGCTCGGGCTATCGTATTATTCGCTTATGGTGATCGGGCATCTTGTGGAAGTATACCGGGGAAACGAGAAGGCGGAGCGGAACTTTTGCCGATATAGTTTGTTTGTGTGCTTTTTTCCGCAGGCGTCAGCAGGACCGATCGGGAGAAGCCGCGACCTTTGCAGGCAGTATGAGGAGGGGCTGCATTTTGATCCGGCAGGGATCCGGATGGGCTTTATCATGGTGTTGACTGGTTTATTTGAAAAAATGGTTCTGGCAGACAATATCAACCGGTTTGTGATGGGGATTTTGGATGGGGAACTTGCGGGAATCACGGTGGTTCTGGCGGTATTTTTGTATTCGCTTGTTATTTATTTTGACTTTGGGGGCTATTCGCTGATTGCGGTCGGCAGTGCAAAGATGCTCGGGGTGAAACTGATGGACAATTTCCGCGCTCCTTACCGGAGTACCAGTGTTCAGGAATTTTGGCGCAGATGGCACATTTCCCTGAGTTCGTGGTTTCGGGATTATGTGTATATTCCCCTCGGGGGCAGCCGGAAAGGAAGCTGGCGCCGGGACTTGAATACGCTTATCGTGTTTGTCCTGAGTGGGATGTGGCACGGTGCGGCGGCAGGGTATTTTGTCTGGGGCGGGATTCACGGTCTGTATCTGGTGGCAGGCAAGCGGACGCAGCAGTTTCGCGAGAGGATATTTGGGAAAATAAGGAAATTAAAGCGTTTTGGGGTCTGGCTCCAGCGTGCGGTGGTGTACATACTGGTTTCCTTTGCATGGGTTCCTTTTTTGGCGGGGAGTTTTTGGAAAATGAAAGAGATCGTGTTGCGGATGTTTGCGTTTCGACCGTGGGAGTTAATTGATGGAAGCCTGATGAAACTCGGTCTGGACTGGCAGGGGATGGTTGTGTGCCTGTTGGGGACGCTGTTTATTTTTGCAATCGATGCATATCAGGAAAAGAAAAATTTTTATGCGGCAGCGGCGGGAAAGCATGTGCTGATCCGTTTTGCGTATTATATTTTGATGGTTATTTTGATCGTACTGGCGGGGGTATATGGGACGGTATACCGGGAGGCAGATTTTATTTACGGTCAGTTTTAAACGACAGATTGGAAATGGCAGGAGAGAAAAATGCGGAAGAAGAAAATAAAACAGGGATTGCGGCTTGCAGCGGGCGGGATGGTTTTTGCTTTTTTGACGATCGGTATCGTTTTGGCGGCGAATTATGTCACGAAACCTTACGATGGAAAAGCGGATAAAATAGAAAAAACTCTTTATTCCGAGGATGCGGATATGGAGCAGGCGGAGGTGGCGCTGATCGGGGGAAGCCATGCGCTGAATGGTTTTAATCCGTCGGTGATCTGGCGGGAGAACCGGATTAAGACATACAATTTTTCTTTTTCCGGTGAGCCGGTATATATGACGCATTATTATTTAAAAGAATTATTTAAAAAACGCAGTTATAAATTAGTTGTTTTTGATGCGTATTATGTTGGATTAAAAAATCAATATTTTGTTCGGGATTATCATGTATTTGATGTGTTGGGGAAGGCACATTGGACAGTGGATAAATGGAACTTTATACGGGAATGTGTCGCCCCGGAAATGCGGGATAAATATTACCTTCCACTTCTTAATTATCATACCAGATGGTCAAAAATAAAGAAGGCGGATTTTTGGCGGGCGCCGAATCCGGCGGATGATTTCTGGCTCGGTTCGGGGTATTATTTTGAACGTCGTGGCGGCGATCCGGTTTCGTTTGAACCGTGGAATGCTTTTGCCAAACCCACACCGATGCCGGAGTATTCGGAGAAGTATTTGAGGAAGGTCATAGAGCTTGTTCAGAGTCAGGGCAGCCAGCTCCTTCTCGTTGACCTGCCGCACCGCTACAATGATAAAAGTGCCCCCGATACGTGGGTGGACGATGAGTATTCGGTCTATGAGCGCACCAGACAGATTGCCGCCGAGTACGGCGTTCCGTTTTTACAATTTAATGACAGCATCATGGCAGAGATCGGCTTTGTGCCGGAAGAGGATATGTACAATCCCGGCCATATGAATGTTTACGGATCAGAGAAGGTATCACGCTATCTCGGGAATTATATTTGTGAGAATTATGAGGTGTCTCCGGTTCCGGAACAGGTGCATGATCTGTGGGATGATTATTTGCAGAAATACGAAAAGGCGTATGCGGAAAATAAGAAATAAATAGCGTTAGATGGTTGGGCAAAAAATCGGTACTTGCCAACTGCGTTTACACATATTATAATAGAGGCAAAGAAAAGGAGAGAACAATTTATTATGGAAAAAGCTTTTGAGGAACTGCAGATAAAAGATGATTTCATGTTCAGCGTGATCATGAGAAATCCAAAGTTTTGCAAACCTTTTTTGGAACGGGTGCTTGGAGTAAAGATATCCC
>JAMPFC010000049.1 GCA_023664685.1 Roseburia sp. | reverse complement strand
TGTACGAGAAAGCAGTGAATGGCGAGAGCCAGTGTGCAAACTATGAATGCACAAAGTGCGGGTGGAAAAGTGAAATGTATACACCATGATTTGACAAAGGAGGGCGGACAAAAATGAGTGAATTATTATTCAGAGCAAAGCGTAAAGATACAGGGGAGTGGGTAGAAGGACTGCCAAGTTATGGATCAGATGGCACCATAAGAGAAATCGAATATATGAAGGAGACACCCGGGGAAGAGATCCCGGAGGTTGAGTATGTCGAGGTAGACCCGGAAACCATCTGCCAGTACACAGGCGTAAAAGATGAGAGAGGAAAGAAAATTTGGGAAGAAGACTTTGTGAGGATTGATAATAAATGGAATGGCAGAGTGATTTGGTGGGATGATGTTACTGCCTTTTGCGTAATTCCGGATAACGACATGGAACAGGAAACGTATTGTGTCGGACAGTATAAGGACGAGAATGACATTAAAGTTATCGGAAGTCGTTTTGATATTCAAAAGTTACTGGATGACGTGTACAACAACAAAGACAAGGAGAAACAGGAATGAAACCAGAGAAAAGAATATTTTTCATAGGGCAGCAGTTCAGGGTACAGATAGAACCTCCACCCAGACAAAAAGGCAGTGAAGCAGAAGGCCGGATGGTATCCGTAAGAATCCTGAAGTTGTATAAAAATTTTGCCCTGTGCCGGGTAAACGAAAGCTATAATGAGTGTTTTGAATACCAACAGTTGGGAAAGAGCAGGGAAATAAAGAAACCGTAAAGCGAGTAAAGTTGCGCCGGCGCAACTGATCCAAAGGAGAGAAGCTGTATGAGCAATGAAAACGAAAAAGAACATGATGAGAGAGAAGAGTACGAGGAGAAGAAAAAGTACCTGACAAGTTATCTGAGGGCATGCAGGAGGATCGATAACCTGAAAGAACAGCTCAGTTCTCTCCAAGAGGTGGAGCAGTGTGCGAAGACGCAGAGATTATCTGCTATGCCAAAGGGCGGAAGCGGGCAGCAGGATTTAGCTGTCCTGATGGAAAGACTGGAGGAGCTGCGCACAAAGATCCATAAAAAGATCCTTGAAGCGCAGAAGATCCGGCTGGATATTGAGGATACGATATCCGGCATCGAGGATGATGTGGAGCAGAAAGTACTTCGGTTAAGATACATAGAGGGATTGATGTGGGAGAAAATAGGCCTCGAAACAGGATATAACGAGAGACAGGCAAGAAGAATCCACAAAAAAGCTATAAAAAATTTAAAGATGTCCGCCAATGTCCGTTTCAAATGTGATAATATGTAAACTGAAAGAAAACGGAAATAACAAAAGGGTATCTGCCACACAGATGCCTTTTTATTATGCAGTGGGGAGGAATACAAGACCAGAGTGATTCGGAAGTGCGTAGGTACTACCCAGACTAAAATGGGTTGCGGGTGCGAATCGAGGTCCATTTCTGGCTTGTTTGTAGAAAAAATTTTGACGGTACTTCCTTCCTCTTTTGCAATACAGATCAGGGGGTGAAAAGCAGATGGAAGTAAACCAGAAAGAACTGGCGGCTGTACTTGGCATATCAGATCGTCGGGTTCGTCAGTTAAAGGCACAATATGGGCTTTTCACCAATGGGGTAACGGGAGAAAAAAGCAGGAAGAGATATATCCTCGAAAGATGTGTCCCTGAGTATATCAATTATAAGATTGAAGAGGAAATGAAAGAGGGTACAATAGTATCCAAAGAGAAAGAACAGGCAGAACATGAAAGGATCAAAAAGAAAATATCGATCTTAAAACTCCGGAAGTTAAAAAAAGAGCTTCACGAGGCAAAGGATGTTGAAGAGTTTTTGACAGAAATGTTAGTGGATTTCAAGGATAAGTTATTATCCGTTCCGCAAAAGGTGGCACCTTTGATCGTTGCGGAAGATGATGTGAACGTTATACTTGATATTTTGGAAAAGGAGATATTTGAGGCAATGGAGCGGTTGTCAGAGTATGATCCAACGAAGATTGATAAGGATACAATTTCATCCATCATAGATGAATATGAGGAGGAAGAGGAGGAATAGAGTGCCATCAGCAGAAAAACAACGATCCAGACGCAGGACAGCAAAATTATTTATGGGAATCATAAAAATGATCCTTCAGAAACCGGAAAAGATATCTGTAAGTCAATGGGCTGAAAAATACAGGGTGTTGGATGAATCCAGTAACTTTTCCGGCAGATGGACACATGATGTCACACCGTATCTTGTAGGGATCATGGATGCATTCAACGATCCATATATACAGGAGATCAACTTTTGTAAATCAACACAGGTTGGCGGAACGGAGGCAATGTTAAATATACTCGGATGGATTATAATGGAGGATCAGGCGCCGGTGATGATTGTATATCCATCGGATGATTTAGCAAAAGATATTTCAAACGACAAGATAAAACCGTCTCTTTCAAAAACACCTGAGATCAAGGAACGGTTTTATCCTAACTCCTCCAAAGAACTAAAATTAAAATTCCGGGGAATGACAATATATTTGAGAGGATCCCACTCGGCGGAAAAATTGGCTTCAAAGTCTGTTAAATATTTGTTTTTTGACGAGATCGATAAATTAGATGGTGCATCAAAAAAAGAGGCGTCTCCTTATAATCTGGCAAAGGAGAGGACAAGGACATATACATACAGTAAAAAAATATATACATGCAGCACACCGACATTAAAAACAAATTATGTGTGGAAAATTCATGAGGATGCGGACGAACAGAGAAATTTTTTCATTCCGTGTCCTCATTGTGGTTCCCATATTATTTTTCATTTCAAACAGATCAAGTTCCCGAAAGAGGGGACGAATAAAGAGAGAGCAAAAGAGGCGGTATATGTATGTCAGGAATGCGGGGGAAAGATTACAGACAGAGATAAGGTCAAAATGTTGCGGAAAGGGGAGTGGCGGGATGTAAAAAAGACATGCGTTGGAAAGCCGAGAACGGTATCATTCTGGATCAATGCTTTATATTCAAGGTTTTTGACGTGGGAAGATATCGTTACGGAATTTTTAAAGAGCAGAGAGGATCCGGATCAGCTCCAAAACTTTGTAAATTCATGGCTTGCAGAACCGTGGGAAGATACCAAAACAGGAATGAGTGAGAGCATGGTGCTTGACCGGCAGACAGAACAGGAACAATTTGTTGTTCCGTCATGGGCCAAGCTTATTACCGGAGGGGTAGATGTACAAGAAAATTCTTTTTACTGGACAATACGTGCATGGGGAGACCATATAACAAGCCAGAACATAGCACATGGACAGGCTGCTTCATGGGAAGAGGTTGAAAGTGTGATGAATCTGGAGTTTAAGAAGGAGGACGGAACACCTTTGATGGTAAATCTCGCCTTGATTGATTCCGGAGACCAGACAGATATGGTATATGATATATGTGCCGACAACAGCGAATGGGCGTTGCCTGTAAAGGGATCTAGTAAGGAGCTTCTCACGCATTATAAGATAAGCAAAGTAAATAAAGCGGAATCAAAAGCCAATGGGATGCAGTTGGTCATTGTAGATGGAGGCAAATATAAAGATATGATTGCTTCCCGGCTGCGCCGGAGGCCCGGAAAGGGTGCTTGGATGGTATACAGTGGTTGTGATGAGGAGTACGCAGAGCAGGTAACGAATGAACACAAGGTAAGCGTCAGAACCCAGAATGGCACAAAGAAAAAGAAATGGATATCAAAGACATCCCGGCCGAACAATCATTATCTGGATGCAGAGGTCTATTGTTTTGCGGCTGCGGATATGATGGGTGTCAGGACTTTGCATCTACAGGAGGAAGATGAACCTGAAGAACAGGAATATAACACGGAAAATGATCCGGAGTGGATCAAAAACAAGGAAGACTGGATTTAGAAAGAAGGCGGGAAAATGCAGGAAATGGAAGATATGACAAATGAGGAATTACTAAAACAGGTAAATACTGCGATCAGCCGGGTCATGATCGGCGGGCAGTCCTATCAGATCGGAACACGGAGCCTGACGAGAGCGGATCTCGGGATGCTGCGGCAGTTAAAGAATGAGTTGACAACAGCGGTAAATGAAGAATCCGGGGAATTGATGGATTCAACATATGTCGCTATGTTTGATGGGAGGTAAGGTATGAACTGGATTGATAATTTGGTTGGATTTATTTCCCCACAAAAAGGATATGAAAGAGAATTATTCCGGCGGGCATATGAAGCGGAACGAAACTATGATGCCGGCAATGAAAACCGTCTCAATGCAGGATGGCGGGTGGCGAACGAAAGCGCAGAACAGACAGACCGGGGGTCTCGGGATGTGATCCGGGCAAGGGCAAGGGATCTGGAGAGAAATTCAGACCTGATGAACTCCGTCATAGGTGCATATGGAAGAAATGTGATAGGCGGGGCTTTTACTTTGCAGGCAAAAACAAATGATGAGACACTGAACACAACGATAGAGGAGCTGTGGAAAAAGTGGTGCAAAAAAAGAAACTGCGATGTCACAGGGCAGCAGTCGCTAAACCAGATCTTACGAATGGCCGTGAGAAGGAAAAAGATTGATGGCGCTATGATGATCAAGAAGTGTTTTACCACCGGGGGTTTTATCCCTTTTCAGCTCCAGTGCTTGGAAGTAGATGAACTTGACATATCCCAGACAATACCGAAAAAGAAAGGAAACAAGGTGGTTGGCGGGATAGAACTCAATGAGTTCAACCGTCCGGAAGGATACTGGATCAGACAGTACAGCCTTGATGGATTTTCAATACAGCTTCCGAAATATGTGGAGGCGAAAGATATCATTTTTTACTGGGGGAAAACGAGACCGTCTCAGGTGCGTGAGATATCAGACATGACACCAACAGCGACAAGGATACGGGATACAAATGAGTTTATGACTGCGGTATCTGTAAAAGAACGGATTGCGGCATGTCTTGCGGTGTTCATAAAAAAAGTAACACCATCCACCGGAGGATTAGGGCGTGATGCGAGAAACAACGCAGCAAAGTATAAGTATGATGGAAAAACACTTACCCCGGGTATGATCAAGGAACTGAATGCAGGAGATGAGGTGCAGGTGGTAAATCCAAGCGGGCAGGCGACAGATGCTACAGCGTACACGAAACTCCAACAAAGAATGATCGGGGCAGGACAGGGGATTTCTTATGAAGCAATGGCCAGAGATATGTCAGAGGCAAATTATTCTTCGGCAAGGCAGGGATTGATCGAGGATGATCTGACGTATGAAGGGGAAAAAGAACTGTTGAAAGAGATGATGGATGAGATTTATGAAACCTTTGTTATCTCTCTTGTAGTATCAGGAAAGATAGCAGTAAAAGATTTTTGGGAAAAGAAGGACAGCTATCTTGCCCATGACTGGATTCAGGCACCAAAGAAATGGATCGATCCGATCAAAGAGAGCAATGCGAATAAAATCGCTTTGCAGACAGGACAAAAAACGTTTCAGCAGATCGCAGCAGAAAACGGAAGGGACTGGAAAGATCAGATCGATGATATGCACAGGGCGTTAGAGTATGGAAGAGAAAAAGGTATAGAACTTGGAGGTGTTATCTATGGCAAAGGAAAAGAGGAACTTGCCACAAAAGAAAGAGAGTAGTCTGAGCAGGGATTTTAAGATTGACTTAATGCGGAGAGCCAAGGGAGAGGGAAACGAGAGGATATTTCAGATCAGTTTTTCCTCCGAAGAACCGTATGAGCGTTATTTTGGACTTGAAATACTGGATCATTCCGAAGGATGCGTTGACCTGACACGACTGAATGAGATTGGGTGTGTATTATTTAACCACAAGAGGGATGTTGTAATCGGGAAGATCCTGAGTGCGGAGATCAGAAATGGGAGGGGTGAAGCTGAAATTGAGTTTGATACAGACGATGAATCCGAAAAGATTTTCCAGAAGGTTTTGTCCGGAACGCTAAAAGGAGTTTCTGTTGGATACCGGGTAGGAAGCTGGGAGGATGTACTTCCCAATAATGTTTCCGCTGATGGAAGGTTTAAAGGCCCGGCATCCATTGCGAAGAGGTGGGTGCCATATGAGATATCTATCGTATCCGTACCGGCAGACCAGACAGTGGGTGTCGGGAGGGAAATGGAGGAAGTGTTTCATCAGCCGGCGGGAGGGCCTGTAAAAAGGTTTGAGCGCCAGATTCAAATAAATAAAAATAAGAACGGAGGTTTATGTGATGAAAAAACGTTTAACTAAGGCAGTAAGCAGACAGCAGGTCATTGTCGACAAAGCAAAGCAGGAACAAAGAGACCTGAATGAAGATGAACAGAGAGAGTTTGAGAATCTTCAGAAGGAAATCGATATCTGCACGGAGGCACTGGCGGAGATCGAGAGGAAGGAAAACGAACCGGATCAGATGCAGGAATCTGACAAGAAAAGAATTTTGGAAGATGAAAGAAGCCGCATTAGAGAAATCCGGGAGTATGGCCGCCAGTTTGATCTGGAGGTGGATGGTTATATCGAGGCCGGAGACCCTGTTGACAAAGTAAGAGAGGCAGTGTTGGAAAAGTTAAAAGAAGAGAAAGGAGCAGTTGGAACACGTGGAACCGGAGAAGTGTCGGTAAATGCTGATGAAAACGACAAATTCCGGGCGGCAGCGGCAGACGCGCTCGTTATGCGTGGCGGAATCCCGCTTGATAAATCGGCAGATGGGGCAAAAGAGCTGATGTCATTAAGCATGAGGGATCTTGCTATTACGACGATGAGCCGGGAAGGGCATACAAATTTGAATACAAAGCCAAATGACGAGTTGTTCAATATGCTGACAAAGGATTTTTACAATCCAACGTCGGCATTTCCTTCGATTCTCGACACAGCGATCAACAAATCTTATCAGGAGGGGCATAAAAATGTGGCAGTGACTTTTGACCAGTTCGTGAAAAAAGGAAGCCTGTCAGATTTTAAGATCCATGATAATTATTATGTGGCAGGAACCGCAGGGGCATTTTTGAGAGTTGAGGAAAATGGAGAATTGAAGCATGATACTCCGTCTGATACGAAAAAGCCGACCAGAAAACTGGAGACATGGGGCCGCCAGTTTACAATGACCCGTCAGGCATTTATCAATGATGACATTGGCTTTTTGACAACAGTGCCTTCCCGTTATGCGGCGAGCGCAAGAAAGACACAGAACAAACAGGTTTACGAGCTTATGGTCAATAATGCGGCGATTTATGACGGAACGACGCTGTTTAGTAAGGTACATAAAAATGTTCTTGCATCTGGAACAGGGATCACACAGGCAGCAGTACAGAAGATGATCCTTGCTTTGCAGGCCCAGACAGACGAGCAGGGGGAGGCGATCATCATTCGTCCGGCGGCGATTGTTGTACCGATTGGGCTTGCCTTTGATATGTTTACGTTATTCAATTCCCCAACGATAAACACGAGCGGCAATACGCAGTCGGCGAATCCACTTTACAATTACAGAAATTCGGTAATGATCGTGGAGGATCCTACGATCAACGTGCTTGCAGGGAAAGAAGCTGCACCGTGGTTTGTGATCGGGGATAAAGGCGATACGGATTTTATCGAGATCGATTATTTGAACGGTCAGGAAGCACCAACGATACGGAGATCGGAGAAACCGGGGACACTTGGATTTATTTGGGATGTATATCTCGATTGGGGTATCTCTGTAATGGATTTCCGTGGGGCGGTAAAGAATCCGGGCGTAGTGATCAAATCACCATTAGATGATTAAGGAGGACAAGGTATGAAAGCAGAATATTGGCAGAAGGGCGGCGCCCTTGATTACAAGAATGATACAGCAGATACGATCGTGGCAGGAACAGTAGTCCGGATTCAGGAGAGGATTGGGATTGCAGGGAGTGATATCCTGCCCGGAGGAACAGGAACTCTTATTGTAGAAGGATGTTTTAAGATGCCAAAAGCATCTGGTGAGGCATACGATACAGGAGCTGCTCTGTATGTCGATCCGGATAATAATTGTGTTACCAATGCAGACAGTGAAGGAGCCTTTGTCATGGCCGGTTATGCAGCAGCATGTGCAAAGACAGCGGATGCCTATGCTGTCGTAAAACTTCTTGGTTAGGAGGGGATCGATTTGAAAGTTGTAGCGAAAGTACATATTTTGTATAATTCAGTCACTTACAAACCGGGAGAAGAATTGCCAAACAATAACCCAGAGATGGTCAAGGCATGGATCGAGGCTGGGACAGCGGAGGTTGTCGAAGATCCGAAGGATTCAGAAGCAGGAGATCAAGATGGCGATCTGCCAGATCCAGAAGATGGGATTCCGGAGGATGATGTTCCAGAGCTTTACACAGAAAAGCAGTTGGACAAACTGTCAAGTAAATCTGCGATCGTGGAGTATGCAGAAAGTATCGGTTTGTCAGGGCTTGATGTAAACCTTCACCGCCCGGAACTTATCGATAAGGTTCTGGCATACATCGAGGAGGTACAGAAAAGCGATGACGTTTAAGGAAATGGTTCGCAAGGACATTTCTGACATCTTTTTAAATCCGGATGAGTTTGGCGATTTACATACTGTAAATGGGAAGAAAGATGTCAGTATCATTTTTGATGATGTTGAGTTCTTAAACCGGGAAAAATTCCGGAAAGAGGTCAAAGATGATGGAACCAGTTTGAGCAGCTCCCTGTTTTATGTGAAGGCGTCTGATTTTGGACGCCTTCCAAAAGTGGGACAGCGGGTCACGATCGACGGTCTGGATTTCCAAGTGGAGAAAGCGGCCAATGAGCAGGGAATGTATTCGATCACGATCCGGGCAGTGCGGATGCGGTAAGGAGGCGGTGTAGATGTATACGATGGATGTCCATGTAATGGGACTGGATGAATTGAAATGGCGTCTTGGGAAATTAGCACCAGAGGCAAAGAATGTCATGCGCATGTCCGTAAATGATACAGCTGTGAAGGCGAGAAAGATGCTGAACGACAAGGCTCGTGAGCGTTATGCGGTAAAAAAGACAAAGTTCAATAAGGCACTGAAACTTACCAGAGCGAGCAATGCAACGCTTACAGCGGTTTTACATGCAAAGGGAAGTCCACTCCCGCTTAGCTATTTTGAAATCCGGAAGAATGGAAAGAGAAAGGCGGGGCAGGGGCATCAGCTGCAAAGTACATCACCGACACCAATTTCAAAAGAAACAGGCAAGACATTTGTGATCCGTGTAAGGAGGGGAGATCAGGAGAGCAGCCACAGAGGGTTATTTTACAGGGAAACGGAGGAACGTTTTCCGCTTCTTCAGGTATATGGCTCTTCGATTCCGTCCATGCTCGGAAGTCAGGGAGTGTATGGCGAACTTCAATCAGTCATTGAGGATGAATTGGGTACAAATCTGCAAAGACATATTGATCTTGTGTTACGGAGGATATGATATGTTTACTACGTTTTATTTACAAGAGGAATTAAAAAAGGAGTTGGAGAAGATATTTGAGGATGAGCGTTTTCCCGATAAGGATGGAAAAATGATCAATCTGAATGTTTTTAAACAATTCCTGCCAATAAGAGATGTGGAGTATACGGAGGAATCACAGGAAGAGTTGGAAAAAGGTATATCGGATTGGGAAAACCTTGACAGAACACCATTTCCATATATCATCGTGATTTTCCCGGATGGTGTCCAGAACACTAGAAACAAACCGGGAAAGGTAAACGTGATCCTTTATCTTGGAATCGTGGATACGGATGAAAACCGGGCCGGATACGAGCATCTGTTACATATCATTCAGAAAATCTGTGAGAGGTTTTCTGAAAATGCCCGTCTGGGAAATTACCAGTGCGGGGAGGAAATTCTGTGGGAGTTATCTGAAAAGGATGAACATCCCTATTATTTTGGAGCTGTAGTAATGGAGTTTAAAACACCAACAATAAAAAAGGAGGACAAATACTGTTGAGTACAAAAAACGCAGTGGTGCCGGAAACGGATACCACACCAAAAACAGAAACAAAAACGGAGGCAAAGACAGCAAAGAAAGCACCGGTAAAGGGTGCTGAGACAAAGAAAGAAAAAGAGCCGGTGATCTATCTTGGCCCAAACATAAAGGGAATCGCAAACCACTGTGAGGTATTCAGTGGCGGTGCCGGTTCTTTTTTTGATAAAAGGGCAGAGACGGTTCCGGTTTTGAAAAACCTGCTGTTTCCGATCAGCAAGGGCGGTGAAAAGCTTGCCGAGCTGAAGAACGGAGGGACAGTGGCGAGATTGTATCAGGCAGCGAAAGATCAGTTAGAGAAAGGAGAAGCAGATGAGCAGTAAAACGTATAACCACGGTGTGCGCACGATCGAAAACCCAACCAGTATGAGCGCCCCGGCGAGGGGGACATCGGGATTACAGGTCATTATCGGGACTGCGCCGGTGCATACATGTGAGGATTATGAGGAACTGGTAAATAAACCGATTCTTATAGAGGATTGGGATGGGGCGATGGAAACACTCGGCTACAGCGAGGATTGGGTAAAATATACGCTGTGCCAGAGCATGTATGCATGTTTTAAGATCTATAACATTTCCCCTGTTATTTTTGTAAATGTACTTGATCCGGCGGAACATGCAAAGAATATGAAACCGGTGAATTGGGAGGCAGGCAGTGAGAAAGAATGCACCCTTGAAAATCCGGATGTTGTCCGAAATTCGATCGAGGTGAAAGATGGAGAGAGTAAACTTGTTTTGAATGAGGATTATGTCGTGACGGTAGAGGGCGATGGGCGCCTGACGCTGACCCTGCTTGCGGAAAGCGGTCATTACAGTGCGGAGAGCCTGACCATTACAGGAAAAGAGATTTCTTTCGACAGCGGCGAGATGAAACATGCAGTGGTCGGAGGGTATTCGGCGGAGGAGGGGATCAACAAGGGGATTTCCTGCGTCAATGATGTTTTTCCAAACCACCAAGTGACACCGGGGCTGATCCTTGCGCCGGGATGGTCACAGTATCCGGAGGTTTCCACAGCACTCCAAGCGGCAGCAGTCAATATCAATGGGGAATTTAGTGCAAACGCTGTTATTGATATTGATTGTTCGAGCAAGGGTGCGAGGAAATGTGAGGATTTCCAAAAAGCGAAGGAGGCACAGTATGTCGTGGATGAAAATGCGATCGCTGTGTGGCCGAAAGTAAGGAGTGATGGAAAGGACTTCTATTATTCGGCTGTTTATGCTGCGGGGATTTCTTATATCGACGCATCCAATAAGGATGTACCAAATCTTTCCCCGTCGAACAAATCCGCCCTGATCGATGCGGTCGTACTGGAGGATGGAAAAGAGGTACGGATCGACAAGCAGAGGGCGAACAATTATGTAAATGCCTTTGGCGGGGTGACAGCGATCAATTATAGCGGATGGAAGTTCTGGGGAAATAATACTGCACGGTATCCGGACACGAAAGATCCCAAAGACCGTTGGATCTGTGCAAGGAGGTTTTTCAATTATTATAAAAACCGCCTGATCCTGACGACAGCGAAGCGGGTAGATGATCTTGGCGACTTCCGGAGGATACAGGCAGTCTGTGATGATGAGAATGTGTGGTTCAATGCGATGCAGTCCCAACTGTTCATAGCAGGCGGAAGCGTATCGTATGATCCGGAGGATAATCCGGTGGAGAATATCATAGACGGAAGCATCCGGTATGAGGTGAAACTGGCTACTTATCTTCCGATGGAGGATATTCTTTTCGAGATCGAGTTTGATCCGGAGATTTTAGAGAAAGCATTGCGAGGTGAATAACGATGAAGATCAATGAAGTAGTACATAATTATAAATTGTATAACAACAATCAGGGAAACCGGGTCGTTGGAGTTGGTGATGAGTTTGCTATCCCGGGATTTGATATGGCAACATACACCGTAAAGGGTGCCGGATTTCTGGGAGAGTTTGAACAGCCTGTTCCCGGTCACATTAAGTCGATCGAAACCGAGATCCCATTTATGATAATGGACACAGAAGCTTTTGAAATGTTGGGAGATAAGCTGAATATTACGATCCGGGGTTCTTATCTGGGGTTAAATACAGAAACGAATGATGATGTATATACACCTGTCCGGATCGTGATGAAGGGAAAGAACAAGGGTTTTGAAGGCGGAAAACTTAAGCTTACGGAGGGAACGGAGACAAAGCTCAAAGCGGAACTCTGGTACTGCCTGATCGAGATTGGCGGGGAGTCAATGTTTGAGCTTGACAAGTTCAATTCGATCTATAAGGTATACGGAAAGGACATGCTGGCGGAAGTGAACAAGTACTGCTAAAATGGATTGAAATTATTTTTTCCGTGTGATATATTGTTAGTAGAAGTAACCGTGTTACAAGGTGGAAAGCCTCCCAAACTTCACAGAAGAGGGGAGGTGATGCGGATGAGTACATACGAGGTTTTAACTTTGTTAATTCTTTTCGGAACGTTTCTTGTCGCATTGCTTGCCTATATTGATAGGGGTAACAAGCGAAAATAAATAAGCCTACCTTGTACTTGACGGTCTAGGTAGGCTTATATGAAATAAGTTTAACCGGGAGGTCAACCACTTTGTGGGCGGTTACTTCCTTTGTATTTACAATATATCATATCGGGAAAGATTTTTCAAGAGTTTAAGGAAGGAAATTATCAATAATGGAACTTAAAGAGTACATGGAATTGCCATACACAAAGCTAGTGCAGGAAGTAAACGATAAGAGTGGCCACTATTTTTACGGAAAGGTTTTAGAACTAGATGGCTGCCAGAGTACAGGAGAGACATTGGAAGAATTATTTAAGAACCTTAATGAAGCTATGGAGGGCTATCTTGAGGTGAAGTTAGAGAATAATCTGCCGATGCCCGTGCCGGACTCAGCGGAAAATTACAGCGGAAAGTTTGTAGTGCGCCTGCCAAAGTCTTTGCATCAGAGGTTGGCAATCGAGGCGGAAAAAGAAGGGGTTAGTCTGAACCAGTTAGCCCTGTATAAATTAGCACTTTGATTTAACGGATTGAATCTCATAGACAAAACGACTTCGACAACGAGGTCGTTTTTCTTATACAAAAAAATAAAACAAAAGGAGGACTTATCATGTCTGAAACAAAAAATGAAGTTAAGAAACCATTGGAGATCGTCTTCAAGAAGCCTTATGTGTTCGAGGGGGAGACGTATGAAAAACTTGATCTTTCCAAACTGGAGGATATGACAGGGAAGGACTATGTAAAGATTGAAAAGATGCTGAGGATGGCGGGGGTTACGACCTTAAATCCAGAAACAACGCCGGAGGGAGTTTATATGTATGCTTCACAAGCAGCAGGTCTCCCGGTTGAGTTTTTCGAGAATCTTCCATTGAAGGAAACAAAGAAGATCAAGGCGGCGGTGGTCAATTTTTTATGGAGTTAGGATTCCGGGATGCAAAGGAAATCAGGAAGTGTGCGATCTGTCTTGGAATCCGGATCAATACATCACTGGAATACCTGTTAAATATCCCATTGAAGGAATTGGGAGAAATACTTGAGGAGGTGGCTGAGATTGTCAGCAAGCGAAAAGGAAGTAAAGGTTAAGATATCGGGGAAAGTGGATAATTCCCTGAATGCAGTGAGCCAGAAAGTGGACAAAGCCTTTTCAAAGATGACGAAGCTTGCAAAAACAGCAACACTGGTCGGAGGGTCTGCCGCAGCGGCAGCCCTGACCGGAGCTGTTCAAGCGGGATCTTCTTTTGAATCGCAGATGTCTACGGTGGAGGCGATATCAGGGGCAACTGCAACGCAGATTGAGCAGTTGGAGAAAAAAGCGAAGGAGATGGGAGCAACAACGAAGTTTACTGCGACGGAATCCGGACAGGCGATGGAGTATATGGCGATGGCTGGATGGAAAACAAATGACATGCTGAATGGTATCAGCGGGATCATGGATCTGGCATCGGCATCCGGAGAAGATCTGGCAAGTACAGCGGATATCGTAACGGATGCACTTACAGCGTTTGGTTTGCAGGCGAAGGACTCGGGACATTTTGCAGATATACTTGCACAGGCAAGTTCAAACAGTAATACAAATGTTTCCATGATGGGAGAGACATTTAAGTATGTTGCCCCGATCGCCGGATCGCTCGGGTATACTGCGGAGGATGCGGCAACGTCGATTGGTCTTATGGCAAATGCGGGGATCAAATCGTCACAGGCAGGAACCACATTAAGGAAGATTATGACTGAGACTGCCGGAGGAATCACGTTAGTATCTAAAGCCTATGCAAAAGCAGGGGAGAAAACTGGTAAGTATAAGATTGAGACTGCAAATGCGGATGGCAGTATGAAAGAATGGTCAACAACAGTTGACAGCCTCCGTGAACAGTTTTCAAAGATGACAGAAGAGGAGCAGGCAGCAAATGCCGAAAGTATTGCAGGAAAGACTGCGATGTCTGGTCTTCTTGCTATCGTCAACGCCAGTGAGAAGGATTATAAAAAGCTTACTAATTCGATCAACAATGCATCCGGTGCCGCAAAGCGTATGGCGGATGTTCGCATGGATAATCTTCAGGGAGATGTTACGATCTTTCAATCGGCTTTGGAAGGAAAGGGAATTGAGTTATACGAGGAGATCAAAGAACCTCTCCGGGATATCGTGCAGAATGCTACAGACTGGCTAGAGGAGATCGATATCGAGCGTGTAGTGGATGATTTTGAGAACTTTGGAGAGGCGGTACTGGACTTTGCAGAACCATTGTTAGATGTCGGGGAGTGGATGATTGAAAATCCGGATGCGATCGCAACCCCGCTTGCAGGGATTGGAAGCACGATTGCCGGATATAAGTTACTGGATACAGTTCCCAAACTGGCAAGCGGTCTTAAGGGATTAGCGGGAGGACTTACTGCATCACCTTATATTGCAGGAGGAGCTTTGGCAGTCGGGGCGCTTACGGGGGTTGCAGTGGCGATTGATCAGGCTGAACAGGCAGCAGCAAATGCCAGTCTGGATGAACATTTTGGCGATATTGCGCTTTCTATGGATCAGATTCAGCGTGCCGCAGATGATCTGATCGGGAGTAAAACGCTTGAGAACATGGAAGAACTTATGAACTCCATAAAGATTTCAAAGAGTTTTGAGCGTGAGATGAAAAAAGCATCTGAGAGCATTAAAAAAATAGAATGGAAGATATCTGCGGGACTGGAGTTGGATGATGAGGATATGGAAGATCTGAATCAGAATGTACAGGACTATGTCCAGTCAGCACAGGAGCAGATTGACCAACAGGGATATACGGTCAATGTGGCGACAAATATCTTGTTTGGAGATTCAGAGAAAGGAAAAGAGCTGATCCAAGAAGATAATGCCTTTTTTGGCGCATTGAAGATGGAGGCAGATGGACTGGCTGCCAGAATCAATAATACATTAGAAGAGGCGATGAAAAAGGGACTGACACCAGATCTAAAAGAGGCACTGGATAGATACTTGGAGGAATTGGGAGAACTTACACGTTCTATGGCAGATGCCGAAACAGAAGCGAGCTGGGATATTCTGAGCGCAGATTATTCAGGGAAGGAACTGGATGCAGATTCGTTTCAGAGGATGCAGGATAAAGTCAATGAGAATATCGAAAAGGTAACGGAAAGTGAAAAAGAGGCAAGGGATACAATAATCAATAATGCCAGAAAGAAATTTGCAGGAGGATATATCAGCGAGGAAGAGCGTCAGGTGGAGGTGGACGATGCTGAAAAACAGTATGAGGAGAACATAAAAAAGGCAAAAGAAAGAGGTCTCGAATTTCAATACAATACGCTCATGGATACTTATGGAGAAGATCTGATGAGCGGAAATATGAGCCGAGGCGACAAAAATGCAGTACATGACATGGTTTTAGAGATGCAGAAAGAGGCTTCTGGTAAATTAAAAGAAAAGCTAGAAGTAATAGAAAAAGCTACATCAGGAACATATATAACTGATTTTGTAGATGAAAAGCTAGATAAACTTCTCGGGGATGATGATACGCTTACAGATAGTGAAAAAGCGATGAGCAAAGCAGGCGGTTATGCGGAGCAATACATGAGGGAGAAAGGAGAGTACTCCAAACTGCCACTGGACATGCCCGGAATTTTTGCAGGGGTTGTTCCACTCGCTATATCTAATGCTGTGGAAGAGATGGAGAAAGCGGCAAAAGATGGAGGCTTAAAATCCGGTGAGGCATTTGGAACTGCGTTGATGGATGAAATTGCAAAGATGAGTACAATAAATATCCCTGTTAATTTTTCTTTATCATCAGGAGCCAAGAATACGAATGAGAAAGAAGAATTTACTATGCCAAGGGCCTATTATCCACCCGGGTATATCCCCGGTCACGCCGAAGGTACTATCAGTGCCAAAGCCCATATTGCAGCTGTATCCGAGGGGAACAAAATGGAAGCCATTATCCCGATCAATACCAGTGAGCGGTCAAGGAGGCTCTATGAGGCCACAGGGAAGCTGTTGGGCTACAATGAGAATACAGGCGGGGGCGTCACGTTTGCACCGACGATAAACATCACCCTGAATGGGGATGCCTCAGAGGCAGACGGAAAGAGGATCCGGAAACTTGTTGGGGAGGAACTGAAAAAGCAGTACAGAAAGATGCTTCGGGATGACATGCGGTTCAACATGCACAGATAAATGTGCAGAAGGAGGGAAAGAATGGTCTATGTGACACAGTCTGGAGATATGTGGGATAAGATCGCCCATGACATTCTGGGATCCGAGCAGTACATGGGTGCGCTGATCCGGGCAAATTATGACTGGATCGACTGCGTGATCTTTCCGGCAGGGGTCGAGCTTCAGATTCCGGAGATTGACGATGAGCAGTCAGAGATCGAACTCCCATCATGGCGGCAGGGCTTGGATGATGAGGAGGACGGACTGGACGAGTTTGAGGAAGAGGATGATGGGTATGAGTGAGAAAAAGTTAAAATCTGTGATCCTGAATACGCCGAAAGTATCAAACAGTTATGCGAGAGCGAGGCGTGCGTGGGTAAACCTCGTCTATACAAAAAACGGGAAAAAGGCAGGAACAGCAAACAAGGGGAAGCATTCCGCTTCTGAAATGAAGAAGTTTCAGGACAGCTTTACCTTTACGGGATGCGCCACCGGCGAAGCTGACCGGATCGAGGTTGTCCTGATCAATAGTGACTGGCGGTTCTGTGGGAAATGGATGCCAGTGAAAAAGGACAAGATCGCCGCAACAATCGTCATGAAACAGTGGAAGAAAGGCGAGAAACAAAAAAAGTTCCGCTGTGGTACGTTCCTGATCGACAGCTTCTCCATGACAGGGCCAGACTTGACATGTACGGTCGGCGCCACCTCGATCCCGGAGACCTCTTCTTTCCGGGCAACCGAGCGGGAAAAGTCATGGAAGGATGTCACGCTGAAAGAAGTAGCGAAAAAGATCGCTGCGAGGTACAAGATGGCTCTGGTATTTGACGGGGAAGACGTTTCCGTGGGAACGATCGAGCAGAACACCCAGACGGACTGTGCCTTTCTGACAGACCTGTGCAGTGAGTATGCTTATGGGATCAAGATGTTTAAGGGGAAGCTTATCATTTATTCCAAGGCACGTTACGAAAGCAAGGGAGTTGTCGGGACGATCCGGAGATATATGCTTATTGACTTTGATTTTGAAACGAACATTGCCGGAACGTATACCGGGGCAAAGATGAAATATACATCTGGTTCCGATGAGGATGCAGAAGTGAAGGTCGGGAAGGGAAACCGGTGGCTGACAGTTTCCGGCAGTGCAGACAATATCGGACAGGCAAAGAAGAAAGCGCTTGCAGCCCTGAACACGGAGAATGAAAAAACAACGATACTGAATATCACGATCCGGGGAAACACCCGCTACAGTGAAACTGACACGGTGCGGATCAAGGGGCTGTACCGGCTTTCCGGGAAGTATTTTATCGATCAGGTCGTCCACGAATTGGATGCGGAGAGCGGGTTTACAACAAAGCTCACGATGCACCGGGTGCAGAAACGGATCAAGGCATAAAAGGAGGAAGCGATGAGAAAAGCAGTGATATCAAGTATCAAAGATGGGATGGCGACGGTCGTCTATGGAAGCGGGGAGGCGTCGAATCCGATGCCGGTTCTTGCTGTTTCTGACAACATGTCCCTGAAACCGGGCGACCGGGTGGCGGTGGCGCCACTGGAGGGAAAGAGAGACGGGATCGTCATTGGAACATACCGGATCAAAACGGACAAGCAGGAGTAAGGAGGGGCATGAATGGTCGTAGGGAAGTTTGGAAAGTATCTGACTTTTGAGGTTTGTGCGGATAGCGGGGATTCGGCAAAGTGTCTGACATTCGAGAATTTTCAGCGGGAGGTCACGAACCAGACAACGGATCATGCAAGGATTTTGATGAAACAGAAGGTGCAGTTTAACGGGCCGGCGTTATCGACGATGTCCTTTTCAGTCCGTTTTTCTTCTAGTCTTGGCGTGAACCCGAGAAAGATGTTAAAGCAGGTGGAATCCTGTGTCCGGCTAGGAAAAGTTGGATATGTGGTCATTGGGAAAGAGAAGATCGGGAAACATAAATATCTGATCACAAGCGCATCGGAGAGCTGGGATAATATCATCAAAGATGGAAAGCTCATCAGTGCAAATGTAGATCTGACATTAAAGGAGTATCTGTGATATGAAGATGGATGAACCGTTATTACAGTTTGATTATGGAAATGCGGAGGAACTGGAGGGATACCGCCGGCAGCTCCAGACGTTATACACGACGGTGGAGGGAACATGCCCGGGCGACCGGAATTTTGGACTTTCCCCGGAGTATCAGGACGAACCGCCGGATGTGGCGGAGAGTACACTGAGCCTTGAAATTTACAACAAGACCGAGGAATATGTCCCACAGGTCGAGGTATTGGATATCCAGTTTGCCTACGGAGAGGACGGACAGATGATACCAAAGGTTATGGTTGGTTTAAATGAAGAGTACGACGAGGAAGAATATGAGGAGGAGGGATAGACATGGAGATGAGCAAGATCGAGGAGCTGCCGGACATTTCCTTTATTGATGATATGACACTGGAGGATGTGGAAAGCCTGCTGATGGAAAAGTTCCGGGAACATTACCGGGAGAATACCGGGACGGAGCCTGTGATCGAAAAAAGTGACCCGTACCGTTTGTGGATACTGACACAGGCGGTTTTGGATTATCAGATGATGTTGTTTATCGACAAATGCGGGAAAATGAATTTTCTGAAATATGCCGCGGGGGAATATCTGGATCACATGGGAGCGTTCAAGAACAGGCCCCGGAGCGGGGCAAAAAAGGCAGGGGTACAGGTGTTGTTCTCGTTGGCGGAGACAAGGGATTCTGTGGAGATCATCCCGGCGGGGACGATGGTCACAGCTGATAAAAAGGTGTTTTTTGAGACGACGGAATATGCCGAGATCCCGGCGGGGGAGCTTTCGGCGGTCGTTTTCTGTGAATGCACGACGGAGGGGAAAACAGGAAATGGCTACGGAGCCGGGGAGATCACGACACTTGCCACGCCGACCGGGTTTGTTTCTTCTGTGGTCAATGTGACGCCAAGTATCGGGGGAAGGGATGAAGAGAACGATGGGGAATACCGGGAAGGGATTTTTGAGGCGCCGGATCAGTATTCTGTGGCAGGGGCGGATCCGGCATGGGTTTCTGTCACCAAGCAGTATAACCCGGATGTAGCGGATGTGATGCCGGACACCGTGCCGGGGAGCGGAGTGGCACTGATCACGGTCGTCATGAAAAATGGAAGGCTTCCCGGGGAGGAAGAGATGAGGGATATACAGGATCACCTCATGCAGCCGGGCATACGTCCTTTGACAACGAAAGTCCAAGTACAGGCGCCAAGTGTGAAAGAATATGATATTTCCCTGATCTATTACATAGCAAGATCGGATAAGGAACGTGCCGCTGAGATCTGTACAGCGGCAGAGGATGGAGTTGCGGACTATATCTGTTGGCAGGGCGTCCATGAGCCATCCGTGGAGATCGGTTCAAGGAACCATGACATGACTTCCGGGGAGACCGAGCCGGCTGTAGGACGCGATATCAATCCGGATGAACTGGTGATGAGGCTGAAAAAAGCGGGCATTAAGCGGGTTGAGATCACTGCCCCGGTCTTTTGTCCGGTTGCTTCCGAAGAGATTGCAAAGTTCAGCGGAAATCTTTCAGTGAAATACGGAGGTGTGGAAGATGACTGATCTTTATGATGTACTCCTGACGGATATCCTTCCGGATGTTTTTACCGATGCGGAAAAAACGAAAGCGTTTGCGGAGGCGGAGCGTGACGTCCGGAGGATGATCTATGATTTTTCTGTGCGGGCGATGATCTATATCCATCTGGACAGGCAGAAGGATGAGGTGTTGGATCTTATTGCCGCCGAGATGAAGACACAGTATTATTCTTCTGGTTTTGACCGTGATACTAAGATCCGCATGATCCGGAATACGATCCGGTGGCACATACAGGCGGGGACAGCGGGCGCTGTGCAGGAGATGATAAAAACGGTCTTTGGCTCCGGAGAGGTCATTGAGTGGTTTGATTATGGCGGGGATCCTTTTTGTTTCCGCATCCGGGCGGATGATGATATTACACCGGATATGTTGAACAAGTTCAGGGAACAGATCCACAGGGTGAAGAACACGGTGAGTACACTGGAGGCGATCCAGATCCATCACGAGATGGTTCAGGAACTATGTGTGGGCGGAGTGCTTTGTTCGGATTCTGTGATCGATATTTTATGCGAAGAGGAGGATTTACATGGCGAGTTATAGTAAATTTGTGTTAACAGACAAGGGGCGTTTGTTATTAAATAAGGTAATTGCCGGAGAGTGTAATCTGGCCGTGACAAGGGCGGCGACCGGGGACGGTGATCATGGGGACGGAGCGGATCTGGCGGCGCAGACAGAGTTGAAGGGGCTGAAACAGTTCTTTGGGATCAGCAGTTGTTCAAGAACCGGGGACAAGGTCTGCATCCAGTTTGTGATATCCAACCATGATCCGGATACCGGTGCCGGACTGACAGAGGAATACCGTGTCAAGGAGATCGGTATCTTTGCGGAAGACCCGGCAGAGGGGGAGATTCTGTATGCGCTGTCGACTGCGGGGGAGGGAAAAGGGGATTTTATCCCGGCATATGATGATGCCTCACCTGTAACGGTCACGGTAAATGCATATCTGGTCGTGGGAACAGGCGGAAATGTAACGATCCGGGTCTCGCCGGATGTGTATGCCACAGCGGCGGATGTGGCGGCGCTGCGGCAGAGGACAGTAGATGTGGAGGAAAAGATTGATGATCTGATATGGCAGCAGGAAAATTTCTATCAGCCGAGAGGTGATTTTACAGGAAATATTGATGATCTCCACAAGCCGGAAGACACAGGAGTATACTGGGTGATAAAAGCCAGTGCCAGTGGGACAATGCCCTCTCAGGAAGCATCCCCGGACTATTTCCACCTGATCGTGAGTAACTCCAAAACAACTACCACTGTACAGACCGCAGTCGTATGGATGGGGGATAAGGGAGCGCCATATGTACATGTACGAAACTACATCAATAAAATATGGAGTCCGTGGCGAAATCTTCAAAAGGCTGAAAGCGCTGTAACTGCTGTAACTGCTGAAAGTGCTGCAATGGATGGTTCCGGGAATGATATTTCTTCTACATATCTGCGCAAGACAGGCGGCTATGTCAGCCAATACCTAATCGTGGCGGGAAGCGTCACAGCGGGCGGCCTCATAACAGAGACTAACGTCTATGTCGGCAGTGATTATAAATGCAAGATAAGAAGGGAAGACAGTGGAACCACATGCGGGATAGCGCTATCAACGGGAGATTTCGGATTTTTTATGCTTGAGTGCAACAATACACTGCTTCCACTTGTTGACGGTATGAACATAGGAAGTTCTGCTTTCGGAAAACGCATCGGAAGCATATACACCAAAAGCGGTACGCTGACAGGCTCGGACAGGCACATCAAAGAAAACATAGAACCGCTTGCCGGGAATGATAAATATCTGGAGCTGTTCGACCGGGTGG
>JAMPFC010000048.1 GCA_023664685.1 Roseburia sp. | reverse complement strand
ATTCCTGCTACTGTACGAAGTTTACCTGTTTCAAGAACAGTCGTCATTCAAAATTGATTTCCATGTTTTCTTTGTCGGAAAAGGTTTACAATCTTCGGAAAAAATGGTATTATTTTAAGTAGTTATATGAATCGGGAGGATACTTATGAAAAATACAGATTATTTGTCTTGGGATCAGTATTTTATGGGGATCGCACTCCTCTCAGCCAAGAGAAGCAAAGACCCTCATACCCGTGTCGGCGCATGCATTGTGGATGCTGACAATAAAATATTATCCGTAGGATACAATGGTATGCCCTGTGGCTGTTCCGACGACGAATATCCGTGGGATAACACCGGAGAACCACTTGACACCAAATACGTATATGTGTGCCATGCAGAGTTAAATGCCCTGCTGAACTATTCCGGTTTTAAACTAAAGGGAGCCCGAATCTATACAACACTCTTCCCATGCAATGAGTGTACAAAGGCACTCATACAGTCTGGAATCACAGAAGTTATTTATAAAGAAGACAAATACCCTGACACGGCAAGCGTTATCGCCGCCAAGAAAATGATGAAGTCAGCTGGCATTGCACATCGGAGATATGAAGCCTCCGGCAAGGAAATGATGATTACGATCTGATCAGCAGATTTTCTCAACCTAAGAATGGAGGACTGACTAGCTATGAACAAGGAAACGCCAACGGATAAGAAAAAACTTTCTTTTAAAAATCCTCTGGAAAAGCTGAAAAAACCAAAAAAAACTGAAAAGCCAAAGAAAACAAAAAAAGAACATGTCTCCAAAGACCTTCCGAAGCCTGTCGCTTTTGTGCTAGAAAAAGCAAAGACTGCCGGAGCCTTTCTACTCCGTCTGATCCGTCTGATCCCGACACTGCTTCCCCGAAAAGCTGAGAAGGATGCACCGCTTTTGGATGGAAATGTAAAAATACTTCCCCAGTTCTGTATCCAGACAAAACTGATCGGATGTTTTATCATTCCGGTCATTATGATCATCATACTCGGGGTTGTATCTTATTCCCGTTCGTCTGGGGCATTGAATGAAAACTATGAGGCGGCTGTCTCACAGACGATGAATATGGCAAAAGAATATTTTTCCTTTGTTTTTACAAACATTGAGTCCGACATGAACGTATATCTTTCAGATGAAGAACTCAGTGCCTATTATTCCGGCCAGTACAGCACAAATGAGGCCCAGAAGTCATCTGTCTCAAAATTAAAGAAACAATACGACGATGCCTCCGAACGGCTAGAGGGTGAGACCGAAGGTTCTCTCGCCTACTACCGGGCATACAAAGAAAAGGCGGACGCAGAAAAAGAATACGAAGATGCAAAAGACGTCGTTCAAAATGCTGAAGACCTTTCAAGTGAAGCATACAAATCCCTGAATGCTTCCGTGAGCAATAAAGTCGCTGCCAACCAGTTTATCGGAAATATTTATATTTTCAAAGATGGGGCGGATATTATCAGTTCACAGACCAAGCTCCGCTCCACAAACAAAGAATCTTCGGATGACGAGGATATCAATTCCGATACACTCGGCCTGTATAAAGCATTTCTGGAAAGCAGCCTTGGCAAATCCGTAACCGGGGATACGATGAGTTACCACTGGTGCGGCCCGATTCCTGAACTGGACAAGATCCTTTCCGTAGAAGACAGCGATTACATCCTGCGTGTCGGTCATGATGTATCTTCTACGACCGATGCGGTCATGATCGTTGACGTCAGCCGCAAGGCGATCATGAACATCCTCAACGATCTGAATCTCGGCGAGGGAAGTTATGTCGGTATTGTGACGGAGGATGCCCAAGAGCTTACCGTAAAGGGAAAAGCTCTCACTTCGGATACGGAAAACGAAGAAGAAAAAAACGATGAGGATACCGTTGTTGAGGAAAAAATATATTCCGAACAGGATTTTTACAAAAAAGCACTGGAAGCCGAAGAAGAAAGCGGTTCTGACTACGTCCGCTACGATGGAAAGTCTTATTTGTTTACATATCAGAAGATCGGTACTTCCAACATCATGCTGTGCAGCCTTGTACCAGAATCTGTCATTGTATCACAGGCAAACAGCATCCGGATCGTAACGATCATCATGGTACTGATCTCCTGTGTCATCGCTATGGTCGTGGGAACGCTGATTTCTCAGGGTTTCAGTAAGTCGATCAACAAATCGATCAAGGAACTGGAAAAAGTTTCAAAAGGCGATCTTACCGTTGAGTTCCGCACAAACCGCCGGGATGAATTTGCACTCCTGTATGGAAGCTGCAATGATATGCTCGCCAATATACGTTCGCTGATCCTCGAGGTGGAATCGGTATATGACGCCCTGACCGTATCGCTGAACAAAGTGGACTCCTCGTCCAGTACATTTACGGAAACGACAAAAGATATCCAGCACTCCGTACATGAAATGGAGACCGGCATCAGCGAGCAGTCAGAAAGTGCCGCCGCATGCCTGACCGATATGGACAGTTTGTTTAATAAGATCAATACGGTAAATGATGATACCAATGAAATCGGAAACATCGCCGCTTCCACACAGGTAGCGATCCAGACAGGACTTACAAGTATGGATAACCTGAACGACAAAACGAAGTCAACGACGGAGATCACCGACAATGTCATTCAGACGATCAAACAGCTTTCCGTTCACTCTATGAACATCAAGCAGATTGTAAACAGCATCAATGACATTGCGGAGGAGACAAATCTTCTTTCCCTGAACGCCTCGATCGAGGCGGCAAGAGCGGGAACAGCGGGCAAAGGATTTTCGGTGGTTGCAAACCAGATCCGCAAACTGGCTGACCAGTGTCTTGCCTCTGCCGGAAAGATTTCAAATATTGTAAATGAGATAACGATCGCGACAGAAGACGCTGTTGCGACTGCGCAGAATGCAGAAGAGATTGTAGATGAGCAGGTAGAAGCAGTAGGCGCTACTGCCCAGTCATTCCAGTCGCTCAAGACACACATTGAACACCTTACCGAATATCTGGAGAGCATCCAGAACAGTTCAAAGGATATGGAGACCGCCGGTTCCTCGACACTCAATTCGATGGAAAATATTTCAGCGATCCTCGAGCAGACTTTGGCTTCGATCTCTTCGGTTGCAAATGTAACCGACAAGCAGTCCGCCGCCCTTACCTCTCTGGATGATGCTTCTTCACAGTTGATGGTTCGTGCCGACCGGCTTGGCGATGCGATTTCAAAGTTCAAAACCAAATAATCTCAGGGATTCCGAATTTCTAATTCCTGTTTTATCCTTGCTAAAAACTGCTCCCATGCGTCGGGATGCTCGACGTAGTATTTGGGGCAGTTTTTTCCGGTTATGTCATAATGACGAATGAGATCGGACTCGGTGAGGCCAAACTTAAGACAAAGATATGTTGTGAGTTCGACGAGGGACTGGTATGTCTGTGAGGTAAATTTTCCATTCTTTCGTTTGTGACAACACTCAATCGATATCGTATCCTTATTTCTTTCATTGGAAGCATATGCGATTTCATTTGTCGGGATGCACTGAACGATCTCACCGTCCAGATCGATCACAAAGTGACTGCTGGCATATGTATCTTTCGCTTTTTTCTGATTGATCGCCGGAAGATTGTTAAAATAATTCCGGTTTGCCATCGCATCGGTACCCGGATTGGCTGTATAATGTACGACGATCCCTTTTACCTGCTCTAATGAAGTCCCCGGTCTGGAATAGGGATTTGGGTCTAACAGCTTTACCGTCAGGTCGATCGGCGGAAGTTCCTCCGGAGGCACCTTTCTTTGCTCTTTCCCAGAAAAACGGAAAAAGAACAAAAATACACACAGCCCAATAGCAAAAAGGGCTGCCACGCTGATGATGACAGCGCGAAGCCCTGATCTTTTATTTGATTTTCGATATCTTTTTAACCATTTCTTATCACTATTCGACACTGTAGTTCGGAGCCTCTTTCGTAATATGAATGTCATGCGGATGGCTTTCTTTCAGGGATGCTGCGGAAATCTTGACAAATTTTCCATTTTCTTTTAATGTCTCAATATCTTTCGCACCGCAGTACCCCATACCGGAACGGATCCCGCCGATCAACTGGAACACGGTATCCTCTACTGTTCCCTTATATGCTACACGTCCCTCGACGCCCTCCGGAACAAGCTTTTTAGCATCCTGTTGGAAATAACGGTCTTTGCTTCCGTTTTCCATCGCTGCGATCGATCCCATGCCGCGGTATACTTTATATTTTCTTCCTTGGAAAAGTTCAAATGTTCCCGGACTCTCATCACATCCGGCAAAAATACTTCCCATCATACATACACTGGCGCCGGCCGCGATCGCTTTTGTCATATCGCCGGAATATTTGATCCCGCCATCTGCAATAACCGGGATTCCATACTCTTTTGCCGCCGCATAACAATCCATGATCGCTGTCACCTGCGGAACGCCGATACCGGCAACGACACGGGTTGTACAGATCGAACCCGGGCCGATTCCCACCTTGACAGCATCTACACCTGCCTCGATCAGTGCTTTTGTCGCCTCTGCGGTCGCCACGTTTCCGGCGATGATCCCAAGTTCCGGATACGCCTCCCTGACCATCTTCACCACTTTCAGCACATTTGCGGAATGACCGTGGGCTGTATCGATCACAATAACATCTACCTTCGCTTTTACAAGAGCATCCACACGCTCTAAAATATTAGCAGTCACACCGACGCCGGCACCACAGAGAAGTCTTCCCTGCGAATCCTTCGCTGAATTTGGGTACTTGATCTGCTTCTCAATATCCTTGATCGTGATCAGACCGCTTAAGTTTCCTTCTTTATCCACGATCGGAAGTTTCTCTTTTCTCGCACTTGCCAGTACTTTCTTTGCCTCATCAAGAGTGATTCCCTCTTCTGCTGTCACAAGCCCCTCTGAGGTCATGCTCTCCTTGATCTTTTTTGTGAAATCCGTCTCGAACTTAAGATCACGGTTTGTAATGATACCGACAAGTTTTTTGCCTTCTGTGATCGGTACTCCGGAGATACGGAATTTTGCCATGAGTTTATTGGCGTCCTCCAACGTATGCTCCGGCGACAGATAAAACGGGTCGGTGATGACTCCATTTTCGGAACGTTTTACCTTGTCCACTTCCTCCGCCTGCTGCTCAATCGTCATATTTTTATGTATGATCCCAATTCCCCCCTGACGTGCCATAGCAATCGCCATCCGATGTTCTGTAACCGTATCCATCCCTGCGCTCATCATAGGAATATTCAGCTTGATCTTCTTCGTCAGATTCGTCTTTAACGAAACCTGATTTGGAATGACCTCGGAGTATCCTGGTACTAATAAAACGTCGTCAAATGTAATGCCTTCACCAATAATCTTTCCCATTTTTTTCGTCCTTTCTGCAGTCTAGGTACATCGTTTTTCTGTAATATATTTAACTCAGAATTATATCCAATTACTTTTTAAATGTCAAGCAGTAAACTCCATTTTTTTTACAAAATTTCTTATAAAATATTTTTCCTTTTTTTCAAAAAACCCTTGCATTCTACAAATAATTATTGTATAATAGCATTCGTGATTGAAATTGGGCTATCGCCAAATGGTAAGGCACTGGACTCTGACTCCAGCATTTCAAGGTTCGAATCCTTGTAGCCCAGCTAAAAAGCTTTGGATGACGTCTGGGCGTGTTCAAAGCTTTTCTTTTGCTCACGGTATCTGCTGCAGCAAATATGGAGGCTACAAAACAATGAGTGAAACATTAAAAAAAGAAATTGAAAAAAGGCGTACTTTTGCCATTATTTCCCACCCGGATGCGGGTAAGACAACACTGACAGAGAAATTTCTTCTCTATGGCGGTGCCATAAACCTCGCCGGTTCTGTAAAGGGACGAAAAGCGGCAAAACATGCGGTATCTGACTGGATGGAGATTGAAAAAGAGAGGGGAATCTCTGTCACCTCTTCTGTCCTGCAGTTTAATTATGACGGTTTTTGCATCAATATCCTTGACACGCCCGGACATCAGGACTTTTCAGAGGACACCTACCGGACTTTGATGGCGGCGGATTCCGCTGTTATGGTCATCGACGGTTCGAAGGGTGTGGAGGCTCAGACGATCAAACTGTTTAAAGTCTGCGTCATGCGCGGCATCCCGATTTTTACATTTGTAAATAAAATGGATCGGGAAGCAAAAGATCCCTTTGAACTGATCGATGAGATTGAAAATGTTCTTGGGATACGCACCTGTCCGGTCAACTGGCCGATTGGTTCCGGCAAAAATTTTAAAGGGGTCTACGACCGGAACACACAGACGATCTCACGTTTTCTTGCGTCCGATAACGGACACAAGATCGAATCCGTAGAGGCAAAACTTGGCGACAGCGGACTGGATGACCTGATCACAAAAGAGTACCACGACATACTGGTTGATGAGATCGAGCTTCTCGATGGCGCCAGTGATGAATTTGATCTGGAAAAGGTGCGGGAGGGAAAACTTTCACCTGTATTTTTCGGTTCGGCACTGACAAATTTTGGAGTGGAGACTTTCTTACAGCATTTCCTTGAAATGACGACCTCTCCCCTTCCCCGCAAATCCGGTGATACTCCTGTGGATCCTTTTTCGGAAGATTTTTCTGCTTTCATATTTAAAATACAGGCAAATATGAACAAGGCACACCGTGACCGGATCGCTTTTATGCGCATCTGTTCCGGCAAATTTACAGCCGGTATGGAGGTCATGCATGTACAGGGCGGGAAAAAAATACGCCTCGCCCAGCCCCAGCAGATGATGGCTCAGGAACGAAAACATGTCGAAGAGGCTTATGCTGGAGATATCATCGGAATTTTTGACCCGGGTATCTTTTCGATCGGAGACACGCTTTGTAAATCCGGAAAAACGATACAATATGCGGGAATCCCTACTTTTGCACCGGAGCATTTCGCCCGTGTCCGGCAGGTTGACACGATGAAGCGCAAACAATTTATGAAGGGAATCACGCAGATTGCCCTCGAGGGAGCAATACAGATCTTTCAGGAGTTTAACACCGGAATGGAGGAGATCATCGTCGGTGTCGTCGGCGTACTTCAGTTTGAGGTACTCCAATACCGGCTCCAGAACGAGTACAACGTAGAAATCCGCATGGAACAGCTTCCGTATGAGCATGTCCGCTGGATTGAAAATGACGATGTGGATGTAAATGCCCTTTCCGTCACCTCAGACACCAAAAAGGTAAAAGATTTCAAAGATAAGCCACTGCTTTTATTCACCCATCCGTGGAGTATCCAGACTGTTTTGGAACGAAACGAAGGGCTGAGACTTGGCGAGGTGTCAAATGCTGAAATGTAGCCTGACAGCATGAATTTGAACCATCGGGCTAAATAATACACTAGGAGAATTTATCATGAAAAACATGAAAAAAATCACAAAAGCACTCTTTTTTATCACACTTTGTTTTACAATTTGTCTCTCTGTCTCCAGACAGGCAGACGCTAAGAAGAACTTTACGATTTCTACTTCTTCCAAACCGTATAAGAATAAATACGTAAAGTCAGGCTCTTACAACAAATACACGAAACATTATCTGACAATACGTTCCTATCTTGATTATATGTCTACAAAAGGCGGCGGCACGCTGACGCTGAAAAAGGGAACGTATAACCTTACAAATGCGATCCCTGTCCCTTCTAATGTAACGCTTGTCTTAAAGGACGGCGTCGTTATGAACAAGACAAATAACACTCATCTGAAAAGCCTGAAAGCCGGTCATGTCATGATCGAATGTGTACGCGGCTCACGTCTCACGAAAAAAGGTATCATCGGCGGATATGGCGGCGAAAAAAACATCCGCATCGTCGGCGAGGGAAAAGTCGTTATGAATCTCGGAAAATGCAATAAAAGTGAAGCGATCCGTGTCCCTCACTGCCAGAATGTCTCGATTGAAAATATTTCTTTTACGAATCTTCGGGACGGACATTTTATCGAAATAACAGCAGCCAAAGATGTCTCCGTCACAAATTGTACCTTCTCCAACAATAAAAATGGAGAGCGCTGTGCCATCAATCTGGACACGCCGGACAAAGTTACAAATGGATTTAACGGAAAGTATTCAAAGTTTGACAAAACACCTGATCTGAATATCACGATCCAGAACTGCGGATTTTACAACCTTTACCGCGGCATTGACACACACCGTTTCTCACCGAACAAATACCACACAAATGTACAGGTTTTAAACTGCACATTCAAAAACTCTGTACAGAGTCCGATCATGATGGAAAACTGGAAAAACGCTGTGATCAAAGGAAATACGATCGACGGTGTGCAGGGATGGAACCAGAATAACATCCAAAAAGAAAAATTTGGGATTTTTATGCGCGGCGGCGTGATCGATCCTGTGATCAGCGAGAACAACTTCAATAACGTCTTTATGCCATTTTATGCAAAGGGACACAAAGAACCCGCCGGGGACATCGCTGCTAGCTATCCTGCTACTTATAACAGCATATCAGAGGCATCGATCGAATCCATGAAAAATAATACACTTGGGCCAAATGCCATCTACCGCTATTTTGCGATCAACCATCAGGAAATCCTGTATATTGCCTTTAGCGATAAGCATTATGAGGCATATGAGTTTAATTAGAGGCAGGTTGTAGAGGGAGAGGAACAGGGACGGTTGAAAAACAAGCGCAAGCTTCGCTTACGAAAAGTTTTTCAACCGTCCCTGTTCTCTCCTCCCTGTTTCTCCGCCATAAATTCTCATATCAAAAAACGATACTGGTACACTGGTTGCACGGCAAATCTACAATCATCAACCCTTGCTCTACAAAGAAAGACGCTTCCTAATACGATGAAAACCGAAGGACTATAAGAGGCCCCAGAGAGCGGATGGATACCATAAACTTATGGGGCAAAACTTTTCGTAAGCGAAGCTTGCGCTTGTTTTGAACCGTAAGTTTATGGCATCCGCCGCTACCTGTTATCTGTCATCCGGTTTTCTCCTTCATCCTCTGAAACAACTCATAAAACGCAGGACTCGTCTTTTTCAGGTTCACTGGGCGGGAGTCGGCATCCAGAAAACAATGGGCGCTCTCGCCGGTACATCTGAGCGCACCGGATTCTTTATCTTCTACTACATAAGATATGACAAGGCGCACTCCGTTGAATTTTTCTACTTTGGGAATGATCTTCACGGTCTCACCAAATCCTGTCATGGATACATAATGACAGCGAACCGAAACAACCGGGCAAATAATGTTTTCTTCCTCCATCCGGTCATACCCAAGTCCTTCTTTTTCCATCACATCGATCCGGCACTCCTCAAACCACCGAATATAATTTGAGTGATGGACAACTCCCATCCGGTCAGTCTCATAATATTGCACTTTATGTTCATAAGAGTACATTTTCAATCTCTCCTGTCTGTCAGCAGATGGTCACTTCGACCATCCCGCTTTTTTAAATCTTGATATCATTATAACAGATTGGGACGGTTTGTCCAGATGCTATGATGACATTGAACTAGCACGATGGCACCGCCAAGCCCCTGCCGAAAAAAGGAGTCCCGCCGCAAAGCGAAACCCCTTTTTGTTAATTCTTCTTTTAATATATGTATCAATCGTCATCCTGAAGTGCATCAAACCCGCTCTCGCCAGTTCTGACTTTGATAACCTTCTCGACATCATATACGAAAATCTTTCCGTCTCCGATATGCCCTGTATAAAGCGCCCGTTTTGCGACATCGACCACCCGGTCAACCGGTACTGCACTCACGATCACTTCTACTTTGATCTTAGGCAGAAGCGTGAAATCTACTGGCACACCACGATAGTATTCTGCGCTTCCCTTCTGTGTACCACATCCAAGAACCTGTGTAACCGTAATTCCACTAACGCCGATATCGTTAAGGGCTGTTTTAAGTTCTTCAAATTTATTCTGTTTACATACGATCGAAACCTTACTGATCTTTTCGCCGCCTTCGGATTGCACCACAGCTCCCGGTGCCTTGGCTGCCGGTGTCACCTCGGTCACAGATACCGCCTTTTCTACCGGAACGCTGCCGGCCTCTTCTTTTACAAAAGCATTTCCAGTTGAAGCCGGATAAAATCTGTCTCCTGCTGGCATGAAATCAGCATAGGCAGATGGAAGACCGTGTTCCGTCGCATCTAACCCTAAGATTTCTTCCTCCGCTGTCACGCGAAGTCCACATACTTTATTGATCACCGTGAAAACAACTGCCATAACTACTGCTGCGTACGCACCGATTACGACAACTCCTAAAAGCTGTACGCCAAACTGGTGGAAACCACCCCCATAAAACACTCCATTTTCATAGTCAAACAGTCCAACTGCCAACGCACCCCATGCTCCATTGAAGCCATGTACAGCGACCGCTCCGACCGGGTCATCCACTTTGCACACATTGTCGACAAACCACACTCCAAATACTACCAAAAGCCCGTCTACAATACCGATTATCGTTGCCCCGAGCGCATCTACATTTGCACAGCCTGCGGTGATACCGACCAAACCGGCAAGGGACGCATTCAGACACATTGACACATCCGGCTTCCCATATTTGACCCATGTAAATATCATACATACCGTTGTTGCCACCGCCGGCGCGATCGTGGTCGTTGACAAGATCTTTGCCATCTCCTCCACACTGCTCGCTGCAGCACCATTAAATCCATACCATGCGAACCACAGGATAAAGCATCCAAGCGCCCCGATCGTGATATTGTGTCCCGGTATCGCTTTCGGCTTGCCATCTTTCCCAAATTTACCAATCCTTGCACCAAGGATTGCGGCTCCTACAAGTGCGGTGATTCCGCCAACCATGTGGATCACTGCTGAACCGGCAAAATCAATAAAACCAAGTTTTGCCAGCCATCCCTGACTGTTCCACGTCCATCCCGCCTCGATCGGATAAACGACCGCACTGATGATGATCGAATAAAGACAATACATACTGAACTTCGTACGCTCTGCCATCGCACCGGATACAATCGTCGCACAGGTTGCACAGAATACAAGCTGGAAAAAGAAATTAGACCAGTCAAAATTTGCAAAATCCGTGAACATCTGATACTCCGGTCTTCCGATCACTCCGAAAAAATAATTTTCCGAATTCATGATCCCGTAACCCAAAAAGATAAATACGATGGTTCCCAGACAAAAATCCATCAGGTTTTTCATAATAATGTTTCCGGCATTTTTTGCCCTTGTAAAGCCGGTCTCTACCATAGCAAAGCCCGCCTGCATAAAAAATACCAGTGCGGCACCAATCAAAAACCAGATCCCAAATGCCACCTCCGAGCTGGCTTGTGTGATAATGTTTGTTAAATCTTCTGCTAACTGCATAAAATTCCTCCTTTTTTCTGCTGCTTTTGCTTTCCTCAAAAAAAGCCCCGATGGGGTTCTCTCATTAAGACCTTCCCTATAATGTAAAAAACAACGAGGACGCCATGTGAATTTCACACTGACGTCCTCGTCGTTTACGTTGAATCATTATAGGCTTACCTGTCTGAAAAGTCAAGCCCGATTTTCAAAGATTACCCAAAATAAGTAGTGTTTGACTTTAGTTCTACTACAAAATAAGTAGTCTCGCAGCATGTTATATAAATTTGATCAATTTCCTGACCCCGAAGCCTCCGCAAGCTCTGGGAACACATAATACAAAAACTGTCTGGATTCTTCTTTCTTCTCCGAATTAAACACGACACCAAATATCGGTTTTTCTACAATTCCGCCACCGTCCCGGAAAATTGTTTCATACACCGGACTCTGATCAAGATAGACCCCATATGGATGCCCCGCCTCGTTGTCAGTTTCCGGCACATAAAGATCATCTTGAAGCACTGCCAGTTCCTCCTCACTCAATAACTCAGACAAATCCATCATGATGCTTTCCTGCCTATACGTATCATAATCATTCTGCCCGGCAATAAGTGAGTCCAGTTTTTTGGCAAAAACCATAGAAGAGACTTGAGTCAGATCCGAAGAAGCCGAGGCACCCGCCGCTCTGGCAAGCTCTCCATCCGTATAAAACAAATGAAATGACGAGAGCTGCCTGTCCGGATCCAGTCCCAGATGCTCCACGTATCCCTCCCCAAATTCGGTCAATGGGATATCAAATGCCTGTTCATTGAGAATCGCACAATAATAAATGACATCCTTCTTCGTAATAACATCTTTATAGATAAAAAATCCTACGATGCACAAAACAAGCACGCCGATGATAAGCGAACGCAGATAATATGTCTTAAAATGCGTCTTTCTCTGCTCCTGATCCATCCTGCTCCACTTGCTTTTTTCGGATTCCTCTTCATCCCTCTTTTCATAAATGGAAGCCTGTTCATCCAGAGATGTCTTCTTCCCTTTTATATTCATTGCCATTGCTCTTCTCCTTTATCCGTAACTTTATATTTTTTATTCTATCATTTTCCCTTCCAAAAGAAAAGAGGAGCTATAAAAATGATTCAGCGGCCCATTTCCCTTTCCAAGCTCCATCCCATCCCTGATCGCACCGGTAAGGTACTCTTTCGCATCCTCTACTGCCTCCTCGAGTGACTTTCCCACAGCCATTCCACAGGCGGCCGCTGATGACAGCGTGCAGCCGGTTCCGTGCGTATTCCGGTTCTCGATCCGCTCACTGCGATACCATGTACCCGCACCCGACTGGCTGTTGTACAAAAAATCGTCGGCGCCTCCTTCCCCATGCCCTCCTTTAATAAGGACAGAGCATCCATACTGAAGCGACAGTTCTTTTGCCACCCTTTCCCTGTCCTCCGCAGAGGAAATCGTCTCCCCTCCCAGACTGCATGCCTCGGGCAGATTCGGCGTGATGAGGTCAGCCAGAGGAAATAACCGCTTCGTAAGAACTTCCACTGCCGATGGGTCTAAAAGCGCCTTTCCGCTCGTAGAAATAAGCACCGGATCGATCACGACAAAGGGCCTCTTCCCTTTCAAATCCCTGTATTTTTTCAAACAGTCTGCCACTGCGCAGACATTCTCCCTCACCGCCATCATTCCGATTTTTACTGCATCCGGGAAAATATCTTCAAACACCGCACAAAGCTGCTCTTCTACCACCTCTGCCGGCACCGGCCAGACACCCCGCACCCCCTGCGTATTCTGGCTCGTGACAGATGTGATCACACTCATTCCGTACAGCCCATGTGCGCCAATGGTCTTTAAGTCCGCCTGTATCCCCGCACCTCCGCTGCAATCCGAACCCGCTATCGTAAGCACTGTCTTCATATTTTTTCCTCCATATTGTTATCTGTCAGTCTTGATCTGCATTCCATCGGTTGATCACTTTCTCAACTTCTGCAATCAACTGCTCTTTATCCGGAATATAATACGTATATTTTGAAGCAAAAATATTACTTGACAAACCACCTAAAGCATACTCTGCGGTTAATGCATCTTTATCTGTACAAAGAATAATACCAATCGGTTTATTATCGTCCTCATCATTCACTTCGTTTTCATAATAGTTGAGATACATATTCAACTGACCAACTGCCTCCGGCATTAACTTTGAAGTCTTTAACTCTATGATCACATAAGATTTTAATGGTTTATTGTAAAATACCATATCTGCAAAATAATGTGTATTATTGATGGTTATTCTCTGTTGTGTACCAACAAACATAAATCCCCGGCCAAGTTCCAACAAAAATTTCTCGATCTGTTGTACTAATGCCCTTTCCAAATCACTTTCCAGCATTGGCTTATCCTCTGGAATCCCCAAAAACTCAAACACATATGGATCTCTTATTATGTCTCTTGGTTCAGCAATCTCCGCACCCTTTAATGATAAATCTAATACCTGTTGCTTATTGATTTCCCCTTTCGACAAGAGCAGACGTTCATAAAGGGATGTATTGATCTGTCTTTTTAGTTCCCTGACAGACCAGTTTGAATGGACTGCTTCTTTTTCATAAAAACTCCTCTTATCCTTATCTGAAACAGATAAGAGTTCGCAATAATGTGACCAACTCAATTTGCCAGACAATGTCTGGCAATTCTCATAATTTAGATAAAATGCCCGCATATTCTGCAAATTAGATCGTGAGAACCCTTTTCCAAACTCATCTGTCAATGTCTTTGACAACTGTTTCAAAGTATGCTCCCCATATGCTGCGCGAACCTTTTCATCCTGTTCATAACGGACGATAATCTCTCCAATCCTCCAATATGAAAAAATCAATTCGTTATTTACCGCTCTCGCCATGTTGCTTCTGGCTGCATCAAGAATTTCTTTTATTTCACCAATTACCGGATTCATTAGTTGATTATTCACTCTGACAACTCCTCTCTTCACATCTTCCCCTGAAAACTCTCAATAATCCGGACAAGTTTTTTTAGCTTGATCGGCTTACTGATGCTCGCATTGATGCCGCTTATGAGGCTCTCCCTCGTATCCGTGGACTGTATCGCCTCTGTCATGACGATCAGCGGTATTTCCCGAAGCTTATTCCCCGATGTATACCGGATTTTTCTCGCAAATTCATAACAGTTCATATCCGTAAGTTCCTGATCTGCCAGTATCGCCGAAATAATACCGGTATTAAACTCATCTAAAAGCGCCGAAGCCTCCGCCCCGCTCGATGCCACATATACTTTGGCACCGTTTGCCCGGAGAAGCGGTGCAGTCAGTTTATCGGTATCTCCATCCTTTTCTACCAGTAAGATCCCCTGCCCGCCCAGATCACTCTCATGTACATCACTTATCCTGTTTTTGGTCAGTTTCTCTGCAAGTTCCCCGGTCTGTCCGGATAAATAAACCGGAATATCCAACTGAACGATGCAATTATGAATGACGCCCTTTCGGAACTCAACCGTACCGCCGAGCAGATCTGCAATCTTACTCGCAAGTGATATGGAACTCCCGGTACTGCCAAGCGCTGCGATCTTATCCCGAGCTGTATGCTCATCCATAAAATTCACGGAACGCTCAAGAAAACGCCCGCTGATGACCGCTCCGTCATCCTCCATCGTAATACTGATCCGGCATCTGTCATTTTCCTGTTTTTCCTCTTTTACATACAGGCTGATCCCGGAACCCTTGGGAGCATATTTTATCGCATTTCCCAGAAGGTTAATAAACATTTCCTTAAACCGAAATTCATGGACATAATAGCGTTTTCCTTTTGGAAGTGCAATATTTTCATGGATGGAAATGTCCAGTCCAAGAGAAACCTTCCGCCCCTCCTCGCACACGCCGGAGCAGATATCATACAGATTTACTGCATTTTCCGATCGGTTCGGGGGCGCCTGAAGTTGGTTATACTCCCGGATTCCCCCGATTATCTCCCCCAGATAATCAATGCCTTTTTCGATTTCCTCAAGATTTTCCTGCCTCTGTTCTGCATGGAACATCTCCTTCATAAGCATCACCGGCGTATTTAATTCTTTCACGATATAATCCATGAAAGCCTTCCTCTCCCCGATCGACTGCCTCGCCTCTGTAAGTGCATCCGTCAGGAGTTTCTGGTTGACCATCTCCTGATACTGGTCATCTGCCCGCATCATCGTTACATCCCGCACCCAGAAAATGATCGTATTTACATCCGAACCATAAAACGAAAACGAACAGATCATATGCTTGTAGTTCTGCCCATTCTCCCTCACACGGCAGAAGCGGTATCCTTTCGGTTCTCCGGAATGCAGGATGCGGAGCATCTGTTCCAAACTTAGAAAAAAGGAAATTTCCTTCTGATCCTCCGGCATCACCCGGTTTTTCGCCCACCAGAACAGAAAGGAATCATAATAGCGGTTCCCCCGGTAGTCCTCCCACCCGTTGCCATCGACAAAATACGGAACAAACGACTCCGTCGGAACGTCAATCTTTAAAATAAAACTATAATCCTTTAGAATCTGCTCGTCAAAGATCTGATGCAATTCCTGCCGGACGGTCACAGGAACCGTCATATAACTTACCTTCTTTACATAGCCCACGACCCGGGAAAGTTTTTCCTTTTCATACACTTTATTGATGTAAAACTCGTAATTATCATAATATTTCTTTCCGGTCTCCATATTTTTTGTGAGCATACGTATATTATCGTACCGGTACTGCTCATTTTTAATAAAAAAGACAAGTTTCCCCCTGTCTCCCCGGTAAATAAACTCGCTGTCAAATAATATCTTTTTGTAATTCAATCTTGTGATATCATCGATGCAAAGTACGGTATCCTCCGTCACATAATTTTTCCCAAACAGGCGGAGTTCCTCCTCATGGACGTTATACTCATACATCAGATCTGCTGTATTCCTCATTTCCCTACGATATTTCTCTTTTTCCTTGATAAGATCAAACTGCGCAGTTTTCCGGCTTGTAATATCGATCAGTATCACAAGGTATTCTTCGCCCTCCTCCCTCGTATCATAATAATTGCCGAGCATCTGGTACCAGCGAACCATACCGTCCTCCTCCCGCCTTGCCCGGAACTCATAATCAATCGTAAGATGGGAGGCTGCCTGCGTCACAAGATACTCCCTCAGACCGGGCAGGTCTTCCGGAAATGTATATTTGCCCGGAGAACCCGGATACCCCTCTCGTTCCGTTCCCATCATCTCAAAATAGTACCGGTTCGCCTCCCGGATATAAAAATTATCTTTTTCGATCACAAGAAAAACCACTCCCCCGGGAACACTCTCATACGTGACATCCCTCTGCCGGATCAGCATTTCTCTCTCGTCAATATCCACGACCACGCTTTTCACATATTTTCTGCCATCACGCTCGATGACCATACCGGTATCCCTTACCCATATATAATTTCCGTCTTTTACTTTCAGGCGGTATCTGCATTCATATTCCCCGGACTTCTCTTCAAATCCATACACCTCTTCTGCGATCCGTGACACATCCTCCGGATGAATGCAGTCCCTCACCTTCATTCCCGCCAGTGAATCCTTTTCGCGCGCCTCCAGCCCCACTAGTTCCGCATAATCGTCATCCGCCTCTACAATGGAAAAATCCACATCATAAATGCACAGCTTACTTCCATAGCGGATACTTTTTTTCAGCATCTCCAGTTCTCTTTCCAGATCTTTCTCCATAAGGGCTTCCTTTCATATCCTCCTCACCGGTGACTGATGCAAATGCGCATCGGCGTATAGCGCATACCCTCTTTTTTTTGTTCCGGGGACAGCGCCTCAAATCCCATCGCCGCATATGCCGCTCTTCCCGCCGGTGATGAATTAACTGTAATATACTTTAGTTCCGGGGTATTTTCCATACAATATACCGCGGCCCGCCGTACAAGCCTTTTTGCCACTCCCTGCCTCTGATACGGTTTGTCCACAAAAAGAAGACTGATATGGAACCCACTCCGCATGGCGATCACACCGATCAGCCGGTTCGACTCGTAGGCCCCGAAAAACACCATTTCTCCCGACCTCATCATCTCTTCCATATTTTCCTGACCGATAAAATGCCGGAATGTCTTTCTCCCCATCTCCTCATAATCCTTCGCATCACACTCCTCAAACACCTGCCACACTAACTCCAGCGCCTTTGGAAGCTGCTCCCGGTAAAGCCTGCATATCTGCATATCATCTTCTTCTCTCTTTTTCTCAATTTTACTTGAATCCTTATCTTTAGTATAATATAATCTATATGAAAGTGTCAAAACTTTTTAATTACGAAAGGCAGGAAAACAGGAATGAAACAGCTTTTTAACGATAACTGGAGTTTTTGCAAATTTCCACTGGACACCCCGATGGAACAAATTATGAATGCAGATGGCTTCACACCAGTCGATCTTCCGCATGACTGGATGATCTACGACGCAGAAAACCTATACGAACAGGCAGTAAGCTGCTATAAGAAGACATTTGATAAAAATGAACTGCTTTCGGATGCTCCTGCCGCAAAGATCTGGCTCGTTTTTGAAGGAGTCTATATGGATACGACCGTTTACCTGAACGGAACACATATCTTTACGTGGAAAAACGGATATTCCGAATTTATGATCGACCTGACAGAGCTTCTTGATGACGGCGAAAATGAACTGCTCGTAAGAAATGAGTACCACCTCCCAAACAGTCGCTGGTATCCGGGTTCCGGCATATACCGGGATGTCTGGCTCATCACCTCCGATGTCGAGCATTTTGTACATAATGGCACCTATCTTTCCACGCGCCGCCTCGGAAAAACATGGGAGGTCTTCATGGACGCCGAATATATCTGCGAACATGCCTCCGATGCAAAAGAGGGGACGATCCGCCATATCATCACCGACGCCGACGGAAAAGAGATCCAGACGCACGAACACACGATTTCCCTATCTGCAGAGATACAGACGGACAAGCAGGTCATGACCGTGATCGATCCCATCCTGTGGGATACCGAAGCCCCTTATCTGTACCAGATCACTTCGGAACTTTTTGTCGGTAGTGAAAAAAAGGATTCCCTGACACAAAATCTCGGTTTCCGCCACATCGAATTTGATGCGGACAAAGGATTTTTCCTAAATGACAGACATATGAAAATAAATGGCACCGGCGAGCATCATGTTCTCGGCGCTCTCGGCGCTGCCATGAATCAAGCGGCTCTTCGCCGCCAACTCCTCATTCTCAAAGAAATGGGAGTAAATTCCGTGCGCAACGCACACAACATGCCTTGCGAACATATGCTAAACCTGTGCGATGAACTCGGACTCCTTCTTTACACCGAAAGCTTTGATATGTGGGAGCGCACAAAAACAGATTTTGACTATGGAAATGATTTCAGCGAATGGTGGAAAAAAGACCTCACAAGCTGGGTCAGACAAAACCGGAACCACCCCTGCGTATTCATATGGGGCATCGGGAATGAAATTTATGACACCCATTTTGACCGCGGACTGGAGATTACCAAAGAACTCCATGAAGCTGTCCGCGAACTGGATTACCGGAAAAACGCTTACACCGCCCTTGCCTCCAACTACATCGAATGGGAAGCGGCCCAGCGAACCGGAGAAATCATCGACCTTGTGGGCTACAACTATCTCGACAAATGTTATGACGAACATCATAAAAAATATCCGGATTGGAAAATATTTGGAAGCGAGTCAAGCGCCACCTTACAGAGCCGCGGCGTCTACCACTTCCCTCTTTCCAACCGTCTTCTGACTACAGATGATCTGCAATGCTCATCACTTGGCAACTGCACGACAAACTGGGGCGCCAAAAATTCCGAATTTGCGATTATCACGCACAGGGACAGGGAATTTTGTTTTGGACAGTATGTCTGGTCTGGCTTTGATTACATCGGCGAGCCGACACCATATTTTACAAAAAATTCCTATTTCGGGCAGATCGATACCGCCGGCTTTAAAAAAGACAGTTTTTATATGTACCAGTCTGCTTGGACTGACTATAAAAAGAATCCTGTTGTTCATCTTCTCCCCTATTGGGACTTCAATGAAGGGCAGTTGATCGATGTGCGGATTTTCTCAAATGCCCCGAAAGTAGAGCTTCTCTATCAGGGACAGAGTCAGGGAATCGTGGAAATCGACCACGAACACGGACAAGTACTTTCCGGCGACTGGCAGATTCCTTACGCAGAAGGAACCATCACAGCGCTTGCCTATGATGAAAATGATACGGTCATCGCAAAGGACGAACAGCGTTCCTTTGGCGACCCAGCTGTGATACGTCTCACGCCGGACAAAACATCACTGCATGCCGATGGCGAAGATTTGATCTTTCTCACGATCGATACACTTGACAAAAATCAAGTTCCGGTCGCAAACGGACGGAGCCGGATGCACGTATCCGTAACGGGTGCCGGACGCCTCATCGGCCTTGACAATGGGGACAGTTCGGATTATGACCAGTACAAGGGAACAAGTAGAAAGCTGTTTAGTGGAAAATTATTAGCGATCATCGCAGCTAAGACAGAACCCGGTGAGATTTATGTTTCTGTCACCTCACCTTCTCTGCCGGACGCTTCCCTCACACTGAAAGCCCTTCCGGCACAAAAAAGACGCGGTGTTTCCTGCCAGATGGAAAACGAGAAAAGCCTTCTCACAGAGAGAACAAACGAAGATGGCTTTGTGATCCCTGACCGGACAAATGAAATTCCCGTCCGGAAGATCGCACTCACAAACCACGGAACAAACCATCTGGATGCCGAGCATACCTCCGCTGCAATAACCGCAAAACTTTATCCGGAAAATACTACCTACAAAGACATCTGCTTTAAAGCTGTAACCTTGAACGGAGTAGACAGTAATGCGGTAAAAATCGAGACAGACCCCGAGACAAATACCGCTACTCTGCATGCAGCCGGAGATGGTGAGTTCCGCCTTTTATGCACATGCAATAACGGACTGGATCACGTCGAAGTAATGTCTGAACTGGAATTTGAAGTGACTGGTCTTGGCGAAGCCACACACGATGCCTACGAAATCGTTTCCGGCATCAATTACAGCTCCAGTTCCGATGACGGGCTGATCCTCAGCTTTCAGGGCGGCGTATATATCACAGGAAATGAACGCACAACCGTAACATTTGAAAATGTAGATTTTGGAGATTATGGAGCCGATGAAATCCATCTCCCGATCTTTTCTTTCAGCGATGACCTGCCCCTCGAGGTATGGCAGGGTATCCCGGACACACCAGAAGACAGTCATACTCCGGCAAAACTGGGCGACAGTTCCCCTGATGGCGAATGCCTGTTAAGCGATACCTATCACGCCAAGAGCTGGTACAACCATTATCAGGAAAATGTATTTAAGCTTTCAAAACGGTTAAAAGGAATACAGACGATCACCATCGTTGTCTATCCGGAGATCAAAATGTCGCTTCAGGGCTTTTATTTCACAAAAATAGAAAAAGCCTATGCAAAACTCAATGCCTCCGACTGTGCAAATGTCACCGGAGACATGTTTACAAGAGATGGGGATGCCATCCGCGAGATTGGAAACAACGTCACCGTCGAATACGATAACATGCACTTTGATGAGGACGGTTTCCGCGGAATCACGATCCACGGGCGCTCCCATATCGAGATGAATACGATTCACGTCCGCTTTATTCCCGCCGATGGAAACGGGGATACCATCAACCAGATTATCGACTTCCCATACAGCGATGAGGCGCAGACGCTTACCTTTGACTTAGAGCCTGTCTATGGGGACTATAACCTCAACCTGATCTTCCTCCCGGGATGCAAATTTGATCTGGAATGGCTCCAGATTGAAAAATAACAAAACAAAAACACAGTGAAAAATATTTCGCAGACTTGCCCATTCTTACTTTTCACTGTGTTTTGTTTTTTATTGCACTTTTCCTTTGTTCTTTTATCCGTTTTTTGTACGCGCTTCTTTGTGCGCGTCACAATATTATGAACTTGCCTTCTTGGCATCCATACACGCATTCAAAATCTGTGTATATGTAGCATCCGGAATCGCAAATACATTTCCCTGTGACTTATCCCGTGTCACAGCGACATCTATATTTGTCTCTTCCCCATATTCTACATTCTCAAGCTTTTTCGTCATGAGTTCGAGAAGATATTCCAGTGTCTTTTTCGTTACATCTTCCTTGGAAGGTACTTTATCCGGATTTTTCTTCATCTGCTTATTCACATACTCCGTGGCTTCCTTTTGAGCATCCTGCATAATTCCTTCAAATATCTTCATTTTATATACTTTGACCGGGACGGTATAGGAATCACTGCTGTTTTTTACCGCCTCGCCGACTTCATACTTACACTTTGCATACAGATTTTTAAACATCTCGCGGTACTCCTGCTGAAGCTCCTCACTCAGACTGAGCGAACCCATCATCGCCTTCATCTCCTGATCCATGCTCTCGTCGTATTGCTTTTGAGCCTCTTCCGCATTGATGTTTGCCATCGCTGTATAATCATCAAATTTTCCTTTCGTCATGGCATCCAAGCACCCCTGAACATATCTCTTCGCATCAAAATCCGTACCACATGCTGTCACACTCATACAGATCACAAGTACCAGTGCAGTCACAACCGCCGCCCGTTTCATTCTTCTCTGTTTCATCACAAATCCTCCTTATGTTTATAACCGATCCATTTTTTAGCAACCCATTTCTATATGTCTTTTTTGATTTGGCTATGTTGATTGTCTTGGCGCCTTTAAAATGATTCTAACATAAAATAGACCAGAGTTCAACTTCGCTCATCATTCTGCAAGTCCATTTTTTACCGTCTTTGCATTATGAGGTCTCAAGGAAGTGTCATAGGAGGTCTCATGTGTTGACACTTCCTATGACACTTCCCTAACTCCTCTATGGCATTATCACTTAAAAACCCATTTCCATTTCTAAAGTTTTTCCGTTTCATATGCCGAGTACCCCTCATAGTAATAACTATAGTCGATACCTTTCATCATTAAACTACTCCTCTTTCTTTTCAATCCCTTCCAAGGTAGAAATAGCTTCCAGATAATGCTTTTCTACTGCTGATAAATACTGCTTCGCCTTCTCTGAATACTTTTCATACTCTTTATGCGCTTTCTCCAGTGCCTGTCTGTGTGATATCTTTCCTTTGTGTGTTAAAATATCACGTCTTGTCATTTTTAAGT
>JAMPFC010000047.1 GCA_023664685.1 Roseburia sp. | reverse complement strand
CTATACTAAAATAATAAATCATTTATAAGGAGAGAAAAATTATGCCATTTATCAATTCAAAAGTAACGGTAAAAATGACAGAAGAGAAGCGAGAAGCGGTCAAGGCGAAGCTGGGCGAGGCGATTTCCCTGATCCCGGGAAAATCGGAAAACTGGCTTATGGTAGGATTTGAGGATGATTATGATCTTTATTTTCAGGGAAACAAGGACGGAGAAAGCGCCTTTGTCGAGGTGAGTATATACGGAAATGCATCGTCGTCTGCCTGTGAGGCACTGACAGGTGTGATCTGCCAGATTTTTGAGAGCGAACTGGCGATTCCCAAAAACCGGGTTTATGTGAAATATCAGGGAATTTCCGACTGGGGATGGAATGGAACAAACTTTTAATTTTCAGAAAGCGTGATTTGAGTGGAAAATGATTTTTCAAAGGGAAGTGTGTGCAGGCATATTTTGTATCAGGCAGTTCCGCTGACGATCGCGCAGTTGATCCAGTTGCTTTATAATGTAGTGGACAGAATGTATATCGGGCATCTTCCGGGAACGCATGGAGAGGCTTTGACAGGGATCGGATTGGTGTTTCCGATCGTTTCGATCATTTCCGCCTTTACAAACCTTTTTGCGATGGGAGGTGCTCCGTTGTTTTCGATCGCAAGAGGGGCAGGGGACGAAAAAAAGGCGTCGAGGATCATGAATAATACATGCGCCCTTCTGGGGATCACAGCGATTGTTCTTATGTTGATCGGTTATGTGTTCCAGAGGCCGATCTTGTATCTGTTTGGAGCAAGTGAAGCGACATATCACTATGCGAGCGAGTATTTGACGATTTATCTTCTCGGAACGTTTTTTCTTATGACAGGAACCGGGATGAACCAGTTTATCAATGCACAGGGATTTCCGAAGACGGGAATGGCGGTCGTCATGAGCGGGGCGGTACTAAACATCCTTTTAGACCCGCTGTTTATTTTTGTGTTTGGCATGGGGATCCGCGGGGCAGCGGCGGCGACGGTGATCTCGCAGTTTGTCTCGGCTGTTTTTGTCATGAAATTTTTTATGGGAAAGCGGACGCAGTTTCGGCTTATTTCTTCGGAGATGAGACTGGTGCCGGGACTTGTAAAAAAAATCGCAGCTCTTGGCACGTCCGGATTTATCATGGCGGTCACGAACAGTTTTGTGCAGATCATATGTAATGTCACGCTGAAAGCATATGGCGGTGATTTGTATATCGGGGTCATGACGATATTAAATTCAGTGAGGGAAATTGCCAATATTGCGATCGTCGGCATCACGAGCGGGGCGCAGCCGGTGCTTGGTTTTAATTATGGGGCGGGAAAATATAAGCGGGTGAAGAAAGCAATTCTTTTTACATCGCTGATCGGTTTTTTATATACGACGACCGTGTGGGCGGTTATTATGCTTGCGCCGGGATTTTTTATCCGTATGTTCAGTGACAGTCCGGCTATGATGGCACCGGGGAAAGAAGCGTTAAAATTATATTTCTTTGGATTTTTCTTTATGTCGTTCCAGTTTGCCGGTCAGTCTACATTTGTAGCATTAGGGAAATCAAAGTATTCCGTGTTCTTTTCACTGTTTAGAAAGGTGATCATTGTCGTTCCGCTCACACTTCTTTTGCCGGGATTGTGCGGTCTTGGCGTAGATGGAGTTTATCTGGCGGAACCGATTTCAAATGCGGTGGGTGGACTGGCCTGCTTTATTACGATGATTTGTGTGGTATGGAAAGAATTATCGAAAAATGTGAAAGGTTTGGAGTAATGAAAAAAAATGAGAAATACGAGGGAGAAGTGTTTCGTTTGAAATTTCCCAATAAAGGAATAGTTAAAGTAGAGGATGAGGAGGAATCCGTTCAGGTAAAAAATACGCTCCCGGGACAAAAGATCCGCTTCCAACTGACAAAGAACCGGGCAAATAAAAAAGAGGGGCGTCTTTTGGAGGTGCTGGAAAAATCTGACATAGAAACGGAAACACCGCCATGTCCGCATTTTCATGACTGTGGAGGCTGTTCGTACCAGATGATGGCTTATGATGCACAGAAAAAATTGAAGCTTGAACAGGTGAAGGCTCTTTTTGAACAGGTCTGCCCGGCATTTCCGCTTGAAGAGTGCATTGCCAGCCCGGCTTTGTGGGAATACCGGAATAAAATGGAGTTTTCCTTTGGAGATGAAGAAAAGGGCGGGGCGCTTACGCTGGGACTTCATAAGAGAAGCAGTTTTTATGACATTGTTCCGGTGAAGGAGTGCCGGATCGTCACGGAGGATGTGCGCCGGATTTTGACGGTCACGACGGAGTATTTCCAGAAAAAGGGAGTCACATTTTTCCATAAGATTTCCCATGAGGGTTATCTGCGCCATCTGCTTGTCCGAAATGCGGCAAAAACAGGAGAAATCCTTGTGTGTCTTGTGACGACGTCGCAGAACCCGATGGAGCTCAGTGAATACCGGGAACTGCTTCTGGCGCAGCAGTATAAGGGGAGGATCGCAGGGATTTTACATATGGTAAACGACGGGCTTGCCGATGTGGTAAAAGCCGATTCAACCGAAATTCTTTATGGTCAGGATTTTTTTGATGAAGAAATATTGGGGTTACAATTTAAAATTTCGCCATTTTCTTTTTTTCAGACAAATTCAGCCGGCGCCGAGGTGCTTTACGAGATTGCAAGGGAGTATACCGGAGACGTCGAAGGAAAGGTGATCTTTGATCTGTACAGCGGAACGGGGACGATCGCCCAAGTGCTTGCTCCCGTAGCAAAGAAGGTAGTGGGGGTCGAGATCGTGGAGGAGGCAGTTATGGCGGCCAGAGTCAATGCGGAGAGAAACGGGCTTACGAACTGCGAGTTTATCGCCGGAGATGTGCTGAAGGTGATGGATGAGATCAAGGAAAAACCGGATTTTATCGTGCTTGATCCGCCGCGAGAAGGTGTTCATCCGAAAGCGCTCAAAAAGATCATCGGGTATGGGGTGGACAGGATCGTTTATATTTCCTGCAAGCCGACCAGTCTCGCCCGGGACATAGAGATGTTTCTTGAAAATGGGTATGTGCCGGAGCGGGCGGTATGCGTGGATCTGTTTCCGTGGACGAGAGGGGTGGAGACGATGGTGTTGTTTTCCTACAAAAAACCGACAGAGTAATTAACGTATATGTGAAAACCGTTAATAGGATTTAATAAATAATTTGTAAATGAGAGGATGGCTTTGATATGATGAACGAATCTTTTTATAAGGAAATCAAAGAAATTCTAATTTCAGCAAGAAATAAAGTTTATCAAACAGCTAATTTTGCAATGGTTGAAGCCTATTGGAATATAGGAAAATCAATTATTGAAGAACAAGGCGGTAATGAAAAAGCAGAGTATGGCACTGGATTATTAAAAGAATTGTCAAAGCAAATGACAAAAGATTTTGGTAAAGGATTTACCATTGCGAATTTGAAGAATATGCGACAATTTTATTTGACATTTCCAAATGGCTACGCACTGCGTAGCGAATTGAGTTGGACGCATTATCGTCTTTTAATGCGTGTAGAAAATGAAAACGCACGAGAATTTTATATGCAGGAAGCTGTAAAATCGCAGTGGAGTACAAGACAACTGGAACGTCAGATAAATTCATTTTTCTATGAGAGATTACTATCAAGCAAAAATAAAGAACAAGTGGCGGCAGAGATTCAAACATTGGAAGCTGCAAGAACACCGGAAGATATTATCCGTGATCCATATGTGTTAGAATTTCTTGGATTAAATCCAAATGATGATTTTTATGAGAGTGATTTGGAACAAGCATTGATTACGCATTTACAAAAATTCCTTTTAGAGCTTGGGAGAGGATTTTCTTTTGTCGCCAGACAGAAGAGAATTACTTTTGATGGGCGGCATTTTAGAATTGACCTTGTATTCTATAATTACATTTTGAAATGTTTTGTTCTGATCGATTTAAAAGTTGGGGACTTAACACATCAGGACTTAGGGCAAATGCAGATGTATGTCCATTATTATGCGAGGGAGTTAATGAATGAGGGAGATAATCCGCCAATAGGTATTGTGTTATGTGCGGACAAGAGTGAATCTGTGGTTAAATATACATTGCCGGAAAACGAAACGCAGATTTTTGCTTCAAAGTATAAATTATATTTGCCAAGCGAGGAAGAATTATTGAGAGAGTTAAATCAGGAGTATCAAGCCTTGGAAGCAGGCAGAATGGGAGAAGAAAATATAGAGGAAGAGTAAAATAACAACAACGTTCAAAAAAATGTATATAATACAATGAAAAGTTTAAAGCGTATGTGGATAAATTTAAACCGGCGTATGCAATCCGGTTATCAATGAATGGTTATCGTGAGCAGGACTGGCTTGTTAATATACCGTTGTGGAGCATATCGGGAATTAAGAGGTGTTATAAAAAATCTGAACCGTCTGGAGAAAGGAGATAAAGTTACTATGACCAATATTTATTTTGTGCGGCACGCACAGTCGGAGCATGGCTGGGAGGATGACCGCACCAGACCGCTTACAGAAGAGGGAAAGCAGGATTGCCATATTGTTCTTGAATTTTTAAAGGATAAAAAAATTGATGTTTTTTATTGCAGTCCTTTTAAGAGGAGCATGGATACGATCGCGGATACAGCCGCATTTTATGGGAAGGAGATCATAACTGATGAGCGGCTGCGTGAGCGGGAATGCGGAGTGGGAGGCAATAAAGGGCATGAGATCATGAGAAAGCGTTGGGAGGATCACGATTACCACGAAGAGGGGGGAGAATCGATCCGTATGGCGCAGGAAAGAAACATAGAAGCACTTAAGGAAATCCTGTCAGGCAATCCCGACAAAAATATTGTGATCGGCACGCATGGAACAGCGCTCAGTACGATATTAAATTATTATGATCCGGACTTTGGCGGCGAGGATTTTTTGAGGATCATTGACTGGATGCCATATATTGTCCAGTTGGAATTTGATGGTCTTAAATTGGCTGCGGTTACGGAGCATTGTTATATTGAGAAGGAGTATAAGGGAAACGTTTAAATTCCACAACACGGAAATCAATTTTAAATAACTACAGTTTTTGAAATGGTAAACTTTGTGCAGCAACAGAAATATTTCCCGCCTCGGACCCGCTTTCGCTAGATAAACACGTAGCGGTACTAAGGCTACAAGGTGCAAAAATTGCACTTTGTGCAAAAGGCGCACCTTATACGCAGCCTAAGTACCGACGGTTTATAAGGTCCTCAGCTGAAAATATTTCTGTTGTTGCACAAGATTTTACTAGTACTCCCCAAACTGCAGTTATTCAAAATTGATTTCCGTGATTTTACAAGATTTTATCTTGCATTTTGAGCGATTATAGACTATACTATACAATAAATATATGTTTTCCGGAAACAAACTGACAGCAAGTGTTTACCTATCATGTGAAGTTGAGGTGAGAGGATGGAAGGGAAAAATTACATTCTGATGCATCGGGAAATTCCAGTCGCGCAGATCAAACTGGAAAGTAGAACCGGGGCGATCCAGAAAATCGGAGAGCTTTATGAAATACAGCATGTACCAGTCGGAATTTCTGTAAAGAAGGGAAAAATCGACAAAAGCAGTTTAAATGCGTGGTGGCGGGGAAGGGGGATTCCGGCAAGCCGCGATGCTTTTTATGGTATACTGGATACTCTTGGAATCGCTACGACAGAGCTTTTGGCGGAGAAATGTTATGGTCTCAGTTTGTCTGACCAGTACTGGTTTTGTCCGGAAGGCTCTGGTCTCAGTTGGTCAGAGATAAATTTTTTTGAAAATCCATTTTCGGAAGATGTCGGGAATATTTTATTTGGGAAACCGGTGACGGGAGAGAGCCTCAGCCTGATTTCTCCAGATAATACGTCGGATGGATGGCTGAAAAAGAAATGGAAGATCATAGATGGCAGGAGATGTCTTTTAAAAGGCGGAAGCGGACTCGCTCAGCAGGAACCGTATAATGAGGTTTTGGCGAGCCGGATCATGGAACGCCTTGGTATCCCGCATGTCTCATATGGCATATGGCGAGAGGATGGATACCCATATAGTATCTGCGAAGATTTTATCACTTCGGGAACGGAACTTGTGACAGCATGGTATCTGATGCAGACAAAAAGAAAACAAAATCATGAATCGGTTTACCGGCATTATATAAATTGTTGTAAAACGCATGAGGTTCCGGGGATCAGGGAGGCAGTCGACCAGATGATGGTATTGGATTATCTGATCTTGAATGAGGATCGCCACCAGAATAATTTTGGCGTGATCCGTGATGCAAAAACACTTGAGTATGTGGGAGCAGCGCCGATTTTTGACAGCGGAACATCTTTTTGGTGGGATACGCCTACCGTTCGGATCGGGGATATGCAACGGATTGTATGCAAACCGTTTAAGAAGTATCATGAGGAACAGATCAAACTGGTGCAGTCTTATGACTGGCTGGATACCACGAAACTCCGTGGGATTGAAGAAGAGTTCCGGGAGATCGTGAGGGATTCGGAGTTCATGGATGAGACGAGGAAAGACCGTTTATGCATGGAATTAAAGCACCGGGTAGAACTTTTGCAAAAGAGCGTCGACCAAAGCGTGAAATACGTGGCGGTAGACGATCTGTCGATGGATGTGCGCGAGGATATTTCTTATCACGCAGGATAGGGCCGGAAAGCCATCTCGTAACGGATTCTCTTATCGACAGAGGAGGGATGGCTTAGGCATGTGATCCGCCGCCTGAACAGGCGGCAGGGTAGCGCAAGATGAAACAGGGTTCAAATTGACGCCATCGTGCCATCTGCGGGTACGTTGTCCTTAAACGTGCATTCAAATCGTTTGTGAAAGGGCTGATCGGTGAGGATGACCTGATCAAATTCTTTGATGAGTCCGATGCATTTTTCGATGCTGCCCCGATAGATTTTTTCCAGAGCGCGGTTTGTCTCAGGGGCAGTGCGTTTGGGAATCAGATCCATCATATGCCCCTCCAGTTTTTTGTAGTGGAGCGATAATGCCATGACAGATCGTATCATCAGTCTCCGAAATGTCCTGCCGGTAGTGAGAAACCATTTAGTAAAGGACATGGAGCGCAGTGATTTTTCTATTTTTTCGCGTGATATTTCAAATGCTTTGTAGATTCCGTGGACGGCGTCGAGTGTCTCCCTGTCCCAGCGGACGTGTTTCCACACAGGATATAAAAGCGGATTTCTGCCATCCTTTTTCATAAGATAGCGGTCAAATTCAATTTCCATCACGAGGTGGTTGTAGCCGGGTTCCTCTGCCTTTCTGATCACATAGGAATGGCTCTCACTGTCGAGCATAAAGTGACAGATGACGCCGAGCATGTAGGCATATTCGCCGCAGTCTTTTCCTTTTTCTTGGATCACCGGCCGTATTTTTTCCAAAAAATCGCGAAATGGCTGGCTGTGCTGTGAGTATCCGAGTTTATTTGGTTTGCAGCGGATAAAGGGACGGTAGAAAAACAAAAAATCCGGCCCCTGTAATCCGGCGTCAAATGCTTTTGGATATTTGCGGACGATCGTTTTTAAGTCTGCCGGAAGTTTTTTATAAACTTCTCTGCCAAATGAGCTGTGTGCATAGATTGATGGCATAAAATCACCTCTGTTAATTCTTATATAAATGTAGTATACTATATTCAGTCAAACTTATTCAATGGAAATTTAAATAGAAATTCAGACAGGAACGGAGACAATATGTTAGATTCCAATAAAAACATTCACTATGTAGAAAAAGAAGGCGTTCCCTTTTTGCGATTTCCGATTTTGGAAAAATACCCTGTCATACATGGGTTTTCAACCCGGCTTGGGGGCGTAAGCAAGGGGGACTGTACTTCGATGAACCTGAGTTTTACCCGGGGCGACCGGAGAGAGGATGTCGAGGAAAATCACCGGCTTTTTGCGAATGCGGTGGGATACGACATAGAGACACTTGTTCTGACAGAGCAGGTGCATGATACAAAGATCCGCCGGGTGGGAAAAGGAGATACCGGAGAGGTGTTTTGTGAGAGGCGGAGTATCCGTGAGACGGATGGGCTTATTACGGATGAGCCGGGTGTTATGCTGATGACGTTTTTTGCAGACTGTGTTCCCCTGTTGTTTTATGATCCGGTGAGGCGTGCTGTGGGGAATGCCCATTCGGGATGGCGCGGGACTGTGCAGCGGATGGGACAGAAAATGACCGGTAAAATGAAAGAGGAGTTCGGTTCACAGCCAGAAAATCTTCTTGTGGTGATCGGCCCGTCGATCGGCCAGTGTTGTTATGAGGTGAGCGAAGAGGTGATCAGCGAGTTTCAAAAAGTATTTGACCAGAAATACTTGGATGATATATATTATAAAAAACCAGATGGGCATTATCAGTTAAATCTCTGGCAGGCAAATAAGATTTTACTGATGCAGGCAGGGGTAAAGGAGGAGCATATCTGTGTGAGCGAAGTGTGTACCTGCTGTCATCCGGATCTTTTGTTTTCCCATCGCTATACGCATGGAAAAAGGGGAAATCTGTCTGCTGTGATCGGACTGGCTTGATAAGATATATGATTTTTACAGATAAGGTGTGACGGGATGAACCAGAGAAATTATCAGAGGGAACTGGATGAGGTGTTGGAGAGGATCGGGAAAGAACCGTGTGGAAAAATTTTGTTTCTGCACTGTTGTTGTGCGCCATGCAGCAGTTATGTGCTAGAGTACCTCTCGGAATATATGGAGCTTATTCTTTATTTTTATAATCCCAATATTACAGAGGAAAGCGAGTATGAAAAGCGCAAACGGGAATTAAAGCGTCTGGTTCAGGAGCAGACCTATTCTCACCGGATCCGTTTTGTGGATGCAGATTATGACAATACTCTCTTTTTCCAGATGGCGAAGGGGCTTGAAGATGAGCCGGAATGTGGGAGACGTTGTCTGAAATGCTATGAGATGCGGCTTCAAAAAACAGCAGAGATGGCAGTGAAAACGGGAGCAGATTATTTTTGTACGACGTTGTCGATCAGTCCTCATAAAAATGCAGACTGGCTTATGCAGATCGGAGAGCGTCTTGCTAACGAGTATGGAATCCCCTATCTGCCATCGGATTTTAAAAAGAGAAACGGATATAAGAGAAGCATTGAGCTGTCGAGGGAATATGGTCTTTACCGGCAGAATTATTGTGGCTGTGTGTATTCAAAAGAAGCTGCACAAAAGAGAGGACATGGTGAGTGCAAATGAAAAAAATAATATTTGTTTGTCTGGTGTTCTTGGGCGCTGTATTTTTCTGTGCGGGCTGCCAGTCAGGAAGCGCCGGGGATGGAAAGAAGGAAATAAAAAAGGAATCGACAGAGCTTTTTGCAATGGATACGATCATCGATCTGACGGTGTATGCCAAAGAACCGTCTGAAATACTGGCGGAGGCGGCAAAGCGGATTCAGAATTATGAAAAACTGTTTTCTGTCAATATAGAGACTAGCGATGTGGCAAAGTTAAACTGTGCCGGCGGCGAACCGGTTCAGGTGTCGTCTGAGACCTATGAACTGATCGGGAAAGGGATAGCGGTTTCGGAGCGCACGGGGGGCTTATTTGACCTGTCGGTGTATCCGCTTGTGAAGGCGTGGGGATTTACGACGGAAGAGTACCGGATCCCAGATCAGAAAGAGCGGGAAAAACTATTGGAAAATATTGATTATAGACGCATCGAAATGGGGGAGGATTCCACGGTGCGGATTCCGGAAGAGATGCAGATCGATCTAGGGGGGATCGCGAAAGGATACGTATCCCAGAAGTTGATCGAATTGTTCCGGCAAAAAAAGGCAAAGGCAGCAGTGGTATCCCTCGGGGGAAATGTCCAGACCTATGGAGAAAAACCGGATGGAACATTATTTACCGTAGGGATCACTGACCCAAAGGATGGAACCGGAATACTTGGTACGATCGAGGTCGGGGAAAAGGCGGTCATCACGTCCGGTTCTTACCAGCGTTATTTTGAACGGGATGGCGTCACGTATCATCATATTATGGACAAGCGGACAGGGGCGCCGGCAGACAGCGACCTAAAAAGCGTGACCGTCATATCCGATGAGGGGGAGAGTGCAGATAGTCTGGCTACAGCGCTGTTTGTGATGGGCAAAGAAAAAGCGGTTGAATTTGACAGAGCGAATGAAGATGTTCAGCTGATTTTGATCGATCAGCAAAATGAAGTGTGGACTTCGGATGGGATCAAATTGGCGAGGAATCGGTAAAGGCTGTAGTTCTATTTCTGGTCATAAATGACTTTTGAAGAATTGTTCATAAAAGCCCGTTCGATCCACTGACATAGTTTTTCATACTCCGCCCGGGTCATGTTTCTCGTACTGCCGACCCAGTAGTGGTGTTTTTTGCCACCGGCAGTTATCGTGATCGTTCGCATTTTGGGGAAAATAGAACTAGGAACTGCATTTGCGGCGGTCATCCGGAGTGTCTGTATTTCGCTGACCGAAAAACGAGTGTCATCAAAGAAAAGAAAAGTACCATGCCTGCTGATCGTATGCGGGCATTTTTTTTGATAAAAAAGAATACGGACAGCATTTACCGGAATGCCAAGCAGTAAAAAGCTACAGACGATCACAAGGAAATACCAGTACAGCGGGATAAAGTAGGAGCGCAAAAAATAGACAGAAGCGACAGCGGCGAGGATTACAGCGGAAGAGAGGAAAAACTCCTTCCATGAGGCGCGGAGGATTTTTTGTCTGGGAAAGGGAAACTCAGTCCGCCCTGTCTGCAGGTCGTCCCATGCGGCTTCTGAGCGGACTTCTACCGGCACCTGATCTGCGATGGCGGCGTGGATGGCAGAGGAGAGTGCGGTGAAATCTGATTTACGGAAAAAGACGAGACGGAACCGTTTTTTCCCGCTATGGCTCCGATTTGAGCTAAGCTTCTGGTCAGAGGCTTGTTCCCGGTCAGAGGTCTTTTTGATCTCCATATAAAAAAGTTCGTTTTTTATCGTTTTATTTCCGATTTTTTTTGTAAATACAAACTCATGGGAGGAGAGGGGGAAGTTTTGCGGTTTTTGAAACCACCGCTTAACCCGAATCTCACTTCTGCCGACTTGAACACATGTCATGCGCGGCGCAAAATAAAGAAAGATGAGAAGAAGTGAGAGGATCAGGTCGACCGGGAAAGTAAGCAACCGGTAAATTCCGTCATATAGTATACTTTCCGAAAGCAGGAAGGAAAGAATGTCTTTTACTGCCCAGACGATAAAAAAGAGAGGCAGCCCCCGGAGCAGGATTCCGGCGGCGGATAAAAAGAGGGAGGGTGTGTATTTTTTTCCAAAATCCGTATCGTTCATAAGATCAAGTCTCCTTTTCGACCGTAAAACACCCGCAGAAATGGGAATCCGTTCGTTTGATGCATTACCGAATCAGGTAATTCCATTGTCCTGCGGGCATGATGGTATTTTTATTTATTTTCCGTTTCCTGAAGCTTCATCGCACGTACTTTTGTGGACAGGCCAAACAGATTGATAAATCCTTCGGCGTCGTGGTGGTCGTAGAGATCACCGGTTGTAAAGGAGGCGATGCTTTCGTTATAAAGTGAGTATGGGGAAGTCGTTCCGGCCTTGATGATATTTCCTTTATACAGCTTAAACTTAACTTCACCCGTCACATATTTCTGGGTGGATTCGATGAATGCCTGAACTGCCTCGCGAAGAGGGCTGAACCATTTTCCCTCATATACGATCTGCGCCAGTTTGTTGCCCATATCCATTTTCTGTGCATACGTGTCACGGTCAAGGATGAGTTCCTCAAGCTGCTGATGCGCTTCGTAAAGGATCGTTCCGCCCGGCGTCTCATATACACCGCGGGATTTCATCCCGACAACGCGGTTTTCCACGATATCAACGATTCCGATGCCATGTTTGCCGCCGAGACGGTTTAATTCGCGGATGATGTCAGAAACTTTCATTTCTTTTCCATTGATGGATTTTGGAACACCCTTCTCAAATGTCATTGTGACATATTCGCCTTCCTCCGGTGCTTTTTCCGGTGTCACGCCGAGGACGAGAAGATGGTCAAAATCCGGTTCGTTTGCAGGATCTTCTAATTCAAGTCCCTCATGGCTGATGTGCCACAGGTTCCGGTCGCGGCTGTAACTGGAATCCGCAGAGAACGGAAGGTCGATTCCGTGTGCCTTACAATATTCGATCTCGGATTCACGGGAATCCATCGTCCATTTATCACTTCTCCACGCGGCGATGATCTTTAAGTCAGGAGCAAGTGCTTTGATCCCGAGTTCAAAGCGGATCTGGTCATTTCCTTTTCCTGTCGCACCGTGGCAGATTGCAGTTGCCCCTTCTTTGCGGGCGATCTCAACGAGACGTTTTGCGATGACCGGCCGCGCCATCGAGGTACCGAGAAGATATTTATTTTCATAGACAGCATGTCCCTGTACGCAGGGAACAACATACTCATCACAAAATTCGTCAATAACATCTTCGATGTAAAGTTTGGAAGCACCACAGAATTTAGCACGTTCTTCCAGACCGTCAAGCTCCTCCTCCTGACCGCAGTCAATACATACACAAATTACTTCATAATCAAAATTTTCCTTAAGCCACGGAATGATCGCTGTCGTATCCAGACCGCCGGAATAAGCAAGTATAACTTTTTCCTTCATGATGATCTCCTTTTCTTTATTCTGTAAATTAGTTCTTATAAAACCTCTTTTCTAAATATACAACATAAATGCATAATATGCAAGAGGAAATAAAAGTTTTTCAAATTATTATATTCTTTTAATAATTTATACTTGCGTTATATTTCAATGGGGTGTATAATAATAGTGTTTTTGAATATTTTGCATAAAATAAACGTTTTATGCAGAGGAATATGCATAAATTGCCGGATTATACATGATATTATGAAAGAAACGAAAATATTATGTATAAAGGTGCGGCTGAAAACAGCGCAGTTCAGAAATGGAGGACGTTATGATAAAAGCGGGAATTATTGGCTCGACCGGTTATGCCGGACAGGAACTCGTGAGGCTTTTGTTACAGCATAAAGAGGTGGAGATCATATGGTATGGTTCGAGAAGCTATGTCGATGAAAAATTTAGTTCTGTGTTTGGAAATATGTTCCAGATCGTGGAAAATCTGTGCAAGGGGGATGATCTGCACGAACTCAGCCGGGAGGCAGATGTAATCTTTACAGCGACGCCGCAGGGATATCTGGCGTCTGTGCTGGATGAGGAAATCCTGTCAAATTGCAAGGTGATCGATCTGAGTGCAGATTTTCGGATCAAGGACGTAGACGTGTACGAAAAATGGTATGGGATCAAGCATAAGAGTAAGCAGTTTATCGGTGAAGCTGTCTATGGGCTGTGCGAGTTGAACCGGGACAGCATAAAGGGTGCAAGGCTGATCGCGAATCCGGGCTGCTATCCAACTTGTTCTACCCTTGCGATCTATCCGATGATAAAGAAGAAATACATCGATACAAAGACGCTTATTATTGATGCCAAATCCGGTACGAGCGGTGCGGGAAGAGGGGCGAAGATCCCGAATCTTTACTGTGAGGTCAATGAAAATATCAAGGCGTATGGTGTGGCTTCGCACCGGCACACGCCAGAGATCGAGGAGCAGCTTTCCTATGCTGCCGGGGAGCCGGTCATGCTGAATTTCACACCGCATCTGATTCCGATGAACCGTGGTATCCTGATCACAGCCTATGCGAACTTGAAACAGGGTATAACAAAAGAGATGGTTTATGACGCCTACATAGAAGCTTACCGGGACGAGTATTTTGTCCGTGTTCTCGAGGAGGGAACCTGTCCCGAGACGAGATGGGTGGAGGGAAGCAATTTTGTGGATGTATGCCCGAAAGTGGATGAGCGTACGGGACGTGTGATCATGATGGGGGCGATGGACAACATTACGAAAGGGGCGGCCGGACAGGCTGTCCAAAACATGAATCTTTTGTTTGGCGTCGATGAGACAGAGGGACTCCGGCTTGTTCCGGTATTTCCATAAGAAGTGAACAGAAATGAGGAAAGGATATGAAACAGATCGATGGCGGCGTGACAGCCGCAAAAGGATATCAGGCGGCGGGAGTGGCGGCTGGGATCAAATATAAAGATAAAAAAGATATGGCGCTTGTGTTTACGAAGACGCCTGCGGCGGTGGCGGGAACGTTTACTACAAATGTAGTAAAGGCTGCACCAGTTCTCTGGGATAAACAGGTAGTGGAGGCAGGAAATCCGGTGCATGCTGTCGTGTTAAACAGCGGGATCGCCAATGCCTGTACCGGAGATGAGGGAAAAGAATACAATCTTGGGATGGCGTCTGCGGCGGCACAGGCGTGTTCTGTGAGGACAGATGAAGTCCTTACCGCGTCGACCGGCGTTATTGGGATGCAGCTTCGCATGGAGCCTGTCAGAGAGGGGATCAAAGCATTGAAGGATGCGCTGGCAGATACAAGAGAGGCGGCGAGGGCAGCGGCAGAGGCAATCATGACGACAGATACAAGCTCCAAAGAGTGTGCAGTCACATTTGAGGTGGAGGGAACGACGGTATCGGTCGGCGGAATGAGCAAGGGTTCCGGAATGATCCATCCAAATATGGCGACGATGCTCAGTGTCATTACGACGGATGCCAAAGTAGAGCATTCACTGCTTCAGGAAATACTCCGAGGTGCCGTAAGCGATTCCTTTAATATGATTTCTGTTGACCGGGACACGTCAACGAATGATACATGTCTGCTTTTGGCAAACGGTGAGTCCGGTGTTGTGGTCGAACCAGACAGCGAAGCCTGTCAGGCATTGAAAGAGGCGGTACGTTTTGTGGCGTGCGATCTTGCCAAGCAGATGGCGGGGGATGGCGAGGGATGCACGAAGCTTCTTGAGGTTACGGTGGAACATGCGAAAACGGTAGAGGAGGCAAAAATCCTCAGTAAGTCAGTGATCACATCAAATCTCGTCAAGACAGCAGTGTTTGGCAGTGACGCCAACTGGGGAAGGATTTTGTGCGCGCTCGGCTACGCCGGCGTGGATTTTGATCCGGAGGTTGTTGATCTGACGATCCGTACAGAGGGAGAACATGGCAGCCAGAGCCTTACACTTGTAAAAGACGGTGTGGCAACGGATTACAGCGAAGATGAGGCAAGCGGGATTCTCCGTCAGGAGGCTGTTACCGTCATCTGTGATATGAAACAGGGAAATAAAACAGCGACCGCATGGGGATGTGATCTGACGTACGATTATGTAAAGATCAATGGGGATTACCGGTCATAGCAGGAAGGAAAGGATTTAGAAAAATGGATGAATATATGAAGGAAGTACTGATCAAGGCAGAGACACTCATCGAGGCTCTTCCGTATATCAGGGATTTTAGTGAAAAACGTGTGATCGTAAAATACGGTGGAAGCGCAATGTTAGATGAGAAACTTCAGCAGAGCGTCATCAAAGATGTAGCGCTTTTGAAACTGGTTGGCATGAAACCGATCATCGTACACGGTGGCGGCAAGGAGATCAGCAAGTGGGTCAGGCTCATGGGAAAAGAGCCTGAATTTGTGGAAGGACTCCGTGTGACGGATGAGGACACGATGGAAGTGGCAGAAATGGTACTCAATAAAGTCAATAAGCACCTTGTCCAGATGATGGAAAAACTCGGCGTCCGCGCAGCCGGGATCAGTGGAAAAGACGGAGGCACGATCATCTGCGATAAGAAGACGGTAAATGGCAAAGATATCGGATATGTCGGCGATGTGAGAGAAGTAAACTCAGAACTGATCGATACTCTGATCGAAAATGATTTTGTGCCGATCATCGCACCGATCGGTTTGGGGGATGATTTCAAATCCTACAATATCAATGCGGACGATGCCGCATGTGCAATCGCAAAATCCATGAAAGCGGAAAAGCTTGTGTTTATGACAGATATTGAGGGTGTGTGTAAAGATGCCAACGATCCGTCAACGCTGCTCTCCGTACTCACGTTGGCGGAGGCAAACCAGATGATCGAGGATGGTTTCATCGGCGGCGGCATGATCCCCAAACTCAAGAATTGTATTGATGCTGTCGAGGGCGGCGTGAACCGGGTACATATTCTCGATGGGCGCAGAGAGCATTGCCTGCTGCTTGAGTTTTACACGAAAAAGGGAATCGGAACTGCTTTTATCGGAAATGAAGAGACGCTGTATCAGCATGAAGTGGAAGGAGGCAGAGGTTGAAAAAATGAAACAGACAATGAATGAAATGATCGAACAATCCGAACAGTGTCTGGTTCACTCTTATAACCGTTATCCGGTCGTAATGGATCATGGCGAGGGAGTGTATCTTTATGATACCGAGGGAAAAAAATATTTGGATTTTGGCGCCGGAATTGCGGTAAGCGCTCTTGGTTACAGCGATGACGAGTTTAAGGATGCGTTGAAGGCACAGATTGATAAGATTACGCATGTATCCAATTATTTTTACTCGGAGCCGCTTTTGGACGCCGCAAAAGGACTTGCAAAGATTACTGGAATGGAAGAAGTTTTTATGGCAAACAGCGGAACGGAGGCAAACGAAGGGGCGCTGAAACTGGCAAGAAAATATGCGCTGATGAAAGGATATCCGGAGCGCTCGGAGATCATTTCGATGGAAAAAGGCTTCCACGGGAGGAGTATGGGCGCTTTGTCTGTCACCGGGACGAAAAAATACAGGGAACCGTTTGAGCCGCTTATTTCCGGCGTGAGTTTTGCGACATATAACGATCTGCAGAGTGTGAAGGAAAAAATCAATGAAAAGACGTATGCGATCATCGTTGAGGCAGTGCAGGGTGAGGGCGGCGTCTATCCGGCGACAAAGGAGTTTTTGCAGGGAATCCGTGAACTTTGCACGAAGCATGATATCATGATGATCTGTGATGAAGTGCAGTGCGGGATGGGGCGAACCGGTAAAATGTTTGGCTATGAGCAGTACGGGATCCGTCCGGACATTGTAACTCTTGCCAAAGGCATCGGAAGTGGTATTGTCGTGGGGGCGATCGCAACGACAGCAGAGATTGGGAAAGCGCTTGTGCCGGGCGACCACGGAACTACTTTCGGCGGGAATCCGCTCGCAAGTGCGGCAGTCGCCAAAACGATCGAGTTATTTGAGAAACGTAATATATTAAAAAATGTAAATGAGACGGGAGCTTATTTGGGGCAGAAACTACAGGAACTTGTAAAAAAATACCGTGCCGCAAGGGAGGTACGAGGAATGGGACTCCTTCGCGGGCTTGCGTGTGACGTGCCGGTCTCAGAGGTCTGCAGCAAAGCGCTTGAGCGGGGGCTGATTGTCCTGAGTGCCGGAGCAGATGTGGTACGGTTTGTACCGCCGCTTGTCATTGAGACGTGCCATGTCGATGAGATGATAAAAATACTGGAGAGCGTGCTTGCCGAGTATGAATGATCCGTCTGCGCCATAGGGGCAGACTGGTGAGAGGATATCGTAAAGTGACAGAATAAAAATATGTGGTCACTGGATCACAATATTGGCGCATGCCAGATCGTCTTTCAAATCGTATACTTTTCCTGTTTTCAGACCGACTACAGTCGGACGCAAAACGGAGTTTTTATTGTTTTTTACAACCCGGGCATCTTCCCCGTTACTGAGTGTTACGGTGGAATTTACCGGATAGAGGATGACGCTTTCCATAAAGCTTTTCATAGCAGCAATATCGAGTTCCTCCGTCATGGACATGATCATTTCTACTGCTGTCCGCTGTGAAAATGATTTTTTATATGGGCGCTCTGTTACAAGGGCGTCGTATACATCTGTGACGGAGAGGATTTTTGCATAGGGAACGATTTGATCAGCGGTGCAGCCGAGAGGATAGCCCTTTCCATTCATTTTTTCATGATGCTGCAGTACGGCGAAAGAAATGACGTCTGAAAATTCTTTTTTCTCTTTCAGGATTTCATATCCAAGTGTGGAATGCTGTTTCATGATCGCAAATTCTTCATCATTTAATCTGGCCGGTTTGTTGAGGATTTCTAGCGGAATTTTTGATTTGCCCATGTCATGGAGCAGACCGGCGATTCCGATATTATATACATCTTTTTGTGAAAGCCCTTGATTTCTGGCGATGATCATAGACATAGTAGCTACGTCAACGCTGTGCTTAAAGGTGTATTCGTCACTGGTTTTCAAGACGCTGATATCCACAGCGAGAGCGGCATTGTCGTCGATTGCTTTCATTAAATCCGTGGTGATCTTATTTGTCGTATCGGCAAACTGTTGGGAATCGGAATTGTTGTAAAGGTACTGGATCCCTTCGGAAATCCGTTTTTTCACGCTTTCCGAAAGCTTTACTTTGGCAGGATCCTTCGTCGTATGCTTTTCTATATTTTTGCGCACAAAATCCGGCAGCGGAGCTTCTGCTGTTTTTTCGGGTTCGGGATCCTCCTCGCCCTCCTGCACATAAACACCTGTCAGGCCTCGTTTTTTGAGCCCATCAATGAGAAATTCATCTAAGGGAGTTCCCCGCGCAATGAGCGTCCGGTCCATTCGGTCTTTTATCGTTTGCCCGATCTTCATCCCTTCTTTTAGGGAACTTACTCGTACATAATATCGTTTGATCAATTCATCCACCACCAGTTTTATAATATCGTTTCTATTCCGATTTAATGTTGCCTAATGTTACGGTCGAGTTGAATGCAGTGCATAACTCAAAATATATATCGACAGGATTTGAGGAAATATAATAGCACAACATAAGAAAAGCACCCACTTCAAAGTGAATGCCTTCGGTTTTTTCGGTATTTATTTTAACTTGATCGTCTTTACAAGATTTTTATATCCTTTTTTTGTGACTTTTATCGTGATCTTTGTTTTCTTTTTCAGCTTTGATGAAAGTTTCAATGTAAAATTTTTTCCTTTTACCTCTGCCTTTTTCCATGTCTTTTCTTCGACTTTAATCTTCACCGTGGCTTTCGATACGGATATTTTGCCTGAAATCACCTTACTGTTTTTTAGACATTTGATCCCGGAAAGTTTTAGGGTTTTCTTTTTCTTTGCTGTGACAGTTTTCTTCTCAGAAGATGGAGATGGTATAGCGCTTGGAGAGGATACCGCAGAGGTCGGGGCAGAATTTGGTGTTGCAGCCGGGGCTGTTGTTGGGGCGGCTATTGGAGTTGGTGTTGGAGGTGCGGCTGTCGGAGAAGTTTCGCCGATTTCCCCACCAGTTGCGGTTACAGTGCCGGCGTATGACCAACTTGAGGTAGATAAAACATCTGACGATGTCTGTAGATTCAAATGCAAAGCAGGACGCACCGCAATAAAATTATAGCCGACATTTCCGCCATTGCCAATATCTCCAATGCTGGTCACACTGGATGCGCACTTACTATTGATGCCCGGCGACCGGAGCCACCATCCAGTTGTACTCGAACCACTATCCATCCATGTTGAATTTATCTCTCCCCCCGCTACTACATAGGCAGTTTTTGCCGCTTTCCTTGTATCTGTGGGATTGGTCGTTAAGGTAAACCCATATGAAGGATTCATCACTTCACTGATTGAGAGAAGATATATTTTATCTATGGTATCATTTCCACCTTCTGTATGATGCTCTGGATTCTCTTCATTGATTACGGTCATGTTTTTGATTGCAGCCTGCTCTGACTCGGTAAATGCGTTATTTAGAAAATTGTTGCTGCTATAATCATTCCCACACACATTTGCAGTTGCTCCATAGCCATTCAGCCATGACCGCATCGTACATGTTTCCCACGTGATGCTTGTATTTGTATCATTGTATTTTTGTACATCTAAGTTTTTATCCGCTAATAGAAATGCCTCGTCTCCCTTTACTGACAGGACACGCCACTTAATCGGCTGTTTTTCATCGTCTTTGTCAACTTTTCCGTCTCCATTTGTATCTTCCTGCCAGTAGTGTCCAAAATACACACAGTCCCATGTCGTGACCCCATCTTCACTGGTTGTTGGGTTCTTTAAGGTGATGTCAGAATTGGATGTTGATGTTTCTGTCTCTGAATCGGGTGTGCTTACCGCTTTGCTGACCGACAGTTCGCCAGATGCTAAAATGCCAATGCACAGGGCAGTGGTCAAAAAAAGTGCCAATGGTTTCTTTCCTCGTACTTGTTTTCTTTGTTGTTCCCTCATGACTTGTTCCTCCTGTAATGTTGTTTTGCGGCCAGATCATTTTCAATATATTTTCCGTCCTCTCATCTTTCCGCATCACCTATTTTAGCTAAACCGAAGACGAAAATCAAATAAATTAAAGTGTATCAAAAAAAGAGCGTTTTTTGAGACCGTGTTTTTATTGCTATTTTATAGTGGGTAAGGTATAATCAAGGTGTCAGATGTTGGGAAAAGATGGGGAAGTAAGGAGGGCGGATGAAAAAGATATATTTAACATTTATCCTTGTGTTATGCCTGTTTGGAATAGGCATTGTCGGCTGTAATATCGCTGACCAGAATCAGGACAGTGTTTCCCAAAATACAAATCGGGATTCGACGGAAAAGGAAAATGAGGAGGCGGGTTGGCTCGAGGATACGCCGGAGAATGTCTATCAAACGATGATAGACCGTGCTAATCTGGCAGTGAAATTTGATTCTTATGATGATGTAATTGCGGCATCGGAATTTGTCGTGACAGGGACAGTACAGAAAATTAAATCGTATATAAAGGATACTCGTATCTTAAGCAATTTTCGTTTTCAGGTTGAGACTGCCAATGGTGGAACGGTAAAGCCGGAGGATATTATAACTATTTTTACGATTGGCGGGAAAGTGAAATTTGCAGAATATGCGGAGCAAGAGAGGGAGTTTCTTGTGGCGAACAGTTCAGAAGAGGAGCTTGAAAAGGAGATTGCACTTCACGGTGATGAATATATGGAATCGGTCTACGAGGGAGTTCCCAATATTCAGGAGGGGGATGAACTGGTGCTTTGTCTTGGTGCGTCAGATGAAAATGAGGGTGCAGAATATTATATTGTAGGTACTTCTTGTTTTGGACAGTTTACATATGATAAAGGGACAGGGATGATTTATAAAACGCAGGTTGAAATGCAGGAGAGCGGGAAGCGGAAATTAGCAAAAAGAATGGAAATTGATGAGCAGGAGTTTTGGGAGAAGGTTGAGGCTGTTTTGGGGTGATGGGTTATGTTGAATAAGGGGGTTTTTATATTGAGAAAACGTGTTATATTATTTGTGGTCAGTTGTTTCGCGGTTCTGTCGTTTTGTGTCCCATCTAAGGCGGCGACACAGCTCGGGTGGGATCAGTGTCATATCGAAACATACAAACAGAAAGAGGCGGACTATACCGTGTGTTATTCTTACGATGATATGGAGTGTTGGATACGCCAGATCAAACTGCATCCGAAAAAGGCGGATACATCGGTGCTGAGGATTCCGGGCGTGATAAAAGGCAGGACGGTGACACGGATTGGAAGCCAGAGCGTAGAGGGCGGTGTAAAATGGTTCAATGTTTTTGGAACATCCTATACGGACGATGAGGATGAGGGGGAATGTTTTACGCCAAATACGAAAAGCGTAAAGCAGATCATCTTGCCGGATTCGATTGATGAAATTTTGTATTTGGCATTTGGCGGCATGGAAAATCTGGAAAAAATAAATCTCCCTAAAAATTTGAAAGAAGTGAACAAAGGGATTTTCAGGGGATGCAAAAAGCTAAAAGGCGTGAAAATTCCTGCAAAGACTGAAAAAATAAATTTTGAGGCATTTTCCGGATGTAAGTCTTTTGAATGGATCAAGGTTGCAAAGAAAAATAGGAATTATAAGATAAAAGAGGGAGCGCTTCTTTCAAAGGATGGGACAAAGCTGTATACATGGGATAAAAAACGGGATTATTACAAAGTTCCGGAAGGTGTTAAGACAATAAAAGAAGAGGCAAATTGTTTTTATACACTAAAAAATGTATATCTTTCATCAAGTGTGTCCAAGATCGAAAGAGCGGCGCTGAATTGTGGAACTTCAGAAGCGTTAGAAGTAAGGTTGTCAAATAAGAATAAAAATTATGCAAAGGCAGGGAAATGCATTTATGAAAAAAAGACAGGAAAGCTTGTTGTGGCATTTACAGAAAAAGGGATTTTAAAGATTCCAAATAAGGTGACAAAACTGACAGCAGATATATCTTGGCGGGGTGGCACAACCCATAAGATAATGATTCCTTCTTCGGTAAAGGATCTGGGGCAGAACTGGGTCTGGGGGATCTATTCTGCGGAGAGGCAAACGATACAATTTGAGGGAACAAAACCTCCCGAACCAATCGGCAAATATCCGAATACATGTCTTCCCGGTCAGTGTGATTATTTAGTGCCGGATAAAAGTTATAAACAGTATCGGAAACTAATGGAAAAAACAGAAAATATAGGAGTTGGGTCGAAATTAAATGGGAGAGTTCTGGATTAAGGTAGTAACCGGTAAATATGTTATGATGTTTTTGCAGATGGAAAATAGAATGATAAAGTTTAATCTTTTTTTCTTGAATTCCACCTATATTCGTGTTAGTATATTATTATAAACTGATATGAGATTCATTCCGCTGTACTCACAATAATTTTTAATAAAATGCAGCGAAGGATTTTCTAAATGTAAAGACGGGGATCACAAAAA
>JAMPFC010000046.1 GCA_023664685.1 Roseburia sp. | reverse complement strand
ATAAGTAAATCACAAACAAATATAAACCACCAAAACCACATATATTTCCCTCGCTCGTCATAAATCCCGATTTGTCCTTCTGTTACAGATTCAATTTTATCACATCCATCCAAATAAATCCACTAAAAAGGCAGGCACACAACCTCTGATATGCACCTGCCATTCCCCATACATTTTACGATTCCAGACAGTTCCCATAAGCAAGGGTAAAACCAGAAGAAGGAACCATCCCCTCCGCGGACTTGGTTGCGTTTCGTAGTTCAACCCGTCCGCGCGAGGGGATAGTTCCTCTCTACTGGTTTCTCCCTCTTACCTCACCCCACTACTTCGCATTGATATAATTCATCAACCCTTCTGCCTCAATGATCTTCTGCATAAACTCAGGGAAAGCCTGCCCCTGATATGTCTGATCCTTTGTCTTGTTCCAGATTTTGCCGCTGTCAAAGTCGATTTCCACTTCATCGCCGGCCGCAATATCCTGTGAGGCCTCCTTGCATTCGATGATCGGGAGACCGATATTGATAGCATTCCGGTAGAAGATCCGTGCAAATGTCTCCGCGATCACGCAGCTTACGCCCGCCGCCTTAATGGCGATCGGCGCATGCTCTCTGGAGGAACCACAGCCAAAATTTTTCTCTGCCACGATGATATCGCCCTTATTGACATTTTTCACAAAATCCTGATCGATGTCCTCCATACAGTGTGTGGCCAGTTCCGCCGGATCTGAAGAATTTAGATAACGCGCCGGAATGATCACATCGGTATCCACATTATCACCATATTTAAATACTTTTCCTAATGCTTTCATATTTCTATTCCGCCTTTCTTCCAAACGAACAACGTCCTTCTTGCAGCTCTCGTCCGCTTTTGCCTTGATTCCCTACAGTCCCAAATCTGCCGGTTCTGAGATTTTTCCGGTGACAGCGCTTGCCGCCGCTACCGCCGGACTTGCCAGATACACCTCGGACTCCACATGACCCATACGTCCGACAAAGTTACGGTTTGTGGTCGAGACAGCCCGCTCTCCCGCCGCCAGTATTCCCATGTGTCCACCGAGACATGGGCCGCAGGTCGGTGTGCTGACGACAGCTCCCGCCTTGATAAAGGTCTGGATAAGCCCCTCTTCGATCGCCTGAAGATAAATTGCCTGCGTCGCCGGGAAAATGATACAGCGGATGCCCTTTTTCACCTTTCTTCCCTCTAACACCTTTGCAGCGGCACGAAGATCTCCGATCCGCCCATTCGTACATGAACCGATCACAACCTGATCGATCATCACCTCGCCGGACTCTTTCACCGTTTTCGTGTTTTCTGGAAGATGCGGAAATGCCACCGTCGGCTCGAGCGTATCCAGATCAATAACGATCTCCTCGTCGTACTCCGCGTCCGTATCCGGCTCATACACTTTATATGGCTTGACGGAATGCTCCTTCATGTATTCAATCGTCTTTTCGTCCACTGGAAAAATACCATTTTTAGCACCCGCCTCGATTGCCATGTTCGCAATGGAAAAACGGTCATCCATAGACAGACTGGAAACTCCCTCTCCGGCAAACTCAAGCGAACGGTAAAGCGCGCCATCCACACCGATCTTTCCGATGAGGTGAAGAATCACATCTTTCCCGCTCACCCATTTTTTGAGGCTTCCTTTCAGCACCACTTTGATCGCAGATGGCACTTTAAACCAAGCTTTTCCTGTGATCATCCCGGCCCCCATGTCCGTACTTCCTACACCTGTAGAAAATGCACCAAGAGCGCCATACGTACATGTGTGGGAATCCGCACCGATACACGTCTCGCCCGCCACGATCAGTCCTTTTTCGGGCAGGAGCGCATGCTCGATCCCCATCTCACCTACCTCAAAATAATTTGTAATCCCCTGCTCCTTTGCATAGTCCCGCACACATTTGCAGTGTTCAGCAGATTTAATATCTTTATTCGGGGTAAAATGATCCGGCACAAGTGCTATTTTGTCCTTATCAAATACTGTTTTCTTATTCAATTTTGCAACCTCATGGATTGCCACAGGCCCCGTGATATCATTCGCAAGAACCATATCAAGGTCTGCTTCGATGAGCTGTCCTGCTGTCACACATTCCAGTCCCGCATGGGCAGCCAGTATTTTCTGGGTCATTGTCATTCCCATTTTCCTCTCTCCTTTCAGTTTTCATATAAGCTATTCTATCAAAGATAAAAAGAAAAGTAAAATATTCTTTTCTTATGTTTAGTATAACTTCTAGTTATATTACTTTACTTTTTTATTCTAATATGGTATAGTTTTTACAACAACCAAAACGAAAGGAAACCGATCATGGAACAACTCTCTCACTATCACATCTTTTACACGACAGCCCGGTGCGGCAGCATCTCCCGCGCCGCCAAAGAACTTTTTATCAGTCAGCCCGCTGTGAGTAAATCGGTCAAAAAACTGGAAGAACAGTTGGATACAACACTTTTTATAAGAACCAAAAAAGGGGTTTCGCTCACTGACGAGGGAAACATCCTCTATCACTATATTTCCTCTGCCTTTTCCGCCATTCAGGAGGGAGAACTCCATCTGAAAAGGAATCACGAACTGGAAGTCGGGCGCATCCGCATCGGCGTCAGCACGACACTTTGCAAACACATCATGCTCCCGCCGCTAAACCGTTTTATCCATGAAAATCCGCATGTCACGGTGACGATCGACTGCCTCTCCTCCGCCGAAACTGCTGCCCGTCTGTGCGAAAACAAATTGGATGCCGGACTCGTCGTTGAGACAAAGGCCACCCGGTCGCTCGAATTTGTCCCCCTCACCGAACTTTCCTATAGTTTTGTCGCCTCCCGTGAGTACCTTGACAATCTCAAACTCCGCGAAAATACAGATTACCGGGATAAAAGCGGACGCTTTTTCAAGACTGCTACTCTGATGCTAATGGATCAGGAAAATATTTCAAGACAGCACGTCGAAGCTTATTTTCATGACAACTCCATCGAAACCGGCCAAATTCTGGAGACAAGCAACATGGAACTCCTTGTTGAATTTGCAAAAATCGGTCTTGGCGCCGCCTGCGTCATCCGTAATTTTATCGAGGATGACATAAAAAATGGTACGCTTGTGGAAATCCCCCTCAAAAAGAGTATTTCCCGGCGCACCGTAGGATTTGCCTATTCAAGCGAATCCCTGTATAATCCATCGGTCGAAAAATTCAAAAAACTGACCGCTCATATGACTTTTTAAAAACCGTAGATCATATACTCATCGTCTTTGATCCCCTTAAATTTCAGTTCGGCGTCGTAGGGCAGTTCGATGACCTTTCCTGTCAACAGGGCGCGGCACATTTCCCGGCTGAGAGGTGTAATATCGTCCCGCCTAACCGCCTCCTCCGGCCTCATCAAAACCACTTCGCTATTTTCATAACCATCCGAGACCGGCGTTCCGCTTATATATTCCATCCGGTACAAAATAAGCCACTCTTCCTTTTTCAGTCTCACCCCGATGACCGCGAGCGGTCTTGCTTTTACCCCGGTTTCCTCAAGGATTTCCCTTGCCACCGCCTGCTCCGCCATCTCATCTTCTTTGACATGCCCGCCGGGTAAAAGAAGCTTGTCCTTCGCCACCCCGTAAGTGTGTCTCACGAGCAGAACCTTTCCATCGATCATCACTACTCCGCTTACTGTCGCATGAACCACGATTTTCCCTCCTGTCTGACAAATCTGCTCAAAATCCCCCCGAATAATATGCCCTTGCAATAACATAGGAGGGTTCATAATATGCACTGCAATTATAATTATCGATCACATCACAAATTTCATTGTTATAAACCCTAAAAATTCCTTCCACATAATCTTCGTTCCCCGAAAAAGTATCACAGATCAAACGCTGATATACTTTACCCATCTGAATTGCCGTTGGAATCTGGGATACCAATTCTGTTTCCACATCGGAAATATCAAACTCCCCTTTTTCCAAAGCGTATTGCTGAATCCATTCATCCTCAACCGCTAGTGGGTTTTCCGCATGAAGAACATTTGCCACACTGATCAAATGGTACATGGCATCTTTTCCTATCGTATTCACTACATAACGGTTCTTTTGATGCAGTTTTCTTGCTACTCGCTCTATCATATAACATATGAAATATAAATCATCGCTTTGAATATCTTCATCCTCAAAATAGCGGTTTTTCATAATTTGACACCCCCTTCAAAGCGCAAAGTTTCCAATGCCGGTTCTGTACAAAAAACAATCTGATGCGTCGGATACTTAAACTTTACCAACTCCCAGAATGCCGCTTTGGAAATCTTTTCTTCCATATAGTCTTCCACATAGTCCCAAATCTGATCATCAGCCATTGGGCCTTCCACAACATCGTATTGATGTTCAATACCACTTCGGCAGTCAACAATAAACTGCAGCCATTCTTCTGTCATTTGCTCAAATGTACACATTTTTAAACATGTATTTTGTGTATAAATATAACTGTTTACAATAGATTCTCCCTGCTTTGTCAACGCCCAGCGTTTTGCCTGTTTTTCAAATTTAGTACAGTAAAATCCATATCCAAAATCTTTATAGTGTCCATTTATCATAATCCGAGGTTTTTCTACTATTACATTGCTCCCATGATAAATCCTGTCTTCACTCATATCTCTCACCTTCCACTTCTATAATACGTATCGTTTTTCCCATTGTCAAGCCAGATATGCGAAAATTGATTTTCAATGATTGCAATCTCCCATACCCACAAAAAGCCCGCGGCCAATCCAAAAAGACCAACCGCAGACTTCACTTCATACAAAACTTAAATTTTCAAACCACCAGAGCAGACTTCCCATGACCGGCTTCTCATAAAACCATTACATCACCACATTGAAACCTGTGGAAGTCTCCTGCTCCTTAGAAGAATTTCTGATCTTCTCCACAAGGGCATCGATCGAGTCCGCCTCAACGAAATACCTCTCTCTCCGCTCCTCGGCGCGCTCTTTGCGTTTTGCCTCCTGTTTTTCCTCTGCCTTCTTCGCCTTCACGCTCTCTAACTGCTTCTGTCTTGACTCGCTGATCTTATCTAGCTCTGCAAAATAAGAAACCTTTCCTTCTTTGTCGATCGACACGCCAAAACTCTTCACAGAATCCGCATCGTCGCCAAGTTGATCTTTTAACTCAGCAAGTTTGTCGCCGGCACCGGACAGCACATCCTCATACTGCGCTCTCACAGATTCGTCATTTGCCATCTCCTCAAGTGTCTCCGGATCGATCAGTACACTGTATTCCTTTGTCCCCCTGCGCAGATAGCTCTGTGCCTCAGCAGTCGAGGAATAAGAACCTACAAAGAAATCCATATTTCCATATTTTTCTTTTAACTCTTTCAAAAGCTCCTGAGCCTTTTTACTAAGTCTCGTTGCCTGAGCGGCCTCTGTCTTTTCGGAAGACGCTTTTTTCGTCTTATACGCTTCTGCATCTACTGACGGCTCATATTTGTCAGTCGGAAACCTCCATGTCTTATCAGCCTCTTTCTGTGCTGTGCGGGAGGTCTTATCCTCCTTCTTTGCAGAATAATTATAGTTCTTTCCCGTAGTATTCTGTAACGGCATCCATGCATTAAAATTCATACCATGACTCCTTTCATGTGTGCGACCGGGACAGCCCCGGTCAGTCCAAATAATATCTCTATGTATTATTTCGGCAAAAAAATGAAATTGTTAACACAGAAAACTGCATTCCCTCAAAATTCCTGCCCGCCTAAAACCCCTTGACATTATTCTGGTGGTTATAGTTCTTCATCTTTCCCTGAAGCTTATTTCCCTCTTTTTCATAATACGCATAAACCTTCTCCGAAATCCCCCCATCACGCCTCAATTCCTCCAACCGCTTCCAAAATGCCTCATAATCCATCTTCGCCGCATCCTTATAATTATTGGAGCAGTTCATATTCACGGACTCGAGAAGCCCTTCGAGTTCTCTGTTTTTCTTTAATCCAAACATTGCAAACAACCCTGTCTTTCTCACTGGCATAATTTTTTCACAGTCTCATTGATGACTTTTCCGTCTGCTTTCCCCTTGAGGTCTCCCATGACCGCTTTCATGATCTGGCCCATATTTTTTGTCGCTACGACGTCGGCAAATTTTTCAGAAATATACGCCTCCACTTCCTCCGCAGACATCATCTGTGGGGCAAACTCAGCGATGATATCATATCTCGTCTGATACTCTGCCTTGAGTTCTGCCCGGTCTGCCGGACATGCGTCGATCTGCTCCTTTACGGTCTTCATCTCTTTCAAGATAACCTTCGTGACGATCTCCTCCGAAATATCATCCCGGCATCCCTCGTCGATCGCTACCTTCTTCGCAGCCGATACAAGAGAAGAAATGGCATCCTTCCTTACCTTATCCTTCGCTTTCATCGCCGCGATCATTTCTTTTTGTAAATCTGCAAACTGCATTTTCTCTCCTCCATTTCTACTATTTCTGAGCATCCCTGCTCAGTTTTTTACAATTTTCTTTCCCTAAGAATCTTAAAAAACACTCGGTATGCCTTGTCATATAAAAACCACCCGGCCTGCCCGGCAAGCCAGAAAACGACACATCCTAACACCGAATCTCCGCTCAGTCCCCCCGGAAGGCTTCCGGTAAAGAACAGCTTCCTGAAAAAAAGAAGTACAGGAATATATATTATATTAAACAAAATCCAGCCAAAAATCAACTGTACACGCATTTTTTTTCGGAGATCTGCGATGCGGTTCCATTTTCGGAAACTCACCTCGCTCAGAAAAATATACACCCCCAGACAGAGATACAAAAACCAGTGGAACTTATCCGGATTTAAAAAAATATCCAGAAGCACACACACCGCCAGCTGCATCCCGCCATACGAGAGTCCGTATTTGCTGATGGAATACCCGACCAGATACGCCGCCATCGCTGTAAAGAACAGGGTATTTACTGATGCAAATGTCCCCAACAGCAGCAGAAGCAGGCTGAACGCCGATAAAAGCGCCACTCCGGCGAGCGCACGCGTCTTATTTATATGCATGAACAAAGATCGCCTCCCATACACTCGCACAGCGTATCCGCACACCAAAGGTCACAACACATATTTCCCGTGCCGCAGGAATTATAACCGCCTCCATAGCCACCATAGCTTCCATATCCGCCATAAGCACCGCCGCCTCCGTAACCGCCGCCAAAGGGGCTTCCAAATCCCCCGCCAAACGGACTGAACCCGCCGCCATTCATAAGCTGCTGATAGTATTGGCGGAACTCCATATTGTCCGGCTCCATCTGAACCGCCTTTTTTGCGTAATCTTCGGCAACCACATTATTGCCTAAGCCCATATTCGCCACGGAACTCAGATAATACCACCGGCCGCTCCGGTTTCCGATTCCGTTTAACACATTGATCGCCTCATTATAGCGTCTGGCGCGGATATAATTCATCGCCGCCATCAGATGCTGGTCCTCCTCAGAATACGACTGGCCGCCGCCATAACCGCCCGAACCATAGCCCCCGGCTCCATAGCCGCCATAGCCGCCGGAAGCACCGCCAGAACGCTCATTTACGATTTGGTTATATGCCTCTTGGATCTGCTTAAACTTCTCTGCCGCAGCATCCGCCTCCGATCTCGGACTGTTCGCAAACGAATCCGGATGGTATTTGCGGCTCAGATTCCGATATGCCTTTTTGATCTCCCTGTCACTGGCGCCCCGGCTCACACCGAGTACGCTGTATGGGTCACTTATCATGTTCTTTCTCCTCTTTACTCTCTGATTCTTGTTTTCTCTTTATCAAAGGGATTTTCACGCCCTCGTATAAAATATTCCTCAAGATCGGCAAATCCATCTCCAGAGGAAGTTTTTCAAATTCCACGACCGCCTCCCGCATCGTACCCTCAAGCATCTGCATGATACGCCCCTCAAATCCTTCTTTTCCCGTGGTTTCCCCATCGCGATCCGCTTCCTGATCCGCTCTCTCCCAAGCATCCGCAAACGGATTAAAGCTTCCATTCTTCCGATCCTTCTCAAGATCCATATACGCATCCATCAGATAAATATATTTTCCAAGAAAAAATCCAAAACGCCTCAAAATCTCAGCAAAGGCGTCCTGACGATAGCAAAACAGCTCCGCCATCAGCTCGCCAAACGGTCTGCTGATCACATCCGGCCGCGTCTCATTTTTCCTTTCAAGCTCTGCTAAGTCTGACAGTTTGTCCCGGATCACCCGGGATTTGTCCGGATATTTCTCCGCAATTTTTTCTGCCCGGCGTGCAAAGGCTCCCATGCCAAAAAGCCCCGACACCTTCTTTTCATCGTTCCAGTCGTCCTTAAAATGATAATACGACAAAAGTACATTCATATCCGCCGCATAATCCGTGATCTCATTGCGGATCATTTTCTGCTTTTTCCCCGGATGGATCATACAGCGGTGCCGCTCCTCCCACTCCGCCGGTTCGTACAGCGAGGAGAGAAGGAGGATGAGAAACGTCATATCATATGTGAGCGTAAGCTGGCTCAACCTCCCATTCCGGCGCTTAAGCTGCCGGCACAGTCCGCAGTAATACCCCTTATAACGGTCAAATTCCCTTATTTTTAATTCCGGCTTATTTGCCATAACATATCCAAACATATCTGCCTCTCTGCATCAAGTCCGCCGGATAAATTCAAAACGGCATTTCGGGCAGGTGATCGCAATCTTTCCCCGTCCCTTCGGCACCCGGATGATCTGATGGCATTTCGGACACCGGTACAGTTTTTTCACTCCGTCCCTCTCCGCAAATTTCATTTTCAAATATTTGATATAATTTTTTACCTGATTAAAAACCGTAAGAAACTTCTGGTTCTCCTGCTGTCTCTTATAAATATTTCTTGAAAAAAAGCGGAAAAAATATACGATCACAAACAGATAATCAAACGTAGTGAGTATGAAGGAAAACCGTGTCCCCCGGAACAAAAGCGCCACGAGCCAGATCACAACATACGTCACAAAGCAAAATGTACCGAGCTGATCCTGTCCATATCTCCCAAACATCATCCGCTGAAACCATTCCCTTAACCGCATTGCTCCATCTCCTATCTCCTTTATATCAGACAGCTGCCGGGCATATTTGCCATGCTAGACAGCGTATCATCATGATAGATAATCCTACACTACATATATGAACATTCCATGACCTGTTTTTTAACTTTCCTTTTCCTCCCCGGCATTCAGGGGCGGTACGGATTCACATGCACCATGCAGTGCTTGACGTCCGGGAATTTCTCCTCGATCCGGTCATGTACACTTTCTGCGATGGAATGCGCCTCATACAAAGTCATATTGCCATCACACTCGATCTCAATATCGACATATACTTTATTTCCAAACATCCTCGTTTTCATGTCATCGATCGCCAGTACCCCGTCCATGCTCATAATGCTCCGCTGCATCTCCTTCTCGAGATCCGGATCACATGCCTCATCGGTCAGTTTACCCACCGCATCCATAAAAATATCATATGCCGCCTTTAAAATAAAAAAGCAGATGATGATGCTTGCGATCGGATCAAATACCGGAAACCCAAGCTTTGCCCCCAAGATACCGACAAAACTTCCGACCGATGACAGGGCGTCCGAGCGGTGGTGCCATGCATCTGCTTTTAAGGCGCCGGATTTTATCTTTTTTGCCGCAAAGATCGTATACCAGTACATCCCCTCTTTGGCAGCGATTGAAACCAATGCTGCTGCAAGCGGAAGCAGGGTCGGAACTGCGATCGCAGAAGCGTCTCCCTGATAAATGACTTTCAGTCCATTGTAGCCGATCCCGCACCCGGTCGCCGCCAGAAGGACTGCCAGAAGGATCGCCGCCACACACTCCAGTCTCTCGTGTCCATACGGATGATTCTCATCCGACTCTTTTCCGGATATTTTCACACCGATGATCACAATGATCGTACTGAACACATCCGAGGCAGAATGCACCGCATCGGAAACCATCGCTGTCGAATTTCCAAACACGCCCGCCGCCAGTTTGCCGACGGACAGCAGAAAATTTACAAGGATACTGTTTCGGGATACCTTCATCGCGATCTCAATCTGTTCATTTGACACGCTCTCTTTTTTCAAATCCGCCATCTCTTATTTTCCGATCCTGTCTTTCATTTTTTTATATTTGACCGTCTGATATACCGATATCACGATCCAGATCACGATCAACAGAATAAAAACCCAGTCCACTAGCCGGTTGTTCATCCGGAGCATCGTAAGCCGGATCACGTCGATAAAAATCATCATCCCGGTACAGACCCAGCACGAAACAACTCCATTCTTTGGATCTTTTACTGCATGTGTATTTGCCATATATATTACCCGCCTTTCCTGATAAATTCGCTATTTATTGACCTCCAGCCCAAAATGCCGGTATGTCTTTTCGGTGACGACGCGCCCTCGCGGCGTGCGGGCGATAAATCCATTCTGGATCAGATACGGTTCATACACATCTTCGATCGTGCCGCTGTCCTCCCCGATCCCGGCCGCAAGCGTCTCTAAGCCGACCGGCCCGCCGCCAAACTTCTCGATCATCGTCATCAGGATCCCGCGGTCGGTATTGTCTAGACCCAATTTGTCCACCTCGAGAAGATCCAGTGCAAAATTTGCAACCTCCAATGTGATCCTGCCATCGTATTTCACCTGCGCAAAATCCCGAACCCGCTTAAGCAGGCGGTTTGCAAGCCTCGGCGTCCCACGCGAGCGCCTCGCAATCTCTAGCGCCCCTTTTTCCTCGATCTCAACCCGAAAGACCGAAGCCGAGCGTTTTACGATCGTCGTCAATTCCTCCACCGTATAAAATTCCAATTTGTGGACGACGCCGAACCGGTCTCTGAGCGGTGCTGTGAGCATTCCCGCCCTCGTGGTAGCCCCGACAAGCGTAAACCGGGGCAGATCCAGACGGATACTCCTCGCCGACGTTCCCTTTCCGATCACAATATCAATAACAAAATCCTCCATCGCCGGATAGAGTACCTCCTCCACCTGACGGTTCAGCCGGTGGATCTCGTCGACAAAAAGAAGATCCCCGTCCTGAAGGTTATTGAGGATCGAGGCGATCTCCCCGGGCTTCTCGATCGCAGGCCCGGAAGTAATTTTCAGATTTACCCCCATCTCATTTGCAATGATTCCGGCGAGCGTTGTTTTACCTAACCCCGGCGGTCCATAAAGCAGCACATGGTCAAGTGCTTCCTCCCGCGCCTTTGCCGCCTCGATAAAAATTTTCAGATTTTCCTTCGCCTTTGTCTGGCCGATATAATCACATAACAATTTGGGACGAAGACTATTTTCAATCTTATAATCCTCTTCCATCACATCTGTGGAAATAACACGTTTTTCCATATGTGCCTCCTATAGATTCTTTAATCCCGCCTTCAAAATATCCTCTACCGTCATCTCCGGAGTGACCGCAACTTTCTTAACCGCCTTTACTGCCTCCGTACTCGTATATCCGAGCGCCACAAGCGCCTGAATCGCCTCATTTGCGGCGACGCCTCCGTTCGCAGCATCACCGGCACTGCTAGCCGCCTGCCCTTTATCCAGTACATTTTCGACTGCTTCCTCAAAATCCATCTTATCTTTCAATTCAAGGATCAGTTTACCCGCTGTCTTTTTCCCGACGCCCGGAGCTTTCGATATACTTGCGGCATTGTCGGCAAGGATGGCAAATCGGAGTGCATCCGCATCCATCACCGAGAGGATTCCAAGCGCCCCCTTTGGCCCGATCCCGCTGACGGTGATCAAAAGCTTAAACATCGCCAGTTCATCCTTTGTGAGAAATCCATACAACTGGAGTGCATCCTCCCTCACATACGTATACGTATAAATCTTAACTTCATTTCCTGTCTGCGGGAGGTTGGACACAACGGAAAGCGGAACCAGTATTTCAAATCCGATTCCGTTATTCTCCACAACGATGCTGTTTTCCGTCACCGTATCCAGTTCGCCCTTTACAAAATTTATCATAAATAATCCTTTCTATTAGACAAGTGTAGAAAAAACTTTCAGCATATGCTGCACTACTTTCCGCTTGAACGGTCTGTTTTTCCACTCTTCAAACATGATCTCCCGGCTGACTGCAAATGTCTCCGTGAAATCTTTCATTGTCTTTTTGAGGAACTCCTCGTCGTATACCCACACCCCATTTTCATAATGCAGATAAAAACTCCGGTAGTCCATATTGATCGTTCCCACCACCGCGCAATGCTCCGCCATAACCACCTTTGAATGGATAAATCCCGGCGTATACTCGTAAATGCGGATCCCATTTTTCAACAGTTCGCCATAATTATATTCCGTAAGCCACTTCACATACTTTTTATCCGGAATGTTTGGCGTCACGATACGCACATCCACGCCCCTGCTCTTTGCTTCGATCAGGCTCTGGATCAGCGTTTCCTCAAGGATCAGGTATGGCGTCATGATATACATGATCTCTCCCGAATAATTGATCATCTGCTTGTATACACTGCCCACAAAACTTTTTGGCCCGAGTGCCGGCCCGTCCCTGAGAACGTGGCAGTACACGTCCGAAGCTGCAAATTCCTCCGTCGGGCGGTATTTTTGAACGTCAAGCTCTTTGTGCGGGGAACACACCGACCACATCTCGAGAAATGTCACCGTAAGTCCCCAGACTGCATCCCCTTTGATACGGATTCCGGCATCCTTCCACACGCCAAAACGCTCGATCAGGTTCGCATATTCATCCGCCAGATTGAAACCACCTGTATAGCCGATATTTCCGTCAATGACAACGATCTTCTGATGGCATCGGAAATTCATATAAAGCTTACTGGCATACCGATGGATAGGATTAAAAATCTCCACCTCAAATCCCTCTGCCCGCAGAGCCGGCGCAAAGTCCTTTCCGGTGCGAAAAAGCGCGCCAAAATCGTCATATAAAAATTTGACCTCCACGCCCTCTTTAATCTTTCGCAGAAGGATCTCATGCATCTGATCCCAAATCGCCCCCTCAGCCACGATAAAAAATTCGAGGAAAATAAATTTTTCCGCTTTTTCCAGATCGTCAAAAAGCTCCTCGAACGCATCCTCTCCGAACGCGTAATAATCGGCTTCGTTATTTTTAAAAAGGGGCGCTCCCTTCGCTGTCATATATTTTGACATTCGGCTTGACACCGGATGTCTGGCAGCAAATACCTCCGATATGCTCTTATCCTGCACAAGTTTTTCGTCCGTTTTTTTTACCTGTTCACGGATTGCAAGATCCAGTTTGTTTTTCTTTCCGATCTTCCCCCACAGATTGAACATGATCAGTCCCGAGATCGGGAAAACAAGAATCACGCAAAGCCACGAAAATTTATAAGAAAAGTTTCTGTTATCATTCGTCAGCGCCAGAATGCCGATGACACCGGAAAATTCTATCAGGATATAGAACAGCGTCGCATAATCCTGAAAAAGAAATGGGATCACGATAATGATCGCAACCTGCAGCAACACCAACGCTCCCACGATACATGCCCTGAAAAATCCACTCAGACTGCTCTGCATTCTGCCTTTTAATTTTTTTAATCTGCCTTTTTCCCTCACAGCCATTGTCTCATCTCCCTGTAAAATCAGTAAAGCACCCGCTTTTACACTTTAGAATTTATCATAACACAATCTTTGGTTTTTTTCCACGATAATTTTTTGTTTCTGAAAAGTTGACAGTCGAAGCAAAATCCCATCGAATTAACAGCCGCTTGCACAGACCATTTCACTGAGCCTCATACCTTAGAAATCGTGTTCAGCAAAGGCTTCCACGATTTCCTGAGTCTCAGTTCCATTGTGCAACAAGGCTGCCGATCCGATGGAATTTTGTTCCGACTGATAAACCTTTTCGAGATACCAAGAAATAAAATTATCATGAAAAAGGCTTTTTGCATCTGGGGGCTAGGAATGAAAATAAAATAATCTGGGGGAACAGCCTTTATGCACGGTGAAGTTGAGACTCAGAAAAACGTGGAAGCCTTTGCTGAACACGTTTTTCATGATATGAGGCTCAACGAAACGGTTCGTGCATACGCTGTTCCCCCAGATTATTTTACTTTCATTCCCACCCCCGCAAAAACCCCTTTCCATATCCCATATAAAAAAGACCCGCCAAAACGCACAGGTCTTCCGTCTCACACATCGTCCTCCCGATACTCTGCGATATCCTCCAGCCTGCACCCGAGAATGCGGCACAGCTGGTTTAAGGTATAGGTACTGACGTTTTTATTTTTTCGCAGCCGGTCTAACTGGCCGGTGCTGATCTTATACTCTTTGATCAATTTATATTGAGAAATATTTTTCTTTTCCATTGTCTTCCAAATGGGGTCAAAAACAATCATAAAACGCTCCATTCCATGCATTGGTTCATGATCTGAATAAGGGGAAAATTTGTGTCTATCTCCATGATAAGGAAATGTCCTTTTATTGACAATAGCCCATATATGGGCTATAATGGTAAACTAAATTTGAGGTAAGGAGGCGGGGAATTTGTTTACGATTGCAATCTGCGATGATAATAAGATATTTTGTGAGGACTTCCGGCAGATGATCGAGCGGCATTTAAACAGCATCGGAATCACATATGAAATATTTGTATATCACCGTGTCCAAAACATCCGCTATGACCTTTCCGAAGGGACTGTCTTTGATCTGCTCTTTCTGGATATCGTGTTTGTGTCGGAAAAAGATAATGGGGTCGAGCTTGGAAACTATCTGAGGGAAACACTGGAAAACGAATACTCACAGATCGTATATGTGTCCGGCAAAGAAGGGTACGCCATGAGGCTTTTTGACAGCCGGCCGCTAAATTTTCTGATCAAACCCTTAGACGAGAAAAAAGTAGCAAATGTACTGGACAAAGTCATCCGGATCCAGAACATAGGAAAAAAACTTTTTACATGGTTCTCCAGTTCCAAAGAATATCGGATCGAACTCCGGAAAATTCTTTACTTCCGTTCGGAGGGCAGGAAAATCCGCATCGCCTGCAATGACGGGGAAGAATACTTTTTTTACGGAAAAATCTCCGCTATCTGCCGCGAACTCCATGACAGCCAGTTCTTCTCGCCGCACAAATCTTACGTCGTCAATTATTATGCTGTCGAGCAATGGCACCGGAACGAGTTAGTCATGACAAATGGCGACCGCATTCCAATCAGCCGGAATAAAGAAGCGGAAATACGCAAAATGCAGCTTCGCTGTGAAGGAGATCATGAATGAAAAACACTCTGTATATATTTTTTTATTTATTGGCAAATCTGTTCCGCACTTATGACATCCATCTGTTTTTTGAGACATTTTTCGGTCCCGCAAAAACAACCAAAAACAGACTTCCCTTTTATCTGTTTTTTTGCACGCTGATCTGTGGGGCGCATCTCTTTTTCAGCATTCCGTTTCTGACATTGGTGCTGAATCTTTTGTGCATGTTCCGACTGACATTCTATTATGATGCGGATATAAAAAAACGTCTTCTGGGGCTGAGTTTCCTCATCGGGCTGCTCTGCATATCAGAGGCAGTCGCGATACTCACAAATAATTTTCTTTCTCACTCCTACCTCGCGAAAAATAACTTTTTTATTTCGGTCACAGAACTGATGATTCCGGTTTTTCCTTTCATTGTCATCTTATTGTACCGGGCATTGAAAAAGAACAGCAGCCGGATCGATATCCGTATTCCGGCGACTTACTGCATCATGGCAGTAAGCGTGTCCATTTTCTGCATTTATATCATTCTTTTATCCTTTACTCTGGAGGGCATCCAAATCTGGCAGTTCATCTCGATCGTGTTCCTCATGTTTGCCACCATGATCAGTGTATTCTGGCTCTATGAAAAACAGATAAAATTTTTTGACGAATACAACCGCAAAAAAGTTCTGGAGGTACAAAATATTTATTATCAGAAGCAACTGGAATATACACTTCTCACCGAACATGCGACACGAAGCCTGCGGCATGATATGAAAGACCATCTGCTGGCGATCTCGTCCCTTGCCGCCAACAACAACGACCTCGCAGTCGTGCAATATGTAGACAGCCTCAACCACCTGTTCTCGCCGGTTGCAGGCAGCGTCTCAAGTGGAAATGTCGTAATCGACAGCATCGTAAACAGCAAGCTCTCACTGGCAGCAAAAAAGGAAATTGACCTGAAAGCAGACATCGCAGTCCCGGCAAAACTTTCCATCGATGATATCGACATCACGATCCTGCTTGGCAATCTCTTAGACAATGCGATTGAAAATTTTGACCAGAGTGCCGGAAAACCGATCCAGTTCCGCCTCCGCTATGATAAGGGCAGACTACTTCTCCACTGTGAAAACCCCTATGCCGGCACGCTCAGGCGCCGGGGCAGTTCGTATGACACAGGAAAAACAGATCGGGACAAACATGGTTTCGGGCTACAAAATATAAATAACGTTGTGGCAAAATACGACGGAGAACTAAAAATCTCAGAAGAAGATCATCTCTTCTGCGCCGATCTTTTATTATATCCCGAGTAATTCCCGGCAGGCTTTTTATCCTCCAACATTTCATGACATATTTGTTGATTTTTATTACATTTTTCGTGTGGCAAATGAAAAAATGTTAGTATTAAGGCAGCATATGGATGCGATGCGGATCTGCGCGCTGCCTGACCGTATCAGCTATGTAAAAACAACAAAATGAGCAGTGCAGAATTGGAGGAATTTATGTATCGAAAAAACCACCGGCGGTTGACGAAAGCACTTTCTGCTTTTATGGCAGCCGCCCTCGTTTTTACCTCTTTCCCAAGTGAGGCAAAAACATCAAAAAAGAAAGAAGTAACACAAATCCAACTCACGTCACCGTATAGTGCGGCGGGGAAAAAGACCGCTACTACCCTGACGTTGAAAAAAGGAAGCACATTTAAAATAAGAGCCAGTGTGTCTCCAAAATCCGCTAGTAAAAAACTAGTTTACAAAAGCAGTAAAAACAAGATCGCTTCCGTCTCCAAGAGCGGAAAGATCAAAGCAAAAAAGGTTGGAAAGGCAACGATCACAGTCCAGCCAAAATCAAACAAAAAAGTAAAGGCAACGATTCGCTTAACTGTCGTAGACAAACTTAAAAAGGTAAAGAAGATCGCACTCGATCAATCTTCTCTTTCCCTCTCGGTAAACAGCACCGCACAGTTAACAGCGTCTGTTGTCTCTCCAAAGAAACCGACGTCAAAAAAATTTAACTGGTTTACATCCGATGCAAGCGTAGCTGTCGTGAGCAAAAAGGGAATGGTGACAGCAAAAGCTACCGGAAATGCAAATATTATGGCAACATCTGCCGATGGACAGGGGGCAAAGGCAGTCTGCCGGGTTACAGTGACAGAGGGAGACACCCCTGTACCAACTGCTGTACCAACCGCTGCACCGACTGCGGCATCTTCTCCGGCTCCGGGTGGACAGACGGGCGGGACCCCGGCGAACAGTCCGGATGTGTCCCCTTCGGCCCCGGATAATTCCCCATCGGTTCCGGCTTCTGAGCTTACGGTCGTGATCCCGGGCGGACGTATCGGCATCAAACAGGGCGAGAGCATCCAGCTGACAGCGGAAGGCCCGGGTGCGGAGCAGGCGGCATGGAGTGTGTCGGGTGCTTCGGGCGTCACGATCAGCGAGAATGGCCTCTTGACGGTTCCATATGCGGCTGAGGCAGGGAAGAAGCTCCAGATCAAGCTGCAGACTTCTGCGGATGTCGCTGTGAAGAGTGCGTCTGCGTCGCTTACGGTTGTGGAGAACCAGATCCTTCCGCTTACGGAGGATCAGATCAAACTGAACCAAAGTACAGCGGAAAACCCAACGGGGCTTACGTACCGTGACCCGGAGGCGTACAGCATCGTGACAGACCCTGAACGCGGCAGTGTGGTGCGGTTTGATGCCAGCAAGGGGTATACGAGCAATGCGAATGATGTACTCGCATGGATGGTGGTAGACCCAGCATATGCCGGAAAAGTGGTAGCGATCTCTGCTTATATGAAGTATGAGCCGAGCGAGGATATCGTGGGGGATATGAACCTTGTGATCAATGAGAACTGGCGCCACAGCAATCCGGCGAGACAGTATAATGCAAAGGCGGATACATGGTATTATATTTCGGGTACATACAAGATGCCTTCGAACCTTGATAATTATAATGTAGCTTCCAACCGCCTGTATATTTGCCGTGATATGGATACCGCGCATCTGTCGGCGGGCAAGAATGCGGTTTATTATATCGACAGCATTACGTTTACCGTGATGGACTCTGAGGTGGAGGGCGTGACGGTGAGTACGAAAGATGATAAGACGGAGGTGTATCCGGGCGAGACGCTCCAGTGTTCGGCGAAGGTGACAGGAAAGAATGATCCATCCCAGAGGGTGACGTATTCGGTCGATCCGGCAGTGGAGGGAGTGTCGATCGATGAGAATGGCCTGCTGACTGTGGGAAATGCTGCTGCGGGTGAGATCACGGTGAAGGCGACTTCAGTGGAGAACCCTGCGAAGTCGGGAACGGTGAAGGTTACGGTACTGGCGCAGTCGGTGGATTCGGTGAAGATCACAGCGGCGGGGAAAGTGACGAAAATCTACCCGAACAGCAAGCTGCAGTTATCTGCGGATGTAAAAACTTCAGGAAAGCCGGAGACAAAAGTTACATGGAAGGTCAATCCGGAACTTAGCGGAGTAAGCATCGATGAAAATGGTCTTTTGAAAGTTACCGAACAGGAAGAGGGTACTGTCATCACAGTGGAAGCGACTGCAAGTGTCGTATCCAACCCGGCAATAGCAAAAACGTCGACATATAACGTTACGGTACTCGGTGACTTTGTCGAGCCTTACGAAGTAAAGGCGATCAAAGCTAACCAGTGGGACGCATTTACAGATGATTATTATTGCAATCTGAAATACGATGAGGAAGAAGGCTCTTGTTATTATGAAAATGGTGAAACTGCGTTAGCAACCGGTGATGAAAATGCATGTGTCGGTTTCCTGATCAATCCGGATGGGAGTGCATTTGATGCATCCTATTATAATACACTGACAATCTATCTGGAATGCGATGTGGCCGAAGGTCTTACGAGTTCAGGTAAAGAAAGGACAAAAACGGATTGTATTCTCCGGGTATATTCTGCAACAGACAATGGCTATTCAAAAAAAGTCTTTTCTTATAGTGAGTTTAAGAGTGCAGCGCCTATTACAAACGCGAAAGCCCGGGTATGGAGAGTCCCACTCAACGATCTGGTCACGGAAGGGGTCGATCTTACCAATATGAAAGCACTTTCAATAGAAACAAACGGTGCTTTCTATCAGGAAGGGATCAAAATCCACAGCTTTACCTTTGAAAACCTATCCGATTATGAACCCTATTGGGTATCCGTCACTCATCCGGATTATGAGGAAAAAGTCAGAGAAGGAAAGTCTCTTCCACTGACAGCAAAAGCTCTGAACAAAGAGTCGGAAGAAATAGGAAACATCAACTTCAGCTGGAGTTCATCAGATGAAACCGTAGCTACCGTATCCGAAGACGGTGTTGTGACAGGTGTCTCAGCCGGTAAGGCTACCATTTCTGCCGCCGCTGCCGGATCAAAAGCGACCGGATACTATACCGTTACGGTATATGATAGTACCCCGGTTGGCGTAGCGGTTAAAGTAGGGGATCATGTTTATGACCGCAATGGCGGTACGAATCGGATTGATGTTACCGAGGAAGAACTGGCAGAGGGAATCCCATTAAAGATGATGCAGGTAGATGCAGGGAACGAAGTTGTCGGAGAATCCCCTGATCTTCCAAATGCGACTATTTCAAGCACTAGCAAATGTACTGCATCCTATGAGAATGGTATTTTAACAGCTGCATTAAATGATGGAGAAAAAAGCGGAACAATTTCTATGAAAATACCAGATTCAAACAAAAAAAACATAAGCTTTTACTTTATGATCTGTAAAGGACATCGTATCCCACTCGATTCAACTACGATATACAATGCGTCAGTGGGTAAACAAAAAGACGACATTACTTTTTCTCCCGGATATGCCACGATCGCAGCATCAACGGAATCTGCCAGTGCGATTGGCTTTAAATACGCACTCCCAGACGGAGAAAAATTGAGTAAATACAAAACGGTAAATGCACGTTTTGTAAAAGCAGACGGCGAGTACTCATTTTCTCTTTACATGCCACTTAACGGTTGGGATGCGGAGTCGATAACCTGTACGGAAGCAGATTCAAAACTGGCGAGCAGTACATCCAGTACGACGACTTCTAAATATAAAAACTCAGAAAATGAGTTTACGCTTTCCTTAACAGCGGAAGAGGCAGATACCGGACTGGCGCATTTCGCCTTTGGCTTTGGCGAAGGATGCACTGGTGATCTTTCCATCCAGAGCCTCATTCTTGTAGAAGAATAGAATCATAAAAACTCTTACCCTTTAATATAAGGAAGAAAACACCCCTGAAAGTGCCTTGTGGACACAAAGGGGTGTTTTTCTTGTATTAAATCAGTTGTAAGAGTTTTGACTTTTATTTTGCAAGGATAACTCCCTCTACAACAAGGTTATCCATGCAGTTTTCACCAAAGCTGACTGCGAAGTGGACATCTCTGGTGTTTTTCTCTTCCTCTGTGAGAGAAAGATTGAACTGAGAAACGAGTGAATTGAATGTACTTGTTTTTCCTGAAACTGTGCTTGCCGATTTGGAATCTGTTGTCCCGCAAGTAATATGACTGGTAGCCCAGCCATTTGCAGGCATAAACAGAGACGTAGGATATTCTCCCCCTTTATGATCGCGGTCACCGACTCCTTTTCCAGTGATGACATAGACTGCTTGGTAATCACTTAGTGCCGTTCCCTCTGGAAGAGTTCCTTTAAAACCGATCGCATTGCATCCGCCATCAAAGCCTTTTATGGCAGCGATGCCATTATTCAGGGTGATGTCGTTCGTCTCTTTTCCAGAAGATGCATTATATACAGTGTCTACGGTCAGTGGGATTCGATAGCCATCATATACAAATACACGAATGGCAGAACTAGTCAGTTCCTTCCATTGAACTTTGATATAGAAATAGCTGTTGTTTTTCGTTCCATTTTCGTCAACTATCGCAGTCACTTTTTTGTCAGCGGAAAGCTGTGGGGTTATCCCCGTATAGGTTTCGGATGTTGTAGTAGCCTGAGAAAAGATTACGTCGTCTGGCTCAGCTTCCCCGACGATCTCTCCGCCATCGTTCAGTAATACCGCTTTTATTTCAAGCCCTCCATTGACAGGTAAGAGTTCCTCTCTTGTTAGATATGTCTGTTCCGTAGTACGAGTATATACCCCAAGACGAAGCCCGATATCAACCGGAGTGTCATCATATATTCTCAAGGTATACGACGCTGTTATATCTTCGTACCCGGCGACTGAGGCTGTGATCGTCACCTGACCGGCGGATACACCAGTGATGACGCCATCTTCCGATACCGTGGCGACCGTTTCATCAGAGGACGACCAATTCAGGTTGATATTGTCGAGTTCATCCCCATCAAGATTTGTAGCGGTGGCTGTTAAGGAAAGAGTTCGATTTTCCTTTATTCGTGGATCAGAAGTACTTATTATTTTATCATTACCCGGATAATTGATTTTCAGTTCAGTTGGCTGATAAGGTGATATCCGCTCAAATGTAAAACTGTAAATCTTTAATCCAACACCTGCCGTATCATATTGTGATTCTAATGAAAGTGCTTTAATATCCTGAAGAGATAGGTTAGTGGAGTTACTGATATCATCTTTTAATGAAATCATCCATACTCGCTCGCGAGGTGAAGTTTTCGGAGCATATTCTTCGACTTTGGGTAAATTCGTGCTAGTAACAGATGCAGAGCCAGAATAAATCTTTAGCAAAGAAGCGTATGCCCTTTTCGCATTTGCAGAGGCATCGGATATCAAGTGAACTTTTAATATGTTATATGCCGAGGCATCAAATGAACTTCCATCAGGATTAGCAAGAAAGCCAACACAGGACGGAGTCGTTCCACTCGGAGCATTTTCAAAATAAGCGGATTCCTCTGCCGCATCAAAGCTTAAATTATAATAATAATTTTCTGTGATTTCAGTCCATAGGTTTTCTTGTACTGCCTTTATAACATGGGGTTCGACATTTTCACCGAGAACAGTAAGTTCATATGCTGCTTCTGCCTGTTTTGTTGGGTCGGTAACACCGACTGCCTTTGCCACGACCTCGATCGTTGTTCCTTCCGTCAGTCCACGGACAGTCAGCTTTCCATCTTCGGAGATCGTGGCAGTCCCGGCGTCATCTGTTTTGCGGACACTCCACTCGATCTTCGTTTTTAACCCGCCGGTGGTAGATGCTTTGGCAGAAAACTGTCGTTTGTCATCTGAAAATATTTTCGTCACTTTCCCTGCCGCTGTGATCTTCACCGAATCCACCGACTGCGCCAGTACCGTAACCTTCACCGTTCCCGACTTCGCAGGGTTCTCCACTGAAGTCGCCTTCACCGTGATCTCACCCGCAGCAGCATTTCCCACAGTCAGCAGGCCATTCTCATCGATCGACACTCCCTCCACTGCCGGATCGACCGAATACGTCACCCTCTGGGATGGATCATTCTTTCCTGTCACTTTCGCCGAACACTGGAGCGTCTCACCCGGATACACCTCCGTCTTATCATCCTTTGTACTCACCGTCACGCTCTCCACCTCGGAGTCCATCACAGTAAACGTAAGGCTGTCGATATAATAAACCGCATTCTTGCCCGCCGGCAGATGCGCGGTATCCCCATCACGGCAAATATACAGGCGGTTGGAATTTCCATTATAATTATCAAGGCTCGAAGGCATCTTGTATGTACCCGAGATGTAGTACCATGTATCCGCCTTTGCATTATACTGTCTCGCCGGATTGCTGTGGCGCCAGT
>JAMPFC010000045.1 GCA_023664685.1 Roseburia sp. | reverse complement strand
CGGTTAAAGAAAGAAGAACAGGCTTTACTTGGATGGAGTGCCAAGAGGGAATTGGCAAAAATCAATTATCGAATACATACCGATGCAATCAAGGTTAATCTTATTCCGCCAGAACTTACACCACAGCAGACTTCTATCATTTATGCGTCTGAGGCAGATGTTCTTAATATGGCATTATTTGGTATGACCGCCAAGCAGTGGCGGGATAAGAATCCTGATAAAAAGGGCAATATCAGGGATTATGCAAGCATAAATGAACTAATATGCCTGTCAAATATGGAAAATATTAATGCAGTGCTGATCGAAGATGGATTGAGCCAAAAAGAACGCTTGATAAAACTCAATAAAATCGCCATACATCAGGTGTCCATTTTAGAAGAACAGGCTATAAAGGTCTTGAAGTGATTTAATTCCCCCGAATTCGGGGGAATTAAAATTACCACAGTGCGAAGCTGTCCTCTGCATCCACCCACATCTGCAAGTTACCGTCAAGGGCTAATTTCTGCCACATTACAGTCGATCTCCGAAGAAGATACTCGTCAAAGGTTGTTACATCAACGCTGTTGTGGTACATCGAATGAATATTTTTCCATTGCAGACTTGCAGTATTTTATAAAATGCATTATTATGATTTTAAATTGATGAAAGCGATAAATCGCTCAAAGACGAGGGGGGTAATATGCAAAACGAACAAATTGAAAAAGCAATACCGTGGAATCCGTGGCATGGCTGTCACAAGTGCAGTCCGGGGTGTATGAACTGTTTTGTTTTTAATATGGACAAGCGTTATGGCAGAGATACTTCCATCATAACAAAAGGCAAAACAACCTATGAACTGAAAGACAAAAACTGCCCGCAAGGCTCTCTTGTGAAGCTTTGCTTTTCCTCTGATTTCTTTTTGGAGGAAGCAGATGAGTGGAGAAATGGCTGTTGGGATACAATTAGGCGGCGCAAGGATTGCATCTTTGTTATGACAACCAAAAGACCAGAACGCATTAAACAGTGTTTACCCGATGATTGGGGTGAGGGCTGGGAAAATGTGCATTTAAGTATTTCCATAGAAAATCAGGAAATGGCAGATAAACGTCTTCCATACTTTTTAGATGCACCACTCCAACATCGTGAGGTATTCTGCTCTCCTTTGATTGCACCGATTACGCTTGGGGATTATCTTGACACCGGACTTATAAAGTGCGTGAATGTCGGAGGAGAAATGGCACCTAAAAATGTTGTTCGTCCTATTGAATGGGATTGGGTTAAGAATCTTTATCTTGAAGCTAAATCACGGAATATTGAGTTCTATTTTCATCAGAGTGGAAGTAGGTTTATGCGCAATGGTGTAAATATTGGGGTATGGAATCTAAAAAAGCAAATTGCTTGTGCCGAAGAAATTCAGCACGAACTTGAAAAAATGTTTTGAGTTTTGAATAGATAATGGGTTATAAATGCGTCCATTACTAGATATCAACATCATTTTTTCCATGAAAAATACCGAATTTTTCGCAAATATCCTTTACATAGTCAGTTTCATTACGAAACTCCGGGCGGCAGGCAGTAACAATTTTGATGCTATCACCGTGAACGATGTCCTCAAACTCATCAAACCACCCCTCATATCCTGTAACAAACAAAATATGCGTCGGATTTAATGCTTTCACTTCCGCTACAAGTATTTCCCGGCAGGCTTCCAACTGATCATTCCGCATTGTCGTTGTTGGATTCCCCCCGTCTTGTGGTGCCACCTTATATAAGTTTGTCCACGCAATATAATCTGTCCATTTGTCGTTTGCTGTGTCAATATGATCCACATTGTTTGAAATCTTTTTCCAGATTTCCCTTGATGTTCGCCAAAACGGACTTTTATTCAGAAAATATCCATTGCCATTTCCAAGACACCCTTTCTCCTCATCATATATCCACACTAGCGGCTCATCTTCAAATTGCATGACAGCATCCTTTGCGAACTCTTCTGCCGAATCAATAGAAAATTGCGACCATCCATTCACTGCGCGTCCCACAAGCAATAATTTCACCGCACTACTATCATACTTTTCTCCTTTGCACCCTACAAAATGGGATAAATCTTTCAAAAATACGGTTTTTCCGTTTAACCGATATCCCTCTTTCGTGTTCATGTGCAAATACAGTTTTTTGTAAGCATTTTGCAGTCTTTCCATAATTTACCATACCTCCACTTTATAATTGCGTATCACAATAAACATAAATCCTAGATGATTGTTTCCTTGCAGATTTGCAGTATTTTATAAAAAATGGATTTCCGATCATGGGTTATAAATGCGCCGGTATGAGGCGTGGCGATGTGGATGTTTTCACATTTCCATGCCCATACCGCTGTGTATTTATCGAGCGGGAGCGCCCATGTGGGAAAACATTTTTATAAAATACAGAAGTTGCAATGAAACCATATTTGCCAAATCTATTACTTTGTATTACGCTGTCGTTGCTGTAAAACATCAAAATTTAACGTGTTGGAAGCGAAAATTCAGATTAAAGTGTCTCAAGTGTACCATGCTTAGTCAAAGCTTTTATAATTTTCCAACCTTCATAACTATGTTTCAAATTCTTCTTAACTGGTATAAAACCTAAATCCATGTACACCTTACAAGCTAACCATGTATTTGTCTGTGTAGGAATTTTAGCGCGCACATACCCTAATTTATTCATTGCTCGAAGACAATACGTTATCATTGGTTTTGACAGCCCATTTCCCTGATATTCTCGCTTAACAGCCACCCAGTGAAGCCAGCCATCATTAGATGTATCACGCCCATGAATATCATAGAATGCGGTAGCTGTAGCTATTTTCTCACCTTCATCAGTTTCAATAAAAAACATTCTGCTTGGAAGTTCATCCAGCTTTGCTGCATAATAACGATTCCATGCTTCTAAGCCTTGCTCATAGCTTACAAACTCTTTGGCGGATATTTCAATATCAATCCATGCATCTCTATCATTGTCAGTGTATGAAACGAAACGGTAGCCTTTTGGAAGTTCATATTGCGGCACTTCAGTAATATTGCTTTCCAGTAAAAGTTCGTAATAACATATTCTCTCATCGTGATTATCATATCTGTCAGCCTTGATCTCAGGCAAACGAGAATTTAAGGCTTCTTTAATTTCTTTTTCGATATTCTGAATATACTTTATCCTCTCGACAGTGTTTCGTACCTCAGATATTCCTATCATTTTTTCTGTTTCATCGACACATGCTCCAAGCGCTCTTTGAATATTATACTCTAACCATTCTACCCAAGTATATGCCACCCCAAATACACCACTGTACGCCCGAAAACAATTATCATACACCTCCAGATAACCGTCAAAGAAAGCCACCATCTTTTCAATGTCCATATGACAGGTTGTAATTCCTGACCATTGAAGCGCCAGTTGAAGTACATGGGATATCGGATTGCCGTAGTCGAGACATTCTAAATCTATTACCATTGGATACCCGTCGTTATCCCACATAATGTTTTTGGGATCCATATCCTCGTTAGATACACACAGTATATCCGGCAAAGATGTTCTTGCCTTATTCAACTCCTTCTCGGCATAGACGAAAAGCTTCTCATTATCAACCAAAAGAGGGGCAATCTCGCTTTTTTCATCGTTCGCTTTCTGGATATACTCATGCCAATCGATTTTACTTAATTCAGGCTCTTTATGGGAAACATTTTTAGGGCTGATCGCATGAATCCTTCCAAGAATATTTCCGATCATATTACACTGGGCGTTTGAAATATTATTCCAATCAGTAATATGTCCATCTTGCCAATGGAAAATATAAAAATAGTTTCCATCTACAGTCTGCATTTTTTTACCACAAACTGTTAGGGCTGGCACGATAGGAATATCTTCTTTTTCCAAAAGACATTCTATTTTCTCTGCTCTATCGAAATTATCATGCGCATCTTCTCTTTCCATTATTTCAGGATTAAGATGCTTAACTGCATATATTCCAGATTTTGTTGTTATGCGGTACATTCTATGCATGAAACCGCCAGATACTGGTTTGATCGGAAAAATAACAGCTCCAAACCCACATTTTGTCATTAAGTCTGCTATTAAGTCGTCTATTGTATAATCTTTCAACCCAGTTCTTCCCTTTCAACCGCTCTCCCATCCCGCCAGATCCTCTCCAGATCATAAAACAATCTGTCTTCTGGCGAAAACACATGAACGATTACGTCGCCATAATCCATCAGGATCCATGTGGACTTTTTATTTCCTTCGATCCGTCTGTTCTCCACTCCGTTTTGCGCCATCCTCATCTCCACATTATCTGTGAGGGCGGCGATCTGCAGACTATTCTGCCCATTTGCTATGATCAGGTAATCTGCGATGACAGAGATTTCATCAATTTTAATAATACGAATGTCTTTTCCTAATTTTTCATCTAGGGCATCATATGCCACTTTTGCCATTTCCTTTGAATCCAGCATATACTCCTCCTGCTACAATATATTTATGGTTACTCATCTGCTATTATTTTTTATAATACTCATACGTCTTTATCGTCTGCTCATCCACTGGTTTTCCAGAACTTTGCAAATAATCAACACTGTTCTCCAAAACCATATTGAGTGCTTTGTCAAGATCAGAAAAACAGGCTTTCCGGATTTTTTTGAGCGAATACGGTTTGCATTTCATATTTCTTCCCGGTTCCATGTAATCGGCCAGATACAAAATTTTTTCCAAGGAGGACATCCCGGGACGTCCTGTCGTATGATATTGGATCGCCGATAATATCCCTTCATCCCCGACATGATATTTTGTCCGGGCAAAAAAAGCGCCGAGCTTTCCGTGGATCAGTACGGGATTTTCCAATTCGACCGATGTCAAGGAAATCCCATATTGCCTACAAAGTGCCTTTTGTTCGTTCCCGGTGAGATATTTGGCGCAGTCATGAAGAAGTCCTGCCCGGTAGGCGTCTGCCGGATCACATCCGTGTACCGCCGCCAGATTTGCCGCAGTCACTGCGACACCGAGTGTATGAAACAATCGTTTTGGCCTCAGACATGCCGAAAGATATGTTACGATTTCTCTATCAGAGGGTTCTTTTTCAAAAAGTTCTCCCTCAAACCCATACAGAGCATTGTATTTGATATAAGCTGCCACTGTGGCGGGACAATAGTCTGAAATACTCCGTCCGGCTGCTAGTTTCTTTCGTATCATTTCAGAAGAAATGGAAATTGATGGCATCGCAATCTCTGAAATCTGCGCCCCCTCGTATTTTTGCTTATAAAAATGGATCCACTCCTGAATTTTCGGATTGTCTGTCTGATCACGGTTTGCCGCAAGGACATGACAGTTCTGAAAAATAAGATCGGGCCGGTTCCATTTGTCCATCGTGGCAAGCGAATCCCCGCCCATGATAAAATAAAATTCATGTTCCGGGTACATTTTTTTCAATTCTTCCAGAGTGTCCTTTGTATAAGTGATTCCCTCTCTCTCGAGTTCCATTCCGGAAAACCGGAAATGCGGATTGTCCTGTATCGAATGCTCGATCATCCGTCTGCGGTGTTCATCCGACGCAAGCTCATCTTTCTCCTTATGAGGCGGATTTTTCGAGGGCATAAACCAAATTTCATCCAGATCAAATTGTTTTCTGGCTTCTTCCGCCATGATCAAATGGACGTTGTGTATTGGATTAAAGGTTCCTCCCATTATGCCTGTTTTCAACACGATCAGATCCTCTCTTTTTTTTGTCCTTCGACTTCCGGTATAAAACGATCTTTTTCCCGATCACCTGAACCACCTCAGAATGTGTTCGTTCGGCAAGCATTTCTGCGATCGCACGCGGATCGTCAAAGCAGTTTTTCAACACATGAAGCTTGATCAGCTCTCTTGCTTCAAGTGCCTCGTCGACCGCCGCTGTGATCTCGGGTGTGAGTGAGGATTTGCCGATCTGAAATACCGGGTTAATGTTCATCGCCAGTCCTTTTAAATGTGCTCGTTCTTTACTTGTCATTCTAATCTCCTTATCGATAATATTCAAAACTCCATCCATAAATCTGAACCGTATCTCCGTCCTCAATCCCAAGAGCCTCTAATTCTTCCAGCATTCCATTATTTTTTAGGAAATTCTGGAAAAATTCAAATCCTTTTTCGGAGTCAAGATTCGTATAACCGAGCATCCGCTCCACTCTTGGCCCCTCGATCTTAAAGATACCGTCCTCATCCCGAAATACTTGAAAGGGTTCATTCTGAAAATCAGGCTCTTTGATCAGATATTCTTTTTCAAATACGACTTTTTCGTCCTTCATCTCATCGAGCATTTTCTTAATATGATATAAAAGCTCTTTGACGCCGCTTCCCGTAACTGCCGATATCGGAAATACCTGAATCCCTTGAGGTTCAAATTCTTCCTTTAAAAGAGTGATCACAGTCTCCTCTTCGTTACCATAAAAACAGTCTGTCTTATTTGCGGCGATCACCTGCGGCCGGGAGGCAACCTCCTCGCTGTATGCCTGCAGCTCATCATTTATCACATGGATGTCCTGAACGGGATCTCTTCCCTCAGTAGAGGCGGCATCCACCATATGGACGATGACCCTCGTCCGTTCAATATGTTTTAAAAACTGATGGCCAAGCCCGATCCCCTCTGAGGCGCCCTCGATCAAGCCCGGAATGTCGGCGATCACAAACCCATCGGTTCCCTCCAGATCGACAACTCCCAGATTCGGATTCAGCGTGGTAAAATGATAGTTTGCAATCTTGGGTCTGGCATTAGTGACCCGGGATAAAAATGTGGATTTCCCGACGTTCGGAAACCCGACAAGCCCGACATCTGCGATCGTCTTAAGTTCAAGTAATACCTCAAGTTCCGTCGCCGGTTTTCCCGGCTGGGCATATTTTGGCGCCTGCATCGTAGGCGTTGCGTAGTGTTGGTTGCCCTTTCCGCCGCGCCCGCCCTTTAAGATAACTTCTCTTTTATTTTCATAAGACATATCCGTGATGACCTGTCCGGAGGAAGCCTCCTTCACGATCGTTCCCGCCGGAACTTTTACAACAAGATCTTTCCCATCTTTTCCATGACACCGTTTCTTTCCCCCCGGCTCTCCATCCTCGGCAATGTATTTCCGGATATGACGGAAATCATTTAATGTGTTGATCCCGGGATCCACTTCAAAAATCAGATCGCCGCCTTTTCCACCGTCGCCGCCATCTGGCCCTCCTGCCGGCACATAAAGTTCCCGCCGGAAACTAACATGCCCGTCGCCGCCTTTTCCCGAACGGATATATATTTTTGCCTGATCTGCAAACATGCCTGCCTCCTTATATGGTAGAAAAGGGCTGTCAAAATCCTGACAGCCCTAAATCATTCAGAAATTATAACCGCCTTTGCCTGAGGCTCTGCAGTCACGTAAATTATTCTGTTTCAACTGGATATACGCTGGCCTGTTTTTTGTCTCTTCCTTTTCTCTCGAAACGAAGAATACCGTCAACCAGTGCATACAGTGTATCATCTCCACCTTTTCCAACGTTTGTACCCGGATGGATCTTTGTACCACGCTGTCTGTAAAGAATGTTACCAGCTAAAACGAACTGTCCGTCTGCTCTTTTTGCCCCTAATCTCTTTGACTCGGAATCGCGTCCATTCTTGGAAGAACCCATTCCTTTTTTGTGAGCAAATAACTGAAGGTTCATTTTCATCATGATATTTCCCTCCTAACAAAAATTAATCAAATGTAACATATTCATTTCCATATGTGTCCTGAATCTCCTGCACTCCCAGAAACAAGGATTTCATAAGCAGTACCGCTTTGTCATCCAAAGGTTCCTTACAGGAGAAATCAATCACTCCGTCCTGTTCGTTCTGTACCAGATCAAACCGGGTATCAGAAAACTGCTCAATCGAATTGATGCAGTTGATCACCAATGCGGAAACCCCTGCACAGACAACATCTGTACCGGCTTTGGCAAAACCCGCATGACCAGAAACATTAAAACCAGTCACTTTTCCACTGTCCGATTTCTTAACACGAACCCGAATCATGGACACACCTCCCTGCAAGCAAGTACCGACCAGAACGCATTAAGCGTTGATCTTGTCGATCTTAACCTGCGTAAATGGCTGTCTGTGACCATTCTTCTTATGGTAGCCGGTTTTTCTCTTATATCTGTAAACAATAACTTTTTTTGCTTTTCCCTCAGCAACAACTGTCGCTGTTACAGAAGCACCTGCTACGGTAGGAGTACCAACTTTCGTCTCTCCATCACTGACAACGAGAACCTGATCGAATGTAACGGTCTCTCCTGCTTCCACACCAAGCTTTTCAACCTTGATCACGTCGCCTTCTTCTACTTTATACTGTTTACCACCGGTTGCTATAATTGCGTACATATAGCACCTCCTAATCATTTTACTCGCCAACTACGGTGCCTGCCTCATGTGAAATCCCGATAGGAAAAACCGAGAAATGGGCAGAACTATACCTCGTTGTGCGGCATACTTCTATAATATATCATGGGTTCGGGGAATTGTCAACTGTTTTTCGTTATGGCTTCCATATTTTGTAAGAGATGATTTTGTTGCAGTTTCCGTATTCTATAAAAAATGTTTTCCCCGCATGGGCGCTCGCGCTCGATAAATACGCAGCGGTATGGGCATGGAAATGTGAAAACAGGCAAATCTCCACGCCTCATACCGGCGCATTTATAACCCATGCTCTGAAAAGCATTTTTATAAAATACTGTAAATCTGCAAGGGAAATCATTTGTATCGTAACTGAACAATTATTTCTCTTTCAATCTTCTTTATAAAAAAATTCTAAATGTGGTTTTCGGTTTTTAATGATCTTTTTGATGATTGAATTTTTATTTTTAGTAATATATTTTATATGTTTGGCATTTATCCTTTTCACAGCCTGTATTTTATATCGCCAGTCGTCTTTCTTGGGCGATACATACACTAATTTTTCACGCCATTCACAAGATGATGTTTTCCATCCAATCGGAACATATCTCTCAAATCTTTTGTTCCATAATACTTTTCTTTTTTGATAAGTTCCTTTATTCTTGTTATATAAATGGCATAACACAATATATTTTGGCCCCTTTATTCCTTTTTTTCTCTGCCTCTCAATGTCCATATGTGCTGTTTTCCATGTAATGTAGTTTTTTTCATCTTGACTTGAGTCTTTCGGATATTCAGGTTTTATTTTTCGATCAAACAATTCTACAATAAAATAATTAAAGGCTATTCCTCCTCTCTTGTGATATATATCTAAATCTACAACATCAATCCATTTCCCTTTTGTGGATATTTCATTGCACAAATCCCTCGCAATAAAAACAGCCGCAGACTCTCCACTTTCCACATACCTTATATACTCTGCATCATATTTTTTCTCTTTATCACTCATAACTTTTTCCTCCTGTTTCATGTTTTCATTTCTCATTTATATTAAAAAAACAATCAGAGCAAGACATATGGACATATTATTTTAATATGTTCACATATCTTAAAATCTGATTGTTGGATTTCGAAGAACCCCATTTCTGCTAAGCAGGAAATGAATTTTCATAAATATATAAGTCGTAAACTTCTCTATTTGATAGTATCTGATAGTTATTATAAACTATCAGAAAAATATTGTCAAGCTTTGAAAACACGTTGTTTTTGTTTTTTTCACCTCACTCTAGTTCATCCAGTCCATTTTGATCAATGGCATAAAAACAATTCCAATCCGAATCGCCTTTCTGAATCATCTTAAATGTTTTAAGTTTTTCATTGTATACATACACGTTTTCCCCTTTTTTGATATACCAATTATCTTCATATATACCTAAAAAACTAGCCTCTGGCATTTCCCACCACTGCGGAATCAAACGGATTGCCGGCAGACAGTGATCCAATAATTCTTCTTCTCGTAAAAATTTTTTAGCAGCATTATCATATACCAACAAGGCATATTGTTCCGTCCGCTGTCCTTCTTTTTTTCTATATTTCATTTGCAAATATAACTTTTCTTCTCTTCTTACTACTCGTTCTATCTGGCACTTTTTAATTTCTACCTCCTCGGGAAACATTTTGGAAATTATTTTTTTAACCGTTGCTTTATCAAATAGTAACCTCGAGGTTCCATCAAATTTATAACATTTGCACTCACAGTCATCTTTATTCAAACATATAATATCTTTTCCGTCCATTTCATACACAAAATCATACCAAACATTTCTTTTCGTTTCAAATTTAACGACTTCATTCGAAGGAACCTTTTGCACAAAAAGTCTATTTCCTCCCCAGAGTACCCAATCATCTCCAGATCCCAAAATCGTCCAATATTCATCCTTCTTTGAAGAGGCTCTCAAAGTCTTTGGCAATTTCGTGATTTTTTTACTCCTCTTATTTTCAATATCTATCGTCAACATCTTTTGCTGCTCAGTCAAGCCCACAAAATACTTCCCCGCCACATCAAAATCCCACAGCTCAGAAGTATCATATACCTTCTCTTTGTTCTCATGATCCGGGACGATCAAACTATTTTCCTTTTTGGTAAAAGGCATTCGATACAACCACCATGAATTTTCCTCATCCCACAAATAAAAATATAACCATTCATCATCTACTTTCAACATATGAGAATCATCATAAAAACTAATACTAGATGCTTTTATCTCTTCTTCTACTTCTCCAGTTCTACTGTATTGAATCATGTCACCATTTTCTTTCATCCGATAAATGCCTGCAGAATTTGCCCACCTATAATTCAAACCACTCCCCATTTTTCCTTGTTCCTGTATCGAACCACCACTGACAGGAAGCGGCGGAACTTCGTTTTTCCCCCGCTGTTTTTCAACCGAGCAACCGGTTAATAATATACATACTACTATCAATAAATAAAACATTTTTTGATCAAAAATTTTATATCCCGCCTTTCAAATTAGTTTCTAACTCCTTTCTGTTCCTTGCGATCCATTTTTCTGCCCGGTCATCCTCCTCTTTCTTTACCTCTCCCAGTTCATCTGTTTTATAAATGATATCCTCTTTCGTATCCTCTGGAATCTTCCCATATAATCCCCCGATCAGATAATACTGGTCTGGTTCATCGCCCTTTCCAAGCATCAGATAATACATCTTTTCCGTCTGCATTTTCACATAGCCGCCCTCATGGTAAATGATATCATAATCTGCATCATACAAGATTCCCTCTGCATCATACAAGATTCCCTGCCTGATACTTTTTGTTACCTGATTTTATCTGATTTTGAACTTCAATTTCTGCCATCAGATCATATGTATCTCCTTTGAAATCCGGCTGCTTCAAATACTCGCGCACTTTCTTCCCATATAGTATGCATTCTGACTGATCCTCCATTGCCTGATAGGTAGAGCAGTCATTTGCCATCATGTTTTCTGAAACCGAGTGTTTCTTCGTTTCATCCGTAAGTATGGAAATATCTACTTTGTTCTGACCCATTTCTTCTACTATTATTTCCTGTCTCTCCTGATCTTGGGATACGTTCTGCTTTTCCCCGCATCCTGTACAAAATAAACATCCTGCTAATAATAAAATAAATAGACTTTTTGCTTTCATGATTCTTCTCCAAATTTATAATACCCTTATTTGTTGCAACACAAATTTAACCACTTAAGCACTTTTTCTGCGACCATCTCAGGAGTATTATTAGTACAATCTAAATATTCAAATTTAGTATCGCCTAAAGAATCATGTGTTCTAAAATATTCATTATAATCTATAGAACCTTGTATCCATCCTTCGTCCTCAATTTTTCGTCCATCTTGCATACGTCTTCTTATTTCCTCTGATGTCGCAGTTAAGGCAAGTACATTTATTTCCGAAAAATATTTAGAACCATATGTTTGATATAGCTTATCAATATTCCCTGCCATAGTCCAAACGGTCATTTTACCTGACTGATTTATATTTTTAGCCAAATTAAAAATCTGTGCTATCATATGATAATTCTCGTATTCATTTTGAGGATTCATTATGTTATAAAACATATCTGCATCAAGAATCACATAGTCACTTGTTATTTTTTGTAACTCTATTCCTGTAGTAGTCTTACCTATTCCACTACACCCAGTCAGAAAAAATATAGGAAGCTTTTTAAACTTCCATCTATTTCCACATTTAGGACATATTATTTCGTTATTTTCAACTTTCTTATCCCATTCATGGTTTCCACATTTTGAACATATTCCAATCATTTTAATATTCCTCGCTAATCCCAATCAAATATTTCACGAACGCTACCGTGTGACTTAGAGCAAGCATATCTATCAAATTCAGGTCTGCTAAAAAATATTTAGGATCAAGCTCATCCTTTTTCGCAACCTCAATAATCATTTCCAAAGAATAGTGATTCGTCTGATATTTTTTCCCATCCTCTGCAGTTATCCGAAATTTTCGGATAACTGAAAGTTCCTGTAATTCACTATCAGCAAAAATTTTTTTAATATGATAATTGATTGTCCGAAGATCGACCGCATACAGTGTCGCCATCATTTTTTGCGTAAGTTATATATTCTCATCCTCATAACGCATTTCGACGCCATTTGCTTTATCCCCAGCCACCGCTATATAGATAAGATATTCCGCGTGCTAGAACGGATTGCTATTTCATTTTTCTTTTTCGGCATATTGAAGTCCCTTTCTTAATCTATGGTAAATGATAGTTTTATCTTCTCATTTTTCTATTGAGATGATTTTTCCTTCGCCAACTTGGTTGGAGCCTTCCATGATCATAAACGTTTGTCCTTCCGTAACATCTTGATAATGAGAATTTTGAAATGAAAATTTTATGATTGCAAGAGCTGGAACATCAAACTTTTCAACCGATAGTTCCACAAAAGTAATCCCCCAATAATCTTGTGCTTTGTTAAATATAGCATCTGGACGATAACCATTTGTTGGCAAATGCTTTCGCTGTCCAAAGTAAAAGATCACTTCTGCAAATAAATACATAGACTTCTTACTCCTTTGTTGCATAATAATCTTCTATTTTCTTTAAGTCTTCCTATGCAGAAAGTAAAAGTTCCACGTTATATTTCACTGGCTCTCTGCCTGAAGTACCTTTGCACGAAGCTGTAAGATCTGTTCCCGCTTCTCAAAAGCATCAATACTCATCACACCATATCTCCTTCCCCATTCTTGGTAATATAAATAGGCTCTTTTCTTTGATGTAATTATACCCTTATAACGGTATGAAGTAAAGATATTATTTTTTCCTTACGCAAAGGATGACTGCCATAACGATCATCGGAATCATACTAATGATACCCCACCATACCGGCCCAAGGAATGCCATATTGGCATATTCCGGTTTTGTCAAGGATTCAAAGAGCGTAAATGCATTGATAGCACCATGCATCAGGGCTGGCAGCCAGATCAGTGCTGACTTTTCATATACATAATCTAAGAGGATTCCCATCGTAGTAGTACAGATACAGAAAATGACTGGCCCGAGTACTGGTGCGCCAATATATTCTTTCCCATAATGATATCCGGCAAAAATCAAAACCGGCCAGTGCCAAACGCCCCAGATCATGCCGCCCACGATACGCCCTTTGGTGACGCCAAGTTTGTCCTTCAAATAGGGATACATAGCGCCTCGCCAACCGACCTCTTCTCCTAAAGCAGCAAGCATATTTATAAATGGTACATATGTAAGCGAAAAAATGACAGTGAGCAGTATACACATTGGTATCGTTAAACCCTGTGCTTCCAACTGTTCCAACGCACCGGATTCTTCGAAACTTCTACGTAAAGCCAAAAACTCAGAATCAAATGCATTCGGAAAAATCACAAAAAATAGCCCACCACCGATGCTGCTTAGTAATGCCGGCATCCAAAGCGCAAAGAATACATATCGGATTTTACCTTTCAGATGCGGCACCCAGCCCATGCCTTTTAGTGGAATCCGTGCTATAAGTACGCCTACAAATGGCGTATACATCGTAAGCGCCATGCTAATGAGAAATACCATTTGATTTCCCTTGTTGCTAAAAATACTTGCGATCATTTCCAAAATCCAAGCCAGACCGAATGCCGCGATCATATAAATCATAAATTGCTTTTTACTTATATTTGTTTTTTCCATTATACATTGACCTCTTTTCTATATACTTCAAGACTCCAAATTTTTCTCTTACAACTAGGACAAGTTAATTTTCTCATCTTTGGCGTGTGATTCCCAAATATGGCTTCTATTTTCTTTGGCTGAAATCTAGTATGACATTCCGGGCAAATATACTCGGTTTGTTTATACCAATAGTCAACTAAGAATACTGTGCAAATAACCAGCACCGTCAAAGCGATAAAAAATGGGAGCCATATTCCTTTTAGTATGCCAATCACAAAAGTCACAATTTCCGCGGCTTCCAATGGAATTGCAATCATCAGCATTTTTTTGTACATTTTTTTAAGTTTTTCTTTTTCTTCCATGATTGAAGATATGTCATGAATTGTTTTTTGCGATCCATCCTTGAAAGAAGATAACGTATTTCGGATACCTTTTATTTTTTCTAATTGTTCCGTTTTTCTCTTAAGATCTTCCTGAATATTTCTATCTTGTTCATCAAGCAAAAGTTCAATTACTTTTTTTGACTCACTCGATTCCAATATTTCAGCAATATTTTTAATTGAGAGATCTAAATCTCTTAAAAAACAAATTGTTTCCAATGTAGCAACATCCTCTTCAGAGAAAAGTCTTCGTCCTCCCTCTGTCAAATCCGTTGGCACAAGAATCCCCCTTTCATCATAATACTGAATCGTTCTTACTGAAACATTACACTTCTTTGCAAGTTCTCCTGTCGTATATAATGACATATCCTGCCTCCTTTCAGAAACCATATTAGCATATAACGCAGCGTGACAAGCAATATATCACGCTGCGTTATTTTTTAATTTTACGCAAATATGTAAGTTTGTTTTCGTATTATACCTTTCTAATTGGGAAAAACATATAATTCTTTCCTGTCTGTGGACAAGTAAAATCGTGGACTGCCCCTACTAATGAAATAGAATGATCTTCCAGATGTTTTATTGTCTTTGGAAAAGTATCGTCACTCTCGCATTCTACATAGATATATTCATAGCTGGGAATCGTCCATTTTGTCCAACCGTTCGGGGCTTCTGCATCATCCACACACTCTACTCCTGCAAGATAAAGCCCTTTGCTGAAATCCTCCCACGGATTGAATGAACGCGAGAAATCAGACATAGCTCCCCATATGCCGCCTATATTTCCGCTCTCATCTTTCTTGGCTAAGTGCTGAACTTCTTCAAAGTGAGAATTTGCATCCTCCCACAATCTTTGAATAAAACCTTCTCCATCTAAAGTTGAACCTTCTTTTCCAATCACAACAAAAGACTCTTTAATACATGTTTTTATTTCCATATTTTTTCTCCCTTATAATTTTATTCGTATAATATCACAAAATATTTGTAGTTTCAATGAATTTCAAATAATCATTCCGTAATGCTTTGCCAAGCATAGCCGAAATGTCAAGTCCAAAATACGATTCTGTATGCTTTTCCAGTCATCATTTAGTGCCAAACCTGAATAAGCGCCCCAGTTGATATATGCTGTTCTTTGAGATGCCCTCGCTAAGTTTCCTGCAATTCGTTCCAGCTGAGTGCCATCTACTAAGTCAAACTTTTTACGGAATGGTGATTCTTCATTTAACATTCCCATCCGTGCCGCCAGCTCATGAAAATGAAACCACCAAAAACCGTATTTTTCATTATATCCACCGTTAATCGGATAAATGATGTTGCCAAGCGGAGCAACAAGTTGTGAACCCGCTTTAATATATGTCGGGGGAAGCGGAAGCCACTCATACAACTTTTTAATTGCTATGGCTAGCATTTTTTGATTTTCCTCTATACGCCACATATCCGTATATGCAAGCATTCTCATATGAAAAACAGTAGGAATACGCTTGTTACCCAAAAACACAAACTTTCCTTTCCTATTTTCGATTGCGATATCACTATAGCTATCCGCTTCGGCAACATATCGAAATGCTTGTAGTGCCGCTTCAACCCATTCATGCACAAAATCATATTTTATTAAACCTGCCTGTGCAAATAGAGATGCACGTATGATTCCAAATCCGATTGCTTGTGCCGCTTTGCTATCCGTTCCTTCTTTTTCCCACCCTGAAACAAGCATAATATCCAAAGCTTTCTGCAATGGTTTAAAATCCAATTGCACACCCATTTCCAACAGACAACGAACGCATCCTTCGTGCGGCCATATTTTACTTCCTGTCGGTGCAGTATGAAGCCTTGTCCCGAAATATCCGTCACGATTCTGCCATTCCAAGATCTGATGGACTTTCGGACTACTCCATATTTTCTTCTGGCATTCATTTACTTCATTATCAGATAATGGCTCATTCAGGATTTCCTTTCGAGTACGATATTCAATTGAAGGACAATTACTACCAAGCAGTTGGTCAAGGAAATTCTCCAAATCAACACCTCTATCTGTCTATTCTTTTATCTTGGTTCCCTGTCACATGCCGCAATGCTCCAACACGCTCACTTAACTTTTTTGAAAACCACAACACTAGGTCATCATCATTACAGCAGTCCTCATACTCTCTACAGACCGAATCACGAAACCAAACACCGCTGCCATCCGGAATATACCCTCGCTTGACATACATGCGCTGCGCACTGCCATATCCGGAATGCAGTCCCACGCCAATACAGACTGTATCCGAATACTCTGCAGCAATCTGTTCCGCGACATCCATCAATTTTGTGCCAATCCCGCGATTCCGGTACTTTATCAGCACGCCAAAATCCTTGATTTCTGGAACACCTTTGTTCCTAAATGCCCCGCCCGGTGCGGTACGATACACATTCACATAACCTGCGATATTGCTTCTATCATTTTCATGACATTCTGCTATCAATGCCACGACACGCCCCTCTGCCTGATGCCTGAGCCGCATCTCATATTTCTCTGTCGTCACACCCTCCCAGCCCTGTGCAACCTCTTCTGCAACAATCGCTGCTACATCGGAAGGCTCCATGTTGCGTATAGTAATCCTGTTGTCTGAATAATAAACCATTGATGCATTCTCCTAACTCTTTAAACCAATAGACGGTATCTTAACTGCCTCTTTACACTCCATAACTAGCAAATCCACTACAACAAATTCCCCTCTGCATCATAAAATGCATCACAATATATCAGCTTTCCCGACGTTGTATTACTGGCATTCGCATCCAAAAATAATATTTGAATATGTTCATTATCAAAATCATGATCTGATACCGTAATATTAAATTTCTGTCCTTTTTCAAAGCCAAAACGGGAATAATAATCTCCACCGAGCAAAACGATCCAAGGATATCCTGCTGTTTTTGCTCTGCGTATGCTTTCGTTCACAAGAGCTGTCCCGACTCCTTTGTTTTGATATTCAGGCTTAACGCCCAACGGCCCCAGCGCCAATCCCTCCGTCTGCCCAATCACCGCTTTTGTTAAAATATTATAACCGATCACCTTATCCTCTTCGAAAGCGATAAGGCATAATTCTGGCAGGTAGCCATCCGTTTTTAATACTGTTTCTGCAAATTCCCATTCATTGAAAAATTCGTCACTGTCTTCATAAAAAAATACATCCTTGAGAACACTCTTTACTTCACTTAAATATGAAGTATCAAACGTTTTAATTTCCATTTTTCTCCTCCTCCACTTTCTTCTCAACCATCTCGATATCATGATCCAACAGATCGTAAATCCAATCTTTCAACGTTGAAAAATAAAATCCCAGCTTTTCCGCCTTTTCCGTATTTATACTGTATTCTGGTTCCTCATTATAAGGGGCCAGTTCACCAGATTCCGAAACAATTCCCTTTTTCCCTGTTTTCTTCTCTACATATTCAAGGATCTCGTTCACAGAAATCGTACCATATGAACTTCCATTAAAAGCACCGGTAACATCCTGATCTGCTAGAAATGCAATAAACTTCCCCGCTTCATCGGAACCAATAAATCCCATCTGAGCGTTTATATTATCGATGCACATCGGAATTTCCCGTATGACATGTTCTACATAAAAGCGAAGCCTCTGCGTATAGTCGTCCTTCCCTATCACAAACGGATACCGGACAGCGATCCATTTTTTATCACAGTATTTTTGCCACAATGCACACTCTGCCTGCCGCTTTATTTCCTCATATGGCGCATCCGACCGCCCACACCATCCCCAATTTTTGTGAACACCATCAAAATCCGATTCTTTCGTATCGAAATGTTTGGGATCGTATACGGACGTCGTGGACATATAAATATATTTTTCAAAATTCAACGCATCCATCGCGTATTTTATATCATTTGAACAATATGCGATCTTATCGATCACTACATCATAATACCTTCCATCAAATGCATTTTTCATGCTCCCTGCATCGGTTCTCTCCACTTTGATCCGCCTGACCCTGTCACCAAAATCATCACCGGCATTTCCTCTTGTAGCGATTGTTACACGATGCTTTTTCTTAATAAGTTCCTTTACCATAGAAATCCCAAAATATCTTGTACCGCCTAGCACTAAAATATCCAAACCGCTCCTTCTCCTTCAACAATATTTTCTGCGTCAAAGTATCCTAACGATATTTTCCGTCACTCTGTCATACTTCTCCAAAATCCCCGCATCATGAAATGGCAGTGGTATCCATCCCTCCGCATGTGCCTTTTGGATGAACGCCTCGTTTTTCTCGCTGCAAAAACAGATGCCGATCGGAAGATTGCATTCCATATTATCACATAAGTAGCATTCATCTCCGGTGATGCAATACATCTCTTCCCCAATCCGAAAATAGAGAACAGAAGAATCCTCTGTATGCCCGCCTATCACCTCAAAGGTAAACATATCATAAAAGCATTCCGTTTCCTCTACGAGTGAAATCGGGGCTTTTGTTTCCTGCAGCCTGTTCTTTACCAGATCGCTTCCCTCTGACATGACCTCTTTATAAGTCTGTTTTGACAAGATCAGCTTGGCGTTTGGATACCGGTCGATGTTGCCTATATGATCCCAATGACTGTGGGTCAAGAATATGGTATCAATCTCTGGAAATGAACCGAATACCTGTCTGATCTCCTCCTCTGGCGATAGAAGGGTCACGCCCATTTCCGCCGCTAGCTGCTCGTCCCGAAAACCGGTATCGATCAGGAAATATTTTTCGTCAAACTCCACCAGATAATAGAAAAAAGAAAAATCCGGTATCTGCTCACGATTTCCTTTTTGACTGCAAAACACGGTTTCCTTTGTTCCGTATCGAAACCCTTTTGCAAATCGAATCGCATATAATTTCATATATTTTACAGTTCCTTTCCGTAGCACTTCATATCAGCTTTCTTATAACAAATCCAACGGTTGTAAGATACTGCCCAATACCTTTTTCAAAGAACTTTTCATCACGTAATGCATATTCGTGTTTGGACATGAACCAATCCTTCCATGCTGCATCAGAAGTCTCTAAATCCCAATTCATTACAACCTCAAACTTATCGCTCTGACCAATGTGATTCAACCACCATTCCCTGCTATGAAACAGATCATATTCACTTTCATCACCATCTAGCCACTCAAGCATAACTTCCGGTCTTTTACCACGTATTTCTTCTTTCAACCCCGGCATTGCAATCATTGCCACACCGTTCGGTTTTAATAATAGCAAAATCTTCTTTTCAAAGAAATTTGGTTGCGTTGCAAAATAGTGAAATGAATCGATACTTACAATTGCATCAAAATATTCCTCTGCAAAAGGCAAACAATTCGCATCAGCATGAATAGGGATTACCTTTTCCGAAACCTTCCATTCATTAAAATGAATATGATTTTCCGTTGCACTGATCCATAAATCAGTTGCAAAAACATTTACATTAGCTTCTTTTGCCAGAAATAAACTTGTTAACCCATTTCCACAGCCCAGATCTAATACCCGTATCTCCTGTTCAAGCGGATATTTTTCAAGCATTTCCTCAAGTAATCTCACGCTATTAGGCCCCATCAAATATTCCTTATTAAAAAGTTCCTTATATTTATCAGCTTTTTTCACTCTAATTCCTCCTGACTAACTGTCTTAATCTCCCACGACATACCGCGCCAATTCCAATGCGATATCGAAATGTCCTGTATCATGCTGGGTGCAAGACATCTGTCCTTCTTTTTTTCTTGAGTCCCATTCGGGCGCATCGAGCAGATCACCGCCCGTAAAAAACGTGTAGAAATCCAGTCCTTTGAAATCACACATTGCCTGCAAAGCGGCGCATTCCATCTCTACGGAAATACAGCCATCCGCCTTATGCTTTTCAAAGTTATTCACGGTTTCTCTGTAAAATGCGTCGGTCGTCCATGTTTTTCCTTTTACATGTGGTATCCCATTTTTCTCCATAAAAGCGGTGACAATATCTGCATTCCGGACGGTAACATAATCCGCGGCAGGCGCATAGTGATAGGAAGTTCCTTCATCCCGATAGGCATGTGTCGGGATCATAACTTTTCCGTGTGAAATTTCCTTATTCAGACAGCCCGCCCCGCCAAATACAACATATTTGTCCGTTTTGATCTCCGCCAGCGTATCTTCCACCGAACCAACACATGCCGGAGCGCCTACATACGTCTTGCAAAAGGCAAATGTCTTTCCCTTGTGATCGATCTGGTAAATCGGTGTTTCCCCTGTAGCAAACCATATGGAAGCGATTTTTTTGCAATCATAGTTCTCCAACACAAATTTTTCAATTTCATGCGAGAATGTCAAAATACACGCATCCACCTGTGGGGCATCTTCCTTAAGCTGCGGATTGATGATCGCAGGTGATTGGTTGTCAAATGTTTCTGTAATCATAATGTTTTACACTCCTTTTCTCTGATTTTTTCTTCCTGTTGATGTTCCTCTGCGCAGAGCAAAAAAGTACATAATCGGTTAATGCTTGCTTCCAAAACCTTCTCGCCCCAGCCGAGATTCCAGTCATCTCCGGAACCAGAATCCGATATTACATAGATTCCGGCTGCACGACAGGAACGGAATTTTGTCACTGAAAATAGACCGGCTCCCTCCATTTCAACACAAAGAACGCCCTTATTCTCATAATATTTTGCACTCCAACTTGGTTGAACATACCCTGCATCGGTAGTCCGATGCAGTCCTCTACGATATGTAATCCCCTTTGCGTCCATTTCTTTGCAGAGCAAATCGGTAAGTTCCTTCGTAGAATGAACGATTTCTTCGTCGCAACCATACAAACCCGCAACAGCTGTATCATTATATGCTCCGTCCGTGATCACCACATCTCCGATACGTGTTCCCGGATATCCTCCTGCAAACCCTACATGAATAAGTTCCTTCGCTCCTGCGGCGATCAAATCCTCTGCTTGAGTTGCAATCCCCGGCGAACACATCTCTCCTTTTACAAACCCGACTGAGTGGTCATGATTCATAACATACACCTCTCCGCCCACATGATAGGTAAGCATCCCCGCATTTTTTGTAAGCATTGTGTCGTATAAACTGTCAGCGAGAAGATATAATCTCTTTGGAAAAGCTTTTCTCAATTCATCTAGATCAATCCCCTGTAATTCCATTTCACGTCTTACAAGCTGAGATGGTGCGTTATATTCATTGGGATCGATTGGAAAACGATTCCTACACATAATCTCATATGCCAACACTTTATCATTTTCCAGTTGATATTCTTCATATTCCTTCGTAATATACCCACGATTATGATAGAATTTTCCGGCAGGAAGTGAAGAATCGATCCATACATCTCCGTGATCCTTTATGATTTCAGCTTCAAGAAAATCCATAAGGATCGTACCGACCCCTTTTCTTTGAAACTGTGGTAATACAAATAGCCGCTTGATATGATTTCCATCCAGTGTCCCTGTTCCAATTATATCCTGCTTACGAGCAACAACATATATTTTTCCTTCAGAAATATCGTTTAAAATATGTTCCTTACTGTGAAGTTCCAAAAAGAAATTAACCACTTCATCCGAATAATATTTTGTGTATATCTCTTTGATCGTCATATGAACCACTTCATATATGTCCGCAACCATGTCCGTGGTTGCCTGAATAACTTCAAGTTTATATGTCTGTTTTTGTATCATCTCCCACAAAACCGGTTTCTGCTCCAGTCCAAACTGCAAAATCTGCCATAAAGAATCAACCGCATCCGGGCCATATGACTTCATGTACGAGATATGCATAGCAACCGCTCCCTGCCATAAAAGGTCATATTCCCTTTCTGAAATATGCCCGGCTCCATAATAGCCATTCAGAAAAGCCCGTGCCAGATCAAAGCGGTAAGACAACTTCATATCCTCGGTATGTTCAACAAACTGCATGATAAATGCCCAGCCAAGATCCAGATACCGGCTCCCGATTCCCGAATCATCCAAATCGATCAGTACTGCCTCTCCATTTGTCCGAACCATCGCATTATGTGGACCTAAATCCGTATGGATCAGGCATCTGTCGTATTTGCTAAAGTCAGGAATGCCATCAAGGAGTGCATCAAATGCCGCCTTAAAAGGTTTTTCCTGAAACCAGTCGCAAAAACGCTCTTTCTTCTCATCCAGTGACGACGGATAGGAATATCTGTCCTGCGAATGCAGCACCCTCGCCAACTTGCCCAGCAAAAACTCATCCTCCGGCGTATCCTGCATCGGCCGCCCCTCGATAAACTCAAGCAGATAAAACCAATGGCCGCCCCGTTTTACATAATACACATCCTGATCTTTGAGCGGAAAAATCCGCGGTGCAATTCCCAACTGATTCCCCAAAAAGCAATGCGCTAAAACATTCCCGCGTATTGTCTGTTCGCCCCAGCGTTTTCCTTCTGCTTCGTCCGGGATTCCTTTAAGTATATAATGTCCATTTTTCGTCCGGAACTCTGCCACGATCCTTGGGCTGTCCGGATGAAACTGTTTGACAAGCTCGGGATCGGAACACCCCCAGCATTCCATTATTTCATATAAGTCTTTCACTTTATTTTTCCTCCACACACTTCCTGTTCGCACTCTGGCTAAAATCCTCTCGGATATATCCATAAATGTTGTAAGTGCAGTATCTTCGCCCCATCTTTCCGTTTCTGATACAGCCTTCCTGTGTAAATCCACATTTCTTTAACACTCTATCTGAGCCAACATTTTCTATGTCTGCTTCCGCATTCAATCTATCTAGCTTTGTTTCTGAGAAAATAAAATCTACAACACAATTTAATGCCTCGGTACAAATTCCTTGGTTCCAAAAGTTAGGATTTATCCGATATCCTATGTTACCAAGTCTGTCATTTTCTACATCAAACACTTCCATAATCCCGACCACGCTATGATTCTCTTTACTTTCAATCCCCCAGATGAAATCATGGGACGGTTTGCGCTTAACATTTGGTCTCGGATCAACAAATAGAAGTTCTGGATTTTTTTCATCTTTGTTTACCGGACGCCCCCAATATTTATAAATCGTATCCAGCCCCAGCCATTCATGCAGATCATCAACATCATTTGGTGTTAGTTTTCTAAGAAAAAGCCGTTCTGTTTCAAGTTCAGGAATCCATATACATTGTTTTAGCATAACATCTCTCCTCTGTAAATTAAAAAGTTACTTAAATACTCTTAATCAAAAACATTTCCATTGGTTGTTCATATTCAGGTATGTCAATAATAAAACCACCACAATCTTTATACCCTAATTTCCTGTAAAAATGTTGCGCCTCTTCGTCAACCTGAGTAGATGTTAACAGCATACCATATCCTTGTGATTTCATATCGTTTTCCCAATGTTCCATAAGTTTTTTCCCATAACCTTTTCTATGATAATCCCTGTCAATACACAGCATTGTGCAAAATGGTGTATTGTCCCAGAAAAGATTATACCTTAACAACCCAATCGGTTTATTGTCATCTAATAAAATATATCCTCTTTTGTTGCTAACCTTATTATCAAACTCTCGTTCTGGCAAATGTTTATCAAGACCATACCAAAATTCTTTATCTTCTGAACTTACATATCTGATTTCTATCATTATCTTTACCTCACAAATTCAGATTTAACACATGACTATTTTATCATATTTCCTCTACAAAAACAAAAAAGTGCACGAATGGTAAAAATTCGTACGTCAATGGTTTAAATTCTTGAAAATCCCCACGCATTTTGATCAAAACTGGAATTTAGTAATGAACCCACACATCTATTTCACTCTCAGAGGGTAGCTCAAATAAATTCGCCGATTTTGTCGCAAGATTTTTATCGACAATATAGGCTAGTTTCTCTCCCTTTAAAACCAGTTCATTCCTATGTGCAATTCGCTCCTTCCACACTTCATCGTCTGGATCAATATAGTGAAATTCGCATTCAATATTCCGAACCG
>JAMPFC010000044.1 GCA_023664685.1 Roseburia sp. | reverse complement strand
TAAGCCGTACCGCCTAAAGGCGGTGGATTTAACCCCACGCTTGGAAATTAAAAAATGCTGCTGATGTCTGCCTTCATATCAAGTGCTGCCTGTCTTGCCGCATCCGCAAAACCAGTTTCGCCATACTTCTCATAAGCAGGCTGTTTGTAGGCAGCAATAATTCCTCTTGAGGAATTAACGATCGCACCGAGACCATCCTCATTAAAATATGGCACAAGATCCTTTGCACTTCCTCCCTGTGCGCCATACCCGGGTACAAGAATATAAGTCTTTGGCATGATCTTTCTCAAAACCTTTCCCATCTCAGGATACGTCGCCCCGACGACCGCCCCGACATAACTATAAGCATCCCCCATGCACTCCTCGCCCCATTTTGCCACATATTCGCCGACGATCTCATACAAAGGTTTTCCGTCAATCTTCTGATCCTGAAATTCTCCACTTGAGGGATTAGAAGTTTTTACAAGGATAAATAATCCCTTCTTTTCCTCCTTACACACTTCCACAAAAGGCTTGATGCCATCCGTCCCCAGATACGGATTTACCGTAATAAAATCTTCATCCAGTACAGGGAGCTTTTTACTCCCGACCTGTACCCTGCCAATGTGTCCGGCTGCATAGGCGGCCGAAGTCGAACCAATATCCCCCCGTTTCACATCTCCGATCACAACAAGTCCCTTCGACTTACAATAATCAACGGTCTTTTTGAAAACCTGAAGCCCCGGTATGCCAAACTGTTCATACATTGCAATCTGCGGTTTTACCGCCGGAACCACATCACAGACCGCATCCACGATCCCCTTATTGTATTCCCAGACAGCCGCCGCTGCCGCCTCCAACGTCTCGCCCTGTTCACTGACCGCCTGCTCCAAAAGATACTTCGGAACATAAGAAAGCATCGGATCAAGACCGACCACGATCGGCGCCTCCATCTTTTTTATTTTACTGACTAGTTTGTTGATCATCTCCAAATTCCTTTCCAAAATACAATTTCTCTCAAAACGGATAAACGACCTCGCCGTCCACGATCGTATATTTCACTTTTCCAAATACTTTTCTTCCATGAAACGGTGTATTTTTTCCTTTTGATACAAACTCATTCTTATCGATCACATACTCTGTGTCAAAATCTGCAATCGTAATATCTGCGGGCATTCCGGGTTCAAGTGAACCGCCCGCCACGCCCAAGATCCGGCATGGATTTGTACTCATCCGGCGCACCAGTTCGATCGGCGTAAGAAAACCTTGCTTCACAAGTTCCGTCACTGCAAGGGAAAATACCGTCTCAGAACCGACGATCCCAAATGGTGCCTTTGCGATCGACTGCTTCTTTTCCTCTTCCCCATGTGGAGCATGATCTGTAGAAATTGCCTCCATCACACCATCCCGCAAGCCATTTTTTAGTTTTTCTACATCAGTAGAACTACGGAGAGGCGGATTCATTTTATAATTTGCATCATCCGACGGAATCTCTTCATCCGTCAAAGTAAAATGGTGCGGGCATACTTCGCCGCTCACATCAAGTCCATCTTCCTTGGCGATCCGTATCATTTCCACACTGTCCGCTGTCGAACAATGGCACAGATGCAGTCTGGCACCGGTCTCTTTGGCTAAAAGGATATCCCTCGCCACAATGACATCCTCTACCGCATTGGATATTCCCTCGATTCCCATCGCCTCTGCCTTTTTTCCGGCATTCATCGCACCCGTTCCAACCATATTTTTATCTTCACAGTGCGCCAGTACCGGTATCGAAAGCCTTGCCGCCTCCCTCATCGCCTGCCGATAAAGAGAAGCATTCATCACACTCTTTCCATCCTCGCTGATCGCCTTTGCCCCTGCCTTTACCATCCCCTCGATATCCGTAAGCTCCAAGCCCTGCTGGCCTTTTGTCACTGCTCCTACCGGATACACATGAACCGGACTGTCCTTCTTTGCGATTTCAAGCACTTTTTGTATCATTTCCGGACTGTCCGTGGAAGGCTTCGTATTTGGCATAGGACAGACAGCAGTAAAACCGCCCCGCGCCGCCGCCATCGTTCCGGTTTTTATCGTTTCCTTATACTCAAATCCCGGTTCTCTCAGGTGGACATGCAGATCGACAAATCCCGGCATCACATAACAGCCAGCCACATCGATCTCCTTTACCCCGCTGTCCATAAAATCTGCTTTCATCTCCGGTGGAAGTTCGCCTTTGGCAAGTATCCTTCCGTCCCGGATAAAAAGATCGCAAATCTCATCACAGCCAGTCGCAGGATCCAAAAGATGCCCATTCTTAATCCATAGGTTCAATAAATAAATCCACCTTTCCAAACTCATCTAAATTGAAATTGCTTGTGAGGCCTGCCTTCTCAATATCCTTGCGTACTGCCTCATTTGTTATGACACTTGCAAGCTCCTCTTTGGGAACCCACTTGCTGTCATTGAGTTCTTCGGAGAGAATGACCTCCTCCGTCTGCGCAGAGCATTCAAAGGCAATCCCTACACTGCACACCTCTCCCGCTGTAAAGCCCCACGTATAGAGAGGTTTATCCACTTGTACCGGTATTCCTGCCTTCTCGGACACCACCCGCTGTACCGCTTTCTCAGGCGTCTCTGAAAATTCCATAATACCATCCAAAAACTCCCACTGATACGGATCAAAAATCCTGTCGTCATACCATTTTTCTACAACCAGATATTTTCCCCGGCATTGAACGATTCCTTTCACCAGTATACGATATTTGTCCATAGTTGACTCTCCCTTCCAAATTCAAATGCTTTCTTTCATTACATTTATCTTTCATGCACAAACAACCTGCAGTCATCACGTTATTTTGCAGTGATATAACCCTGAGCTTTCAAAAGTTCTGCGATCAGAACGCCGCCTCCTGCCGCACCGCGAACCGTGTTATGGGAAAGCCCTACGAATTTCCAGTCAAAATAAGTATCCTCACGAAGCCTTCCGACGCTCACGCCAAAACCATTTTCGTAATTTACATCCATCGAGATCTGAGGCCGGTCATCCTCCTCCAAATACTGGATAAACTGTGAAGGTGCGCTCGGCAGTTTTAATTCCTGCGGAATACCGCTAAATTCTTTCAACGCTTGAATCAATTCCTCTTTTGAGGGCTTTTCTTCAAAATCTACGAAAACAGCCGCCGTATGTCCATCAAGGACAGGGACACGGATACACTGGCATGTGATCAGTGGTGACTGTGCCTTTTGTATCGTTCCATCCACTACCGTTCCTAAAATACGAAGCGGCTCCTGCTCACTCTTTTCCTCTTCACCGCCAATATATGGGATGATATTATGTTCCATCTCGGGCCAGTCCTTAAAGGTCTTTCCTGCTCCCGAAATCGCCTGATATGTCGTCGCCACTACAGTCTTAGGCCGGAATTTCTTCCATGCGGCCAGTGCCGGCGTATAACTCTGGATCGAGCAGTTTGGCTTTACAACGATAAAACCTTTTTTCGTGCCGAGACGCTTTTTCTGGCTCCCGATGATCTCCAGATGCTCCGGATTGATCTCCGGCACGACCATCGGGACATCCGGCGTCCAACGGTGCGCACTGTTGTTGGAAACAACCGGCGTCTCCGTCTTTGCATAAGCTTCCTCGATCGCACGGATTTCCTCTTTTGTCATATCCACTGCGCTAAATACAAAATCCACCCCGCCGCTTACTTCCTCTACGTCATTTACATTTTTTACAATGATCTTTTTTACTGCTTCCGGCATCGGAGTCTGCATTTTCCAACGACCGCCTACGGCATCCTCATATGTTTTTCCTGCACTTCGCGGACTTGCAGCAATCGCTGTCACCTCAAACCAAGGATGGTTTTCCAAAAGTGATATAAATCTCTGCCCTACCATACCAGTACCGCCCAAGATACCTACCTTTAATCTGTCGTTCATTTCTTCCTCCATTCTGCCACAAAGCATGACACGTCTCGTTTACTAACTGCGAAAAGACTACACAGTCGTATTTATGATACTACATTTTCAATGAGATTTCAAGTTGACTTTTATATCCTTTTGTGGTATAGTTACAAAGTATTAATTATTTTTGTTTTAGGAGGCAACAACATGAAAGGTACAGTGAAATGGTTTAATGCCAAAAAAGGGTTCGGGTTTATCTCTGACGAGACAGGAAACGATGTATTTGTTCACTTTTCTGCACTTCAGATGGATGGCTTCAAAGTTTTAGACGAAGGCGACGAAGTAGAGTTCGAAGTTATTGACGGAGAAAAAGGGCCACAGGCAGCAAACGTAACAAAGTTATAATCGAAATTTAATGATCTGATTTTATATAAATACTGTATAAAAATTAGGAATTACAATGTGGTGGTTATAACAAAGAGGGTGTGATTTCAGTCATTGATGACCGGGATCACACCCTCTTTCTTTTTTAATCCATATCTTCATTTCAATTTGTCGCATCCGACAAATACATCCACTTGGCTTACAACCGTTCTCGGAAGTTTTGCTGCATATGAAATATTTTTACAATTCTTGAACGTATACTCCATGATCTCTACCGTAGATGGCATTTCCGGCACGGTTTCCAGCGCATTACATCCGTAAAATGTCATCGTGAGTTTCTTCACGCCCGCCGGAATATCTTCTGGAACGCTTAACAGGGAGGTAGCTTCAAATGTATTCGTCATTCCGGTGACGCTTGCCGGCAGAGCCGGAGCCTCACTGATTCCTGTACAGCCACTAAATGTCCAGTCGAGATTTTCAAGTCCCGGCGGCAGAACCGGTGCGTTCGTAAGCGACTCACAATTTTTAAATGTCGAATACAGGCTCTTTACGCTCGCCGGAATTGCCGGCGCAGTCGAAAGTTTGCGGCAGTTTTCAAAGGTATTGGCAAGTTCTTCGATACCCGCCGGAAGTTTCGCCACATACGTAAGTTCTGGACAATCCTTAAATGCCGCAGTCAGATCTTTGACAGACGATGGGATACTGAGTACTGCCTCAAGGCTTTCACACCCATAAAACATATTTTTCATGCCCTCAATCTCGATGCCATCGGCAAAGAAAACTGCTTTGACCTTACATTTCTTATTCGAAGCAAACACTCCGCTTTTTGTCGTAGGCGTATATTCTCCGGCAAATTTCACCTGATAAGTTCCTGTGACTCCACCGACATTTATATTCATGCTTGCCGGAATCCGTATGCACTCTTTCGTTCCGATGTATTTTTTCAGCAAAACGGTTTTCTTCGTATCATCTACCTTATATTCCCAATCGCTGCTCACCGTATCCTGCATGGAAAAGCTCTTTCCACACGTCTGACAGATGCCATTGGTATTATAAGAATGCTCTTCCGTCTTGCCTCTCGTCTGGGTCGCCCCACAGACAGTACACGACCGCTTTTCCGTTCCGGCAGCTCCGTGTGATGGGGATGTCGCCGTAGTCCATCCAGACCAATGATGACCGCTAGGCGCTACTTCCTTGATCTCATCGATCACACTACACCTTGTGCAATGCTTAGACTGCTGTCCCGCTGTGACACAGGTCGGTGCTTTATCGTCTATCCATGTGGTCGTAAAATCATGTTTCAGCGCCGGAATGATATCTGTCCTCTTTCTGCCACACTGCTTTTTCGGCCCGGTCGGATTATCCGGATCTGTAATCTCGCGGATACAGGTCACAGTCCTCGTCCCCTCTGACGTACAGGTAGCCGGCACGACAACCGCATTTGCCTCATCCCATTGATGCCCAAGTATATTTAAGAACCTTATATTTATCGTTTTTCCACATCTTCTACAGACAACTGCCTCTTTTCCCGATTTACTGCAAGTCGGCTCATCGATCGTTTCATAGATATAGATTATATTGCCTTTTTCATCTAGTTTCGGCGTTCCATCTGCCTCTTTTTCCATCGGATAGTCATGCGTCAGGGCATTCAGCACCACGCGTTCTTTATACTTACAGTTCACACAGGCGCGAACCCGGACTCCCGGAACCGTACAGGTCGGAAGAGTTTCCTTCTCATAAAGAGGAACTTCTTGACCATTCACCAGTACCGGCGTTCCATCTGCATTTGTCTGCACTGCCAACTTGTGTGGTACTTTCGGTACACTCTTGATTTCCGTCACATAATCGCATCCCGGACGCGCACAATGTCTGGATTTCTTTCCCGTCTCAGAACAGGTCGGCTCTTCATCGATTGTATAAATCGGAATTTCATTTCCATCTGCGTCCAATTTGGGACTTCCATCTGGATTTGTCTCGACCGGAAGCAGATGTCCAAGAGCCGGACGGTATTCTGTTGTCGTCGCCTGACAGGTACGACAGGTGATCGTCCGGATTTCCCGCTTCGTACAGGTCGCCGGTTCAACTTTCGGATTTGCCGTATCCCAATCATGCCCAAGCGCATCGACAGGCGCTGTCGTTTTTGCAGCGCAGACAAGACAGGTGCAGACCCGTCGTCCGGATTTCGTACAAGTCGGTTCGATTGTGATTTCGCCATATGTCCATATATGATTGGTAGCAGGTACTGACTCTTTTTTCGTTGCAGTACAATTCTCCACGGTACAATGATAGGTACGCTGTCCCGTTCCGGTACAGGTAGGACTCTTTGTCAGCTCCCCATTATCCCATGTATGTCCGTTCGCAGGGTACTTATCTTCAATCTCCGCCTTGCACACGGTACAAGTATACTTGATTTTTCCCTCTTTTGTACAAGTCGCCTCTTCCAAGATCTCTCCGTTTGGAGCAAGAACATGCCCCGTCGCCGGTATGATTTCTTTTATCACCTCATGACAACTCTGGCATTCTTTCTCTTTTTCTCCTGCCTCCGTACAGGTCGGGTCTTTCAGGTTCGGAGTGCGGTCAAGAAACTGATGGCCGGTAGCATCCACTGCCCGCTCACTTTTCTTGGCACATTTTGTACAGGTTCGCGTCTCGACTCCCTCTACCAGACACTGTGGCGGGGTCGTCACCGCCCAGTCACTCCACTCATGCACACATGGCCCCTGAACGACAACGACCTCGCACTCTGCGATCGCCCTGCCGCTCTTAACCGTAATGACCGCAGTCGTTCCGACCGGGGTATCGTCTGTCACAAAAACATTTCCTGTCGAAGATACGTTGATTCCTCCTGTGAAATTGATCGACCAAGTGATCTTTGCTGTCGATGTGACCGGCACGATCGTTGCCACCAACTGAGAACTCTCGCCGGGAGCGAGTTCTAACTTCGTCGCATTCAGTGTAATGCCTGTCGCTGTGTTAGAAGCTGCCAGATACGCATCAAGCACACCCTCGATTGGCTCGCTTCCCACCGGCGGAAAACTGACTGCCGCCGCCTGATAAGCACTTACCTCTGCCGCCTGCAGTACCGGTGCTTCTTCTACTTTCACCTGAACTTTCGAGCGGACTGCTTTCTTCGCCTTTGATTTTATCGTAATCGTGGCAGTTCCTTTTCCGACCCCTTCGATCGTTCCTTTTGCTGTCACTTTCGCTACTTTTTTATTTGAAGAAGAAAATGTCACTTTCTTATTTGCCGCTTTTTGGGGCGTAACAGTATAACTGATCTTTTTCGTTTCGCCCGTCCGCACACTGAGACCGTTCTTAGCCGCCGCCTCACCTTTCACCTTGATCTTTTTCGGCAGTACCTTTTTCGCCGCCTGTACATCCTCTGTCACTGCTGTCATGCCCGCAGCAGACAAAAACAATATGAGCATTAGGTATAAAGTCTTTTTTATTCCTCGTTTCATAAGCATTCCCGGCCTTTCCTCAAAACATACAAACCACTGTCTATCTTATTATATCGGCATAAAACCAAAGATTATTTACTCCCATAACGCTCTGTCAGTAAACAATAAAGGATAAAAATTCCCCGTCACAATTCTGGGACAGATAATACTCTGCCACCACCACGTCCTCCGGTACGTCAATGTCGATTCCATGATCTTTCGGAAGCACATAACCCATGACATTATCCTCAAACCTTGTTTTTTCACTGAGTTCCGACATACTGTTTATAAAAATCGCCCCGTTGATCTTATAATATTTTTTTGCTTCGGGAGCATCTCCCTCGTCCCCCAGCATCTTCTCGAGTTCATTTTCCTCATTAAACTTCCGCATGTTCACAGGATGCTCCGATACCTCCGAAATCGAAAGCAATGATTTTTCGCCTTTTCGCATGTAGTATTCAAGCGCCTTCTGCAGATCATCCGAAGTCCGCAAAGGGCTTGTCGGCTGAAGGAGAACAATAATGTCATACCGCTCTGCCTTTCTCTCATAAAACTCGACCGCGTGCATCACCACATCGATCAGCTCCGCCTCATCCACCGCCAGCTCGTCCGGCCGGAGAAATGGCACGATCGCCCCCGCCTTCATGGAAATTTCTGCAATTTCCTCATCGTCCGTAGACACGATCACTTTATCTATGTAGTCACATTCTTTGGCAGCCTCGATCGTATAATTTATCATTGGCTTCCCCGAAACAGCTTTTATATTTTTCTTCGGGATGCCTTTACTCCCGCCCCGGGCAGGTATAATTGCAAGAACTTTTTTATTTTCAATCATAACCTTCCTCCAATGCTGCATGATCTTTTCCGTTATAATATTTCATTATACACCAGTTTCCAATTTTTTTCTACTTTACTTTTGGATTTTTTTAAAATATAATGAGTTTGTAATCATTTTTTGTATAGAAAGGATGTAGGCTTATGAGAAAAACGATATTTCGCTCTTTCGGTGTATTGATACTTGCAGCATCTGCCGCACTCATTCCATACAATTATGAAGCAAACGCAAAAACGGCAATGAGTCTTAACAAGGCAAAAAATGCTGCGAAGAAAAAAGTCCCTTCTTCTTATGTGAAAAGTGCAGAGACAGATATGGATCAGGGGACAACAGTACACGAAATCGAACTGATCAAAAAGTCAAAGGAGTATAATCTCAAATACCGTGCTTCGGACGGAAAACTCATCGAATACGAATGGGAGCTTCCAAACACCAGTTATTCGATCCAGAACCGGAAAAATCTTTCTCAGTCAAAGATCAAAACAAAAGCACGCAAGGCAGTAAAAGGGGCGTCCGTAACCGCCATCCACCTCACGGTTGACGACGGGCTTTCCGAATATAAAGTAACACTCAAAAAAGGAAACCGCCAGTACAAACTGTTGTACAATGCCAAAAACGGAAAACTTCTCGAATACGAATGGAAACTCACTGCTTCCAGTTCTAGTTCTTCTAACAAATATATCGGCTCATCAAAAGCCCAGAGCATCGCACTGAAAAAAGTGCCGGGCGCCACGGTTGTAAAAGCTGAATTTGACAATGACGATGGAATATCCGTTTATGAGGTCGAACTTCGTAAGGGCGTCTATGAGTATGAGATAAAGATCGACGCCAAATCCGGAAACATTCTGGAATATGAACAAGATGTCGACGACTAAACTTTTGATTTGCAGCGCTGCCCGTGATCTGGTTCTCAGAACCATCCGAGCAGCGTTCCAATCCAATAAACCAATCCTAACACCCAGCTTGTTACGACACCATACAAAATGACCGGGCCGGCGATCGTAAATATTTTACAACCGACGCCAAAGACCCATCCTTCTTTCTTGAACTCGATCGCCGGAGCTGCCACGCTGTTGGCGAATCCGGTGATTGGTACAAGAGTTCCGGCTCCGGCAAAGTTTGCAATTTTCGGATAGATATTCAGTCCTGTCAGCACGACGCTGAGTAAGATCAGGGAAAGCGTATTATAAAGCGCCGCCGTCTCCTTATCCATTCCCAGATACATATACAAGCTGATCAGTGCCTGTCCGAGTACGCAGATCAAGCCGCCGATCAAAAACGCTTTGCACAGATTGATCATCCAACTGACCTTTGGCGTATTTTCATCCACATAATCATTATACTTATCATCTCGTTCCTCTGGAACATTCTCAAATATCACATCTTTAATATCCGTTCTGTCATGATTCATAATCTTCCTCCATTTCCGAGGCTCAAACAACATGTATCATTGCTTTATTGCCCAAACTTAAAATTGTTTAATAAAAATACTGCAGGATCGTTCCCACGAGTTTCCCGAGAGCAAATGCGATCAAAACGACCGGAAGCCCGGTTCTCATCCTGAGACGTTTGACAAACACCGGAATGACCCGCAGGCTCTCTGCCAGTGCCATCGAAAGGCACCCGACAAACACTCCGGCACATAGTCCGAAAACGGACATCCCTGCATAAGTCACAGGAAACCTCTCCACAAACAGGATCAAGATATTTCCAAGCGTCCCGCCTAGTATGATCGCATTTTCAAAACCATACAGATGCTTCGCTGTCCCTGTCCGGTGGGCAAGCCTCGGGATCACATCTAACATCGTGATAAAAGCAAATACTCCTGCCGATACCGTAACCCCGAAACTAAGCCCCAGAAAACCCAATACGATATTTTCAATTAACATCGATCGTTTTCCCCTCTCTCGATGCCGATTTCAGCATCGCTTTATTCATCTGCTCCTCATAGGTACGCATTTCAATCTGAATCGGCGTCGGATCATTTTTTATATCCCTCTTCTTAAAATGATTGTAGAAAACAAGGATTCCGATCGGAAGTCCGACTGCGTATGAAATTTCCAGAATCGAACCGTCCGTATGAAGGTTTCCCGTCACCATATGATAGATCTTATCAAAGACGCCGGACACATTTACATCCTCATTAAATGTCATGATCGTAAATGCCGAGCCAAAAAATATGACCGCTGTCACCAATGCGACTTTTATATATTCCCATGTCTTTCCCGGCTTTTTTTCTCCTTCATACTCCACGATAAAATCCTGTTCACCCAGATTTTCTATCGTCACATTGGGATATGTTTTGTGAATGGCCTCATATACTTTCGTGACGGTGAACATCGTGAGCTTTTGTCCCTTTTTCGGAATCGTATAAAATGGCTGTTTTTCTAATTTCTGCACCATTGTTTTATTGACACTGTACAAAACCGCTACATCTTTCAGTGTCAGATCCCGTTTTGAAACCGGAACATTCTGCTCCACTTTCACATAAAGAATATCTTCCATAAAAAATCCCTCATTTCCTTTCCATCCGTCCGGCTGATTTCTATTCTCGCGTAAGTAATTTGATTTATTTGTTCCCTTCCTGCCTGTATTTTATGCGCTCTCACAAAGTAAAATCAAACGAATATATTATTTTACAAAGCGATCACGGAGGAAAATAAATATGGCGATCAAAATTTTTATCGATCAAGGACATAACCCATATGGGTTCAATGCCGGTGCGGAGGGGTTCGGCGCCAGAGAACAGGACATCACGTACATTGTCGGCGCCTACCTCGCCGATATCCTCGCCTCGGATTATCGTTTTGAAGCAGCAACCTCAAGACAGACGCCGGACGAGATCCTCGGTTATGACAACAGTTCAAGTCTCAGGGAACGGGTCGATATGGCGAACACATGGGGCGCAGATTATTTCATCAGCATTCACGTAAATGCCAATGTAAATCCTGCCATCAACGGTACAGAATCCTATGTATACGCAGAGGGAAGCCCCTCCTACTATCTCGGGGAGGATATCGTGCGGGAAATCGTCCGCCGGGTGGGCACAAAAAATAACGGCACTTATGTAAGGCCGTCATTATACGTTCTTCGGAGGACGCAGATGCCCGCTGTCCTCGTCGAACTTGCTTATATTTCAAATTATGAAGATTTTGTACTGCTCACGACGATGCAATACCAGTTTGCCTATGGGATCTATGTAGGGCTTTTAAACTATCTGGGTCTTCCTCAGTTATAAGACCGGCGCACCGCTTACCGCAAAATAGACAAACACGATAATACCAAGTATGATCCGGTAATATCCAAATGCTTTGAAATCGTGCCGGCGGATATACCCCATCAGGAACTTGATCACAAACAGCGAGACGATAAACGCCACGATCATTCCCACAAGAAGGGTTGTAATCTCAAGCGGCCCATAATGCAGTCCGTCCATCACGCTCTTTACGATTTTTAAAAGGCTTGCGCCAAACATGACCGGTATCGCAAGATAAAAAGTAAACTCAGCAGCCGCTCCTCTCGACACGCCGATGATAAGCGCTCCGACGATCGTCGCACCAGAACGGGAAGTCCCCGGGATCACTGCTGCTAACAGCTGAAAGACACCAATGATAAGCGCCGTCTGGTATGTAAGATCATGTACCTTTGTGACAATAGGCCTTCTCCCCTTATTCCAGTTCTCGACAAGGATAAAAAGCACACCGTATATGATAAGCGCCCCTGCCACAACGATCTGGTTATAAAACATCTCATCGATCACATCGTCAAAAAGAACCCCGACAACTGCTGCCGGAAGGCAGGCGACAATGATCTTGAACCACATCTGCATAATGTCCATTTTTACAAAAGAACCGCCCTCTTTGTGCTGTAAGTCAAACGGAAATATCTTTTTCCAGAACAAAAGCACAACCGCCATGATCGCTCCAAGCTGAACGACGACCAGAAACATTTCGGAAAATTTATCGTTCGAGAAATTCAAAAACTGGTTTACTAGGATCATATGACCGGTACTGCTCACCGGAAGCCATTCTGTAATTCCCTCGACAATCCCAAGAATCACCGCTACAAATATGTCAAATATTCCCATATTCCTATCCTCTCTTTTCTTTTCCCCGCCCGAAACCGCTGTCCCGGACAGGTTTTACGTTTGTCCTGCCACCTGATGCATGAACATTATTCTAGCATAATTCCCCTTTCAAAACAAGATATTATAAGATTTAATTGCAAAAAAGACTTCTTTATAGTAAAATAACTTTGAATTGGAGGGGACACTACAAATGAAACGATGGATCACGAAAATCATTCCACTGTGGGGCATCTTACCGCTTTTAAGTGCATTTGGACTAAACATGCTCGTTTACAGCGGCGCTATGAGTATATGCGCTGACTGGAAACATTATGACTTTACAACTGCTCTTGACCGGATGGTTCCATTAGTCCCCGGCTGGATGTATATTTATTTTGGCTGTTATCTCTTCTGGGTAGTAAATTATATCATGGTCGCGCGGATCCACAAGGACGAGCCTGCTGAGTTTTATCGGTTTGTAACAACGGATATGATGTCGCGGATCGTGTGCGGTATTTTCTTTTTTCTGCTGCCCACTACAAATATACGTCCCGAAGTGATGGGTGATTCCTTCGCCGAGGTCATGCTTCGTTTTTTATATGCCATTGACCAGCCGGCAAATTTGTTCCCATCCATCCACTGTCTCGTAAGCTGGATGTGCTACATCGGCATCCGCGGCAACAAACGGGTTCCTGTCTGGTATCGCGGGTTTTCCTGCGTTTTTGCCCTGTTAGTCGTCATATCGACGCAGACCACCAAGCAGCATTATCTTGTGGACGCAGCGGCGGGACTCCTTATCGCAGAGATACTTTTTGCCCTGAACAAACGCATCGGGGCATACCGGTATGTACAAGGTTTTTTTGACCGCATACATCTCAAATTAGGATTTATCAGCAAGGAGAACATCATTGAGTAAGTTAAGAAAAAATGTGCTGAATATTTCTTTTTTATTCATCCTTTTGGCACTGACACTGTGGCTTATTTTCCGGGATCAGGATCTCACCCCGATCATTGATACACTGAAAAGCGTGCCTTACCGCTATCTCGTGATCGGGCTTATACTGGTCGTGCTTTATGTATGCGGGGAATCTGTCATCATAAAATATCTGCTCCACGCAGTAAAAATAAAGGCGCCCCTGATCAACTGCATCCGGTACTCCTTTGTCGGCTTCTTTTTTAGCTGCATCACCCCTTCTGCCACCGGCGGCCAGCCGGCACAGATTTTTTACATGCAGCGCCAGAAAATAAAAATACCGACCGCCACGATCATTCTCATGCTTGTGACGATTGAATATAAGTTTGTACTCGTCTTTATCGGTTTGGCTCTTGCCATATTCGGTCAGGGACTCATCCAGACGCTTACACTGGAAGCTCAATTTTATCTCTATCTCGGACTTGGATTAAATGTATTTTGCGTCCTGTTTATGAGCCTTCTCGTGTTTTTGCCGGATACTGCCAGATTTCTTATCGTTAAGGGATTTATGCTGCTGCAGAAGCTTCATATTATGAAGAATAAAAACAACCGCATGGAACGCCTTCAGGCTTCGATGGATAACTATAAAAATGCTTCTGTCTTTTTAAAAGAAAATAAACTGGTCATTTTCAATACGACCATCATCACCTTTGTACAACGTATACTTTTATTTTCCGTCACATACGTTGTCTATAGAAGTTTTGGATTAAATACAGATTCTTATCTGACGATAACGCTTTTGCAGTCGGCGATCTCTGTCTCTGTCGACATGTTGCCGCTTCCCGGCGGAATGGGCATCAGCGAACGCTTATTTTTGCAGATTTTTGGCCCGCTATTTGGCAGCACAGCGCTTACGCTGTCCGGTATGCTGATGAGCCGGGGGATCAGTTATTATATGCTCATTATCTTAAGCGGGATCATAACATGTATTACACATATGACAGTCACATCTGGAAAAACGGATGAACTGAAGAAAATGGAGGAGAAATGATGATTGGATTTTACAATTACTCGGTGATACTTACGTATCTCGGGGTGGCACTTTCTATTTTCGGGATCACACAGGCTCTCACTGGAAATTATGACATTGCGATTCTTTGCCTCGCCCTTGCCGGCGCCTGTGATACGTTTGATGGCAAAGTGGCAAGGAGTATGAAAAACAGAACAAGGGAACAGGAAATCTTCGGAGTACAGATCGATTCTCTGTGCGACGCCATCTGTTTTGGCGTGACGCCGGCTATCATCGCATACTCGATGGGATTAAATAACGCATTCGGCATTGCGGTGGAAATCGTCTTTGTCCTGTGCGGAGTTATCCGTCTGGCTTATTTTAACGTACTCGAGGAGATCAAACACACCCAGCCGGAAAAAGAAGACCGCAAATGCTATCACGGTCTCCCGATCACTTCGATCGCTATTTTTTTCCCGATCCTTTATATGTTCCGTCCATTTTCCGAGCAGCTTTTTCTCACAGCGCTGCCATTTGTCATGCTCGCCATCGCTTTCCTGTATATTCTGGATTTTAAGATCCGAAAACCATCGAATGCTATGGTCGCTTTCATATTGATCTTCATGGGGATTGTCGTACTAAGGATACTTAGAATCTTTTAACAGGATGGAAAGGATTATATATGAAGCAGATTGACATTTATGGAAAAAAAACAGATACCGATTCCGGGCAGGACAAACTTTTGCATTTTATGTACATGACGCCGGTTGGCAGGCTTTTGCTCAAACCGTTGGTCAGCCCTCTTTTTTCAAAAATCGCCGGCAATTTTTTGAATACACGTTTTTCCTGTCATTTTATCGAACCCTTTATCCGCTCAAACAACATCGACATGGCGGATTTTGAAGAGCGGCCGTTTACATCCTACAACGATTTTTTCACACGCAGGATAAAACCCGGAAAACGCATGATTCCAGAAGATGAAAAACTTCTGATCAGCCCTTGTGACTCGTTTGTCACCGTTTATCCGATCACAGAACAGCTCTCCTTCGATGTAAAAAATACAGAGTACACCGTCCGTTCCCTGCTTCACAGCCAAAAACTCGCAAAACGTTTTGAGGGCGGATATGCTCTTATTTTCCGTCTCACGGTAAGCGATTATCACAGATACTGTTATGCCGTCAGCGGAACGCAGGCGAAAAATTATTTTATCCCGGGTACATTACACACGGTAAATCCCGTCGCAAACGACTGTCTCCCTGTATACAAAGAAAATTCCAGAGAATACACCTTGATCCACTCTGACTGGTTTGGCGAAGTACTCCAGATGGAGGTCGGTGCCTTGATGGTCGGAAAGATCGTAAACCATAAAGCCTCCTGCCTTGTCCGCCGCGGCGAAGAAAAAGGTTATTTTGAATTTGGCGGCTCTACGATCATCCTGCTTTTACAAAAGGATGCTGTCAAACTGCGGGAAGACCTGCTGCCAAACACGGAAGCGGGTTACGAGACACAGGTTCGGCTCGGGGATGCGATTGGGAGTTCACTTCGATAGCACTTTCTTACACACATCACTCAGGCAGCACTTTTCACAATACGCCTTCCTCGCTGTACACACCTCTCGTCCATGATGCACAAGCCGATGGCAAAAATCACTTCCCTTTTCTCCGGGAATGATCTTCCAGAGTTCCATCTCTACCCTTTTCGGATCTTTGATCCCATCCACTAACCCCATCCGGTTTGTCAGGCGGATACAGTGTGTGTCGGTGACGATCGCCGGTTTCCCAAACACATCGCCCATAATGAGGTTCGCACTTTTTCTCCCCACTCCCGGCAGTTTCAGTAATTCATCAAAATCTTCCGGCACCTTTCCGCCATACGTTTCCACGAGCATATTCATACATTTGTGGATATCTCTCGCCTTACTCGGCCCTAACCCGCATGGTCTCACGATTTCCTCGATTTCTTCTACCGTCGCTGCTGCCAATGCGGCAGGCGACGGATACTTTTCATACAATTCCTTCACCACGATATTTACTCTGGCATCGGTACACTGTGCGGCCAGACGCACGCTGACGAGAAGTTTCCACGCCTCATCATAATCCAGCGTACAATCCGCCAGTGGATATTCCTTTTCCAAACGCTCAATGATCTCATTTGCCCGCTGTTTTTTCGTCATTTGCTTTTTCCTCCTGCCTGTAGCTTATATTTTCTCAAAAAGGGGAATCGTAAAATAGTCCACCGTCTCCTCAAACCAACGCCCGCTGTCCAATTCCACGGTCTCTCCCGTAAAATAATTCTTCCATTTCCCGGCGGGCAGATAATACCTCGCCTTAGAATCCGGATTGAACACTGGCGCCACGAGATACGTATCGCCCAACATATATTGGCGGTCAAGATACGCACAATTTGGATCGTCCGCAAACTCAAGCGCCATCGCACGCATGACAGGCACACCTGTCTCGTGGCAGAGCTTCGCCTGCTCCACCAGATAAGGCCGCAGTTCTTCTTTTATCTTCGTAAAATGGCGCAGCACCCTGACTGCCTCCTCCCCAAACAGCCACGGTACGCGGTAAGAATTGCTCCCATGAAGCCGGGAATGCGTAGATAACAATCCAAACGCCACCCATCTTTTATAAAGATCCGGTGTCGCAGTATCTTCAAATCCACCGATATCATGGCTCCAGTAACCGTATCCTGACATCGTAAGCGACAAACCGCCGCGGAGGCTCTCCGCCATTGCCTCATAAGCAGCAAAACAGTCCCCGCCCCAGTGAACCGGGAATTTCTGTCCGCCAGACGTGCCACTCCTCGCAAATACGACCGCATCCTCTTCTCCCTTTTTCTCGCGGATCAGCTCATACACCGTCTCATTATAAAGATATGAATAGTAATTATGCATTTTTTCCGGAGAGGAACCATCAAAAAACTGTACATCCCGAATCGGTATCCTCTCCCCAAAATCAGTCTTAAAACAGTCAACGCCTTGATCAAGAAGCTTTGCCAGTTTCGCCTGATACCACCGTTTGGCATCCGGATTCGTCAGATCGACCACCGCCATCCCAGCCTGCCATTTGTCACACTGCCACACATCTCCATTCGTCCGCCTGACAAAATACCCATTCTCCATTCCCTCCCAAAAAAGCTCTGATGCCTGCGCGACATACGGATTGATCCACACACAGATCCGCACTCCCTTTTCGTGAAGCCGCTTGAGCATCCCCTCCGGATCGGGAAAAGTCTCCTTGTCCCACTCAAAATCACACCAATGAAAACACTTCATCCAACAACAGTCAAAATGAAATACGCTGAGCGGGATATCCCGTTCGGCCATCTTGTCTACAATAGTAGTAACCGTTTTTTCATCATAATCTGTCACAAACGAAGTAGACAGCCAAAGTCCCAAGCTCCAGTCCGGTACATGCCCCGGTTTTCCCGTGATATCCGTATATTGGATCAGTACATCTTTCATGCTCTCACCACAAAAAACGAAAAAATCCAATTTCTCACCCGGCACGGAAAATGCAGTCCGCTCGACCCGTTCTGTCCCAATTTCCATCGAAACCGGCTCGCTGTGATTGATAAACACGCCATATGCCCGATTAGAAAGATAAAACGGAACATTTTTATATGCCAGATCAGAAGAAGTCCCGCCGTCCTCCTGATACAATTCGATGCTCTGTCCATTTTTCACCAAAGGCCCAAAATGCTCTCCGAGACCATAAATACACTCTCCCACTCCGAGCGACGTCGCACACCGCATATACGCCGGCCCGCTGTCCGCCTCATACAAAAGCCCTTTGTCATTTTCCCGTATGTAACAAAAATCTTCTGATTTGATAACCGTTCTTTTCTCATCATCATAAAAAAACGTAAAACCAAAATCTGCTTTCCCAATCGCAAGTTTCGCACGCCCACTCGTCAAGATGAGCTGATCCTCCTGATCTTGAATCTCCAGTTTTTCTTCTTTCAGTTCAAGCTCAAAATGCGGCCCCCGCTCGACCACTCCCATATAATGAAACATCTGGATCCGGAACACTTCCGGCCGGGGTACTGTGATCCGAAATGTAAAGTTCACTCCATCCAGTGTCATCCCCTTATGTTCCACATGGGTATCCGGCGCGATGCATTCCAATTCCTTTTCCCCTATGTTATACTCATAGACCTCTCTCGGATGAAACATCTTTACCCCGGTTCTTTTTTCCCAATGTCCGTTATAAAACTTCATACGCATTCTCCACTTCTGACATAGTATTCTATCTTTAGTATACAGATATTTTTTAAGAATGCAAATGCTTTATTGACTTTCCTACCTATAATAGAGTATAATTTTTATATACTTATTTTTAGAAAAGGAGGTTTTCGCATGAGTTTATCAATCAGTGCAATAGGCGGATACGACACGTTTTATCCCATTTACAATGCATCTTCTGTCACACCGGTAAACCCGGCCGACAGAGTAACCCGCGGTTCAGAGGGTACGATGGGCACCTCATCTGGAAAAAAGGTTGAAAAAGGTGAATGCCAGACATGCAAAAACCGCAAATACGTAGATGGTTCCAATGAAGGGAATGTATCTTTTAAGACACCCGGCCATATCGATCCCGGGAATTCTGCCTCAAAAGTCATGGCTCACGAGCAGGAACACGTGGCTAATGCGATCGCAGAGGGAAGCAAACCAAACAAAGAGCTTGTCTCAGCCACCGTCACGCTTAAGACGTCAGTATGCCCGGAATGTGGACGCGTCTATGTGTCCGGCGGCACCACGCACACGACGATGAGGACGACGAGCGAGCCAACCAACCCATATGACAAACTGCAGCGCGATATGAACCGCAATCTGCTGTCAGGTATGAATTTTGATATGAGTGCATAGCACAAGGAAGGAATGGAAAGAGTTATGTCAAACAAAAAAATCCCTTATAAGATTTATCTTGAAGAGGAGGAAATGCCAAAACAATGGTACAATGTACGCGCCCATATGAAAAACAAACCGGCGCCGATCCTGAATCCGGGAACGTTAAAACCGATCACTCTGGAAGAACTTACGCCGATCTTTTGTGAAGAACTTGCCAAGCAGGAGTTGGACGACACGACACCGTATATTGATATTCCAGAGGAAATCCGGAACTTTTACAAAATGTACCGCCCCTCCCCTCTCACAAGGGCGTATTGTCTGGAAAAAGCGCTTGATACACCAGCCCATATCTATTATAAATTTGAGGGAAATAATACATCAGGAAGCCACAAACTCAATTCTGCGATCGCGCAGGCTTATTACGCAAAAAAAGAGGGCTTAAAAGGAGTTACGACAGAGACCGGAGCCGGCCAGTGGGGTACTGCCCTGTCGATGGCATGTTCTTATTTTGATCTGGACTGTCAGGTTTATATGGTGAAGGTGTCTTATGAACAAAAACCATTCCGTCGCGAAGTTATGAGAACGTATGGCGCACAGGTCACTCCTTCCCCATCGATGAACACAAACATCGGACGCAAGATCAATGAAGAATTTCCCGGCACGACCGGAAGTCTTGGTTGTGCGATCTCCGAAGCAGTAGAGGCAGCCACATCACAGGAAGGATACCGCTATGTACTCGGCTCTGTGCTGTCACAGGTTCTTCTTCATCAGTCCATTATCGGTCTGGAGACAAAATCTGCCCTTGACAAATACGGAGTCAAGGCGGACATGATCATCGGCTGTGCCGGCGGCGGTTCCAACCTCGGAGGCCTGATCTCCCCATTTGCCGGAGAAATGCTCCGCGGGGAGGCAGATTATAAGATCATCGCTGTAGAACCGGCGTCCTGCCCGAGTATGACCCGCGGCACATATGCTTATGATTTCTGCGACACCGGAAAAGTATGTCCTCTTGCCAAAATGTACACACTTGGCAGTGGATTTATCCCTTCTGCCAACCATGCCGGCGGACTTCGCTATCACGGTATGAGTTCTATTGTGTCACAGCTCTATGACGATGGATATATCGAGGCAAGAAGCGTAGAGCAGACCGAGGTATTCCAAGCTGCCCAACAGTTTGCAAGAGTAGAGGGAATCCTTCCGGCTCCGGAAAGTAGCCATGCGATCCGGGTAGCGATTGACGAAGCGATAAAATGCAAAGAGACCGGAGAAGAAAAAAATATCATATTCGGTCTTACCGGCACCGGATATTTCGATATGGTGGCTTACGAAAAATTCAATGACGGGGAAATGCAGGATTATATCCCGACCGATGAAGACATCGCAAAAAGCATTGCCAATCTTCCAAAGGTAAACTAATATGAAGGAAACACATACTGACCAGAAGAAAGTATGGAATTGAAAGAGACCGGCGACTGTATTATTATTCTAGGCGCCGGTCTATATGGTGATAAACCCTCTCATAATCATATCCCCGGTCACTCTTGATCTCCGAATCCAAAATTTCAAAAAAGATCACAGAATTGCGTCCCGGCAAAAGTTCAACATGCAACCCATCTCTGTCTGCCAGCTTTCTCTCTGTAACAACAAGCGGGTTTGAAGCTTCCCGCAGGATGGCTAACTGGCTCTCATCTAAGTTGGCTGGCTCTCCCAGATCATGCCAGACTTTCAGCGGATTACAAACAGTCTCATCCACTATCCGCTTCAGAAAACAATATTCCCCGGACAGATCTGGAAAATGAATATGCAATTTCAACTCCTCACTCTCCGTCTCTCTCGAAAGATTCCAAGCCACTCCACAAAGTGAACCATCCTCTTTTTGCACTGCCACCATATTCTGGTCACGATACAAACACTGTCCCTGAAGCTGCTTATAAAACTGAAATACCCAGAACGTCGGCTTTGGTATCCCGCCATTTGCCACAAGACCAAAACCACCGTAAAATGGAGTAAACGGAACTCCCTGCTCCTCAAAAACATCCCCAAATGTCCAGTAGGAATATCCCGTACAATAATCCCCAATCTCAGAGAGCATTCTTGCAAGATACGCCGCATTTTCATTTGTATCATGCAGTGGACAATTTGGTATATAAGCGGTGTTAAATTCCGTAATATAAAAAGGTATATCCTTGCATTTCCCATAACTCTCTATGATTTTCCGGCAGTTTTCCAACGTGCTAAATGCGTACTCCGACGTGTATAATTCCGCATAGCCATAGTGTCCGTTCCGTTCAGGAACATCAATCGTATAGTGATGCCTCGTGATAAAATCCAAAGGCACATCATTTTCACTGCAATACGTCAAAAATCCGTTCATCCAGACCTCATCATTTCCGCCGCAGATCGCCGGGCCTCCCACCTGAAATTCCGGATGGACTTCTTTTACAGCATACACCGTTCTCGTATACAGCTTAAAATATTCTTGCATATCTGCATTTTCCCAAAACCCCGTCAAATTCGGCTCATTCCAGACCTCGATCGGCCATGACAGCACTTCCTCTTCCCCATACCGGGAAAGCAGATGCCGGAGTGTTGCCTGAACAAGCCCACACCACTTATCATAATCCGCCGGAGATGTTACGTTTCCCTTCCAATAAAACTGGGTCTGGGTTCCGGAGGCCAGTTTTTCCGGCATAAATCCCAATTCCAAAAAAGGACGGATCGAAAGTTTCTGATAGCTGTCAAATACCCGGTCAAGATATGTAAAATTGTATTCTGCAGCCGCATCCCCATTTTCATCTGTATATTCCTGATAAATAGCCATATCATCGCAAAAAAGCCCATGCCCCCTTATATAAGAAAACCCTATCTTTTCCTGTACAAACTGCAGCTGTTCCGGATATTCGCTGTGCAGCGCAAGACCCATGCGGCCGGTTCCAACACAGTAACCGACATTGTTGTGAAAGGGGACTGTCCGATCTCCCCGAATCGTAATTCTTTCTTCCATTCTTATCCCTCCATCTCATTTTGTAACGATGCAGCGGTGGCTGCAACTAGATTTTCTATCATCTACGAAAACATCCGTGCCATCCGCCACATAAAACACCGGCCGCTTATCCGAAAGAGCAACCTCCGTCTGACAATCACGAAATGTCACACGCTCTGCGTGGCGGATAAAATAACCCGCACCCGGTAACACACCAAAACAATTTGATTCCGGATATTGATTCGCAAATTCTGCTGGAATCGGCGGCATTTCCAAAACGCCACCTTTATAAACGACATTCACATGCGAAAAGAGAATATCACGGATCCGATAGATACAGCCCGCCTCTTCAAAGCCGCCCAAATAACTGCCATAGCTTCTTCGGACGCCCTCTGCTTCAATCTCATCAAAAGTAATTTCCTCTATGCTGCCGATCCGGTGCTGTCCCCAATCCGGCGTTCTGCCTTTATCACCGATCAGAATAAAAAACACGCTTTCCACATTCTGGATCGAAATCTGATGAAACTGTAAATTTTTGATCTTTCCGCCATCCACGCTTTGTATGGATATCGCACATGTTCTCGTATCCTTGACCACGCACCTCTCGCAAATACAATTTGTAAAACCTCCATAACTATAAGTGCCAAATTTAATCCCATTTGCCATCGTACTCACGATAAAACAATCGCGTATCAGAATATTATCACAACCACTCTCATTTCCGCTCTTAAAGCACAACGCATCATCATCTGCCTTGATATTGCAGTTTTCAACAAGAACATTCCAGCAGTCGCAGAGATCGATTCCATCCCGGTTCGGATACCATGTCGAATCGATATTAAGGTCATGGATATACAGATCATCACACTCCACAAGCGGCACTGTCCACATGCCGGCATCCTTTATGTACAGATCACACAGGCAGGCATTAGGACACCCCACAAGCAATATCGCACTCACCCGCAGACTCTCTGAACCATATTCTCCGGGAAAATCGCCGCTTCCATCAATCGTCCCTCCGCCCATGATACAAATATTTTCCTGCGTATCCGCATAAATCAATGCTTTTTGCGGCCCCTGTACGAGCATATTCCAGTTGGGATGCCTTTTACTCTCTCTTGTTGGATAAGCCTCTACATCCAACACCCCTTTTAAGACAGCATCCTCCTCGATATATAAAGTAACATTTTTCCTTAACTCGATCATACCTGTAAGATAAATTCCATCCTTTAGATACACCACCCCTCCCGATTCGCTGCATGTATCAATCAAATGCTGCAATTCTTCGGTTACGATCGTATGGCCATCTGCCGGAATACCCATTTCCAATGCATCCAGTACCACACCATTTTTAGCCGCTTCCTGCACAGATGAGACAGGCGGCCGATAAAGGCGAAGCTGTTTTACATATGACAACCCGCCATAGCTTTCCATTGAAATTGTATGAACCATCTGTACCGGCTGGAAAAACTCTGCCCGTTCAAGCTGACGCTCCCCATCAATATACAGCGAATATCTGTGCCTCCTAACATTAACCGTGAGATAAATACTATACCATTTATCACTTTCAAAATGACATAATTTATTTTTTCGGTTTTTATCGTAAGAATAAAAGAAAGCTCCCTCCGTGTCAACCCGTATTATTTCCTTCTTCTCACGGTCATCTCCCCCATATAATTTTAGCAGGTTCACCCCGGTATTATGAATATCCATCTTTACCCACAATAAGATCACTAACTTGTCATTTACCGGATCAAACGTCCGGGAAAAGCAACCGCCTGCCGGCTTGATCTGTATTTCTTTTTCCCCCTCTTCAGGAAGAGAAAGCAGATAAGAAATATCCGAGAACTCCGACACGTCCTTAAACCTTTCCATGTACTCACGTTTTTGCTTGTGATCAATCTTCTCAGCCTTCATAAAAACCTCCCGACATAATACTCTATTTCTGCACTGTTTTTTCATATGAAAATGCTGTCTCCAAAATGTTGTCTCTAATATTTTTATAATATAAAAAGCAAGAAAACAAAATGGATTATTTTGCTGCTTTTTTGTGTTTTCTTGCGGATTCTTTTCTTTTGAATTAAACACTAAAAAAGAGCTACCACACTAGCATATTAAAAATCGACTAGTACGTAGCTCTTTTCCAATGCTGGTAACCGGAATCGAACCGGTACGGGTGTTACCACCCACAGGATTTTAAGTCCTGGGCGTCTGCCAGTTCCGCCACACCAGCATGATTTAGTTTTTAGTAAGACATAGCTATCAGTCCTACAAAGCGACCCAGGAGGGACTCGAACCCTTGACCTCTGCCGTGACAGGGCAGCGCTCTAA
>JAMPFC010000043.1 GCA_023664685.1 Roseburia sp. | reverse complement strand
CCCGCCAGATCATTTACATCTTTTACGATAAAGCTGTGTTTTGTAACAGGCATCGTTACACCGGCGATATCCACCTCCTGAAAGCTGTCCTTTCCCAAAAGCGGAAGCGTTACGTTACAAGTGATCGCCACCATCGGAACGGAATCCATATACGCAGTCGCGATTCCGGTTACAAGGTTTGTAGCCCCCGGCCCGCTGGTTGCCATACAGACTCCGACTTTTCCCGTCGCCCTTGCATAACCGTCCGCCGCATGGGAAGCCCCCTGCTCGTGGGAGGTAAGCACATGGCGCAGTTTATCCTGATAACGGTAAAGTTCATCATATACATTTAATATCGCACCACCCGGATACCCGAATATGGTGTCAACTCCCTGTTCCAGTAAACATTCGATCAAGATCTGGGAACCGTTTAATTGCATAAATATGCACCTCTTTCCAATGTTCATTTTGTCTCTTCATCCAGAGACGTCCAGTCTGTTATTTAAAATTCATTCTTTAAAATCGCTCCTGTATTTCCGGATGTCACCATGTTGGCATAACGTGCCAGATATCCCGTCGTCACCTTCGGCTCTCTCGGCTGCCATTTTTCTCTTCTCTCTGCCAACACATCATCGCTGACCGCAAGCTCGAGTTTATTTGCCGGGATATCGATTTTTATCGTATCCCCCTCCTCGACAAGTGCGATCGGGCCGCCGACTGCTGCCTCTGGTGATACATGGCCGATGGAAGCGCCGCGGCTTGCTCCTGAGAAGCGTCCGTCTGTGATCAGTGCCACGGACGAGCCAAGCCCCATCCCAGCGATCGCTGAAGTCGGGTTGAGCATCTCGCGCATACCCGGGCCGCCTTTTGGCCCCTCATAGCGGATGACGACGACGTCTCCCTCCACGATCTTGCCGCTCTTGATGGCTTCGATCGCATCCTCTTCACAGTCAAATACCCTTGCCGGCCCTTCGTGTACCATCATCTCTGGGACAACAGCAGACCGTTTGACGACTGCCGAATCCGGCGCCAGATTTCCTTTCAGGACAGCGATACCGCCTGTCTCGCTGTAAGGATTCTCGACCGGGCGGATGACTTCTGGATTTTTGTTGACGCATCCTTTGATATTTTCACCCACCGTCTTTCCAGTCGCTGTGATCAAATCGGTATATAAAAGTCCTTTTTTATCCAATTCATTCATAACCGCATATACGCCGCCCGCCTCATTGAGATCTTCGATATAAGTAGGCCCTGCCGGTGCCAGATGGCACAGGTTCGGTGTCTTTGCACTCATTTCATTTGCCTTATCCAGATTCAGCTCCACACCGGCCTCATGAGCGATCGCCGGAAGATGAAGCATGCTGTTTGTGGAACAGCCAAGCGCCATATCCACAGTAAGCGCATTCATAAATGCCTTCTCCGTCATGATATCACGGGGACAGATATTTTTCTCATACAGTTCCATAACTTTCATGCCCGCATGTTTGGCAAGTTTGATCCTCTCGGAATAAACTGCCGGAATCGTTCCATTTCCCTGCAATCCCATGCCAATCGCTTCGGTCAGGCAGTTCATGCTGTTGGCTGTATACATACCGGAACAGGAACCGCATGTCGGACACGCATGGCTGACATACTCTTCCACCTGCTCCTCACTCATTTTTCCTGCTGCATGGGCGCCGACTGTCTCAAACATCGTAGAAAGACTCGTCTTTTTGCCCTGTACATGTCCTGCAAGCATCGGGCCACCACTGACAAATACGGTCGGTACATTGACCCTTGCTGCCGCCATCAAAAGCCCCGGTACATTTTTGTCGCAGTTTGGCACCATGACGAGTGCGTCAAATGCATGTGCTAATGCCATGCATTCGGTGGAATCCGCGATCAGATCCCTTGTCACGAGAGAATATTTCATCCCCACATGTCCCATCGCGATTCCATCACAGACTGCAATCGCCGGAAATACGATCGGTGTTCCGCCTGCCATCGCCACGCCAAGTTTCACAGCTTCCACAATTTTATCAATATTCATGTGCCCCGGCACAATCTCATTATAGGAACTGACGATACCGACTAACGGTTTCTCAAGCTCCTCTTTTGTCATTCCCAATGCGTTAAATAATGAACGCTGGGGCGCTGTCTGCATCCCCTTCTTTACTGAATCACTCTTCATGGTTTTTACTCCTTTCTATCCTAGTGAATTTCTTCTAATATCGCACGACGATCCCAATCCTTTATTCCTAGTGAATTTCTTCTATAATCGCATTTCCCATCTCCACCGTCCCGAGACAGGTCTTTCCTTCATCCATAATATCGACCGTCCGCAGCCCTTTTTTCAGTACTGCTTTTACTGCTGCCTCAATGGCATCGGATTCTTTGATCAAATTAAACGAATATTTGAGCATCATCGCTGCCGACAGGATCGTAGCGATCGGATTCGCCTTATTCTGACCCGCGATATCCGGAGCGGAACCGTGGCTCGGTTCATATAATCCAAGCGTTCCCTCGCCAAGACTGGCAGAAGATAACATCCCGATCGATCCCGTCACCATACTCGCCTCATCCGACAAAATATCTCCAAACATATTCTCTGTCAGGATCACATCAAACTGTTTCGGGTCTTTGACAAGCTGCATCGCACAGTTATCGACGAGCATATCCGTCAATTCTACCTCCGGATAGTCTGCACTCACTTCTTTTACCACTTTTCTCCACAGTCTGGAAGAATCCAGCACATTCGCTTTATCGACACTGCAGACTCGTTTGTTTCGCTTCATCGCAATATCAAATGCCCATCTGGCGATGCGGCGGATCTCATGTTCATTGTAGGTAAGGGTATCTGTCGCCTGTAAAACTCCGTCTACCTCTTTTGTATACCGTTCACCAAAATACAAACCGCCCGTCAGCTCTCTTGTGACGACAAAGTCAAAACCGCCCTCTGTGAGTTCTTCTTTTAACGGACACGCACCACTCAGTTCATCAAATAACACTGCGGGTCTCAGGTTGCAGAACAGCCCAAGTCCTTTCCGGATCTTAAGAAGCCCTGCCTCCGGCCTCTTGTCCGGCGGAAGGTCGTACCAGTGGTTCTGTCCCACATTTCCTCCGACCGCGCCCAAAAGCACCGAATCGCTCTTTTTCGCTCTCTCCAATGTCTCCGCTGTAAGCGGCTCCCCAAATGCGTCAATGGAACATCCGCCCATCAACAGCTCTTCATATTCAAAAGAATGTCCGTAGACTTCTCCTATTTTATTCAATACCTTTTCGGCTTCAGCCACAATCTCCGGGCCGATCCCATCCCCGGGAATGACCGCAATATGATAATTCATTTCTCTTCCTCCATTCATATGAGGGTTGATTCCAAAAATGTTAACTTTTTTAGTATATAGCAAAAAGACACGAAATGTCAAGTATGCGTGCATTTTTTTACAAACATTGACACTCGTCTGCGTCCATACAAAAAGTACCACAGAATAAGTCCTGCTGACGCTCCCGATGTGTCGATCAGCACATCCGTCAAATTTCCATCCCTGCCCGGTATGAAGGTTTGGTGCAGTTCATCCGTGCAGGCATAGAGAAAGCAGATGAAAAATGCTGTCACGATCCTTCCCTTTTTCATGAAAAAGCCAAGCGGCGCCACCCATAAAATGGAAAGAAGGGCATATTCGCTAAAATGCGCTCCCTTTCGGAGCGGGGTATGAAGTTTTTCTGCCAGTTCCCTCTTTTGTATCTCACTCCAACCAGTAAATGGCAGCTCCCCGACAGCGTCAACAATTTGATAAGAGAGACCATCGCTCAATTCCGAAGAATTTTCTCCCGGTGCTGCCGAAAAGGAAAATATCAGTATCATAAGTAAAATCGCCGGTAAAAACGCCAGACTTCGCCAAAAATATCTCATCTTTTTTGTCCTTTTTTTAATTTTCTTTGATAATACAACAAATTTTACTTGATTTCAACCTATTCATATAATAAACTAGAATATATACATATTCTTTTAGGAGGTTCATATCATGGATGTAATTGAAAACATAGACTTTAACAAAGTTGGAAAAAGAATGAAGCAGCTTCGCAACGAGCAGGGCATCACACAGGAAAAGATTGCAAAGGATCTCGGAAGCACCATCGCCTTTGTGAGCAACATTGAAAACAACCGGACAAAGATCAATCTCCGCGTCCTCATGTATTATTCCAAGCTCTGCCATATTTCCATTGACTCACTGCTCAATGCCGGCAATCCGGAGTTCAACTCCACTGAAAAAGATACCGTCGTTGATCAGGAGATTTCAAGGGTGCTGCAGCATTATTCGATGGATGAGAAAATAAAAATCCTCAACATGTTAAAGATCGGAAAGGGTCTTGAACTCTAAGCTGATACCCAAAAAGTCCCGGAGAGTACTCTGGGACTTTTTGAGTTTTTAGGATCTATAACAATTAAGGAAGAAGTTAGCATATCTATGATTCTTCAATCCGGTACAGCATGATCTCCGTTGTCTCATCCTGCGCCAACATAAAAAATGTATTCTCGCCTTTTGCTTTGTAACCCTCTGTAAAAATAGTATGGTTGGAAAAAAGATACATTTTATCCTCTTCCTTTTGAAGCGGTAAAGTGTGAACAGAGTCCTCTTCTTCAAGTTTGACGTCCGATTTGGTCAAATGCTTCCCCTTTACCTCCCACATATTTCCCCTGCGGGTACACAAATATCTCTCATATTCGTCTGGATATATGTAATAATCCCCCTCGAAAACAACATTGTTCAAAAGAAATGTTTCTTCCATTACAGTCGGCATCGCTTCCTTCTTTACAGGATCTATGATCATTGTTTCATTCGCTTTCCCTAATGATGAGTGTTTCAAGGTGGAAATGATACGGTCATCTTCCAAAAAGCACCATCCATTTGTCATTTGCTCATAGTCCCTCATATAATCAGACAAATTCACGTAAAGTTCTATTGTTCCATCATCTTTCATCTGATATATATTTTCCATGTCCTCTTCTTCATTCTTTCTCCAGACTCCATAGCGATTCCCTTTTGAATCATACCGTACCTCCCCAGCCCACACATATTCACCATTTTCCAGATAATGATTCCACACAAATTCCCTTTGCTCCCACTTCCCAGACAACATATCATACTCATACCACTCAAAAAAACCGATTTTACGATCTTCTCCTCCCGCAAGAAATATTTCCAGAATATCATCATGGATCCATGAGTCATAATATACCTTCTTATCTTCCCCAAGCTGATCCGCAAAGGGAAGTTCAATCTCCGAAACGGTATACTCGCCTTCCGGCATGTGTTCTTGGGTCTGTGCGGTATCGGTGCTGCATGCTGTGATAGAAAAAACACATAGGATAAATACGATTAAAAGCGAAATAACTTTTCGTGTTTTATTTGGTAGAATAATGTGCATCATCCTCATCCTTTCTGTCCGTTTTTATGTGCTACTTCAACGCACACCATTTTTCATAATTCTTATTTTTTTCAATGTCATCCTTACCCAAACGGTCGATGATCTCTCCATTTTTTACGATATAAATTTTATCTGCCATCCGGGCCAGTTCCGGCAAATGCGTCACATAAACCAATGTCACCCGGCTGTCACGAAGCAGCTTTTTCACACATTTTATGCTTTCTTCATCGAGTGCAGATGTCGGCTCATCCAATAAGACCATGTCTTTATCTGAAATCATAGTCCGGATCAAAATAATACGTTGTTTTTCACCTCCCGAAAGATCACCGCCGTTTCGATCCAGAAGCTCTTCCGGTTTTGAAAAGGACAAAGCCGACATATGCTCCAGCGCCTCCGCCCTGCTCAATTCGTTTCCCATCTGGATATTTGTATAACATGACTGGCTGTTAAACAGCTTTAATTCTGCCGGCATATAAGATACATATTGGGAATAATTATATTTTCCCGTATCCTCTCCATTTAAAATACCGCAAATACATTTTAAAATCGTAGATTTTCCACTGCCATTGTCGCCGATCACAGCAACCTTCTCTCCTTTGGAAACCTCGATGGAAATATTATTTAAAACCTTTTTATCGTCAATTTCATATGAAATGTTCTGAAGTTTACAAAATTTTCCATTTTTCACATCGACATCTTCTGTCTTTAACAGATCGTTCAGCCTTTCGATCGGGACAAATTTGCCGGACAGCCCCATCATCGTCTGCACATAAGACTCTGCTGTATTTTTTAACGAAGAAAATAAATTATAACTTGAATTGACCTTTCCCATACTCACAGCTCCGCTTTGGCGCAATGAAAAATAGGAATGCCCAAGTAATGCGACAACAATATTGTGGATCACCTCGGAAACAGCATCACAAACAGCAACAAAATTTATCTTCTGCTCCATGCTCCTTAAGTACTCCATCCGGCTCGCCCTGTACTTATCAAACACCATATTTTCTGTTCCGTTGATCGCATGAAATGTATGTGATTCGATCATCGACTTCATAAATCCCAGCCGCCGGCTTTTCTTTTTCTCAATCTCCGCAGTTTTCCGGTTTACATAAATGTAAGTAACGATCACACGTATTATGTCTACACAGACCAGAGCAAGCGCAAGACCAAAAACTACTCCCGCCTGTCCCGCAAATAAAATAAGTATAATAACAACCGCGGTCAGCGCACTGACCATATCGATCGTTGCAAACCATAATCCAACAATCTGCCCTGTCCCCGACGCAACCCGGTTAAACAGATCCCCCTCGGAAAACTTTCTTTTCATATCGCTTACTGATAATCTGCTGATATCTTTATATGCATTTTCCGCTGCACAAAAAACCAGTTTCATCGCCCATGCATCTCCATAGACATTAATGAAATACATCAAAAGGATATTGATCGAAAAGATCAATAAGCCCTTTCCTGCCGCCACAAACAGGCTCTCGACTGAATTTTGTTCTACCGCTTCAAAAACCCACTGGATCATATACGGAATCACCAACGGCACCTCAATTTTAAATACGGTGATCACTGTCAGTAAGACCATCAGGTTTTTCCTTGATGTTTCCGTCAGATGCCATGCTGTACGATAGGCAGAATTTATTTTTTGCATTCCCGCTCACCTCGCCCGCTTCTCAATTTATCTCTATTATCTTGTCGCAAAATTTCTTTATCTCGCTGCTATGGGATATCATAAGTATGATACATCCTCTCTGCCTCGCCCAATTCAGAATATTTTTTAAAACTTCATCCTCTCTTTTCGGAGAGAGGGCGCTTGTCGCCTCATCCAATAGAACCACATCTCTTTCCATATAAAACATGCGCGCCAGACATAGTTGCTGACGCTCTCCACTTGACAAATTTTCAACCGAAATCCCATCCTGCAGATCCGTCCGTTCACTCACAAGCTCTTCCATTCCTGCCAGACGAACCGCCGCTTCAAACCGCTCTTTTTCATATTCCTCCGACATACATATATTTTCTATCAGATTACCCGGAAATATCGTTCCCTCCTGATTCAAATATAAAATCCTGTTCCACCATTCCCGATGCGAAATGTCACGTAATTGAGCGGAATCATTGATCAAAATCTCCCCTGAAATATCATCACAGATTTTGATGAGAACCCGGAATAACGAGGTCTTACCAATTCCAGAAGGGCCATAGATCCCATAAACACCTCCACTCTCCAAAATAAGAGAATTTATTTCTACCCGAGTCTCTTCATTGATTGAAAGAACAAAATCCTTAAATTCGATTTTTTCTATTTTTCCAATTTGTGAAGCAGTACACTCCTGAATCTCCCTGTCCTCCTCACGGATAAATCCTGCCAGTGCAGAACACATTCCTTTTATCCCATTTAAGTCATTTATTTTATTTGGAATTTGAAATAGATTGTCTGAGATAATCGGCAGTAAAATAATAAGTGCCATAAGATCGGATGATGTTATCTTTTGGAGGCAGATCAATACCCCGCCCAAAATTCCTCCCGCCAATACGGTTCCCACATTGCTAAAACGCATAAGGATCCTCGAAAGATTGGTGAGTTTACTTACCTGTATTTTCAAGGCATTTTCCCGGTCTATCGCTTCTTCTAAATGTTTGTATGTATGATCAGGAGCCAAAAATGGCAAAATTTCCAGATTATCATTGTATTCCCATAATTTTCCATAAACATCATTTGTGGCCGCTTCACTTTCTTTTGCATATTGGCGGACATCTTTTCCTAATTTCTTCGTGAACAGCACCATAATGAGAGACACAAAAATACCGATCAGCGTCACCGTCACGCTGATCAAAATACCATAAAGAATTGATACAATCAGCACGCTTATTAAGTAAACCACGCCAAATACATACTCCACTAACTGATTCAGCAGATTCGGCAGCGTATTTTGAAGCAGCGTTAATTTTTCGCTCACGTCATTTCCTGACGTATAATAGGAATGATATGACCTGATAAATACATCCTCAAATTCAACCGTTAACTGGTTTATGATCCGGGTCTTAAATCTTGTATACAGAATATTTATAACTGCAACAGAAAAGACAGCAATAATAAGCCAAGCAACACTCACCGATAACTGATGTGCATCACCGCTCTCTATTGCTGTCAGTATTTGTTTTACCTCATAGGCAAAAATCCACCCATAAAACAAAGCTTTGCAAATCGAAAAAAAGAGACACAATACGAATTTACTTTTCCGGGAAACGATTTGTCTCAATATATCCGACAGTGAAATATTCATAACAATCTAATCCTTTCGCATGAAATGATTATACTGTTTTTGTAGGTTTAATTCCTATCCCGCCAACATCGTTTTGACTTCTTCTTTTTTTACACCTACGCCCTGCCAACGCACTGTTCCATTGACCAACAATGCAGGCAGCATATTCAGGCCGTACTTTGCGATTTTTGCGCCATCGCTTACCTCTACAACTTCCACATCATGCTTCTTACTGGCAAATCGATTGACCTCGTCAAGAATTGCAAAATAATCATTACAGCCTCTTCCCACAACTTCAACTACCATGTCACAGAACCTCCTTCCTTTGTACTCTTTTTGATCTTTAATCTTTCTCCGGCCGAATTGCTTTTGCCAGAGCTTTCTTCGCACGATACGCCCGGATGCGCACATTCTCCTTCGAGATTTCTAACTTCTCAGCAATTTCCGAATCCGTCAGTTCATTCAGATATTTCAGAACAAGAACATCCTGATAAGACTTTTTCAACTTACCGATTTCCTCATGAAGAAATTTTTTCTGCTCGCCTTCGCAGATCACCTGCAAAATATCTTCCCCGTCCGACAAAATCTCCTCGTTCTCCAGAGAACCAACCCGCTGCCACTCCTTCTTCAACTTCCGCATACAGTCAATCGAACAATTCCTGACGACCATAAACAGAAAATTCTTCCGCTGATCATCCTTCATCGTTCTGACCTGCTCCATACAGCCAGCCACTTTAATAAATGCCTCCTGTATTATATCCTCAGCCAGTTCTTCATCCCGCACAAATGAAAATGCATAATGAAGCATTCCCGTCTGGTACGACTTAAACAAATTCTCAAGTTCCTCTTTTTGCCCTTCCGGCAATAAAAATTCATCTCTCATATATCCACCATCTTTTCCCCATACATTATAGTATTTTTTATACTTTCATTATACATGATATAACACGATACAACAAGGAAAAAAAGCCATCTTTTTTCGTCAAGATTCGACAAAAGCACTGAAAAAGTGCCATTTTACGGTATGTTCAAGAACAGCCCCCAAAAGAAAAAATTTTTAATTTTTTTTGACAAGGTAAAATATTCCCCTTTTTATCTAATTTCTCCATCATCTAATGAGGGTATTTTACCCGGATAAGGATTTTTTTCAAGCAAAATTTATATCGAAATAGGTAAATATATGTAGCCAGAACTATTCATAATTATACTTTTAAGATAAGCATAATAACCTATAGCAAATCAATATACATATTCCTCTTTTCTGTCACACATATATAATATAATAGCTTTTACCATACTCATTAGTTTTATCTTGTTTGCTGTTTAAAGTTGATAAGTATATTCATATATTTATCCCTCCACACATATATTATAACACGGGCAAACTATGTCCGCAAAAATTTTTAGGAGGGATTTATGTATTTATGTTAACCAGCAAATTCAAAAGGCAGTTGCGACGGGCGGTTGCCGCCTGTTCCGCTGTCGTACTTGTTGTTTGTTCTGTCCCCGGACAAGCAAAAACAGGTACACCAAATGTAACAAGTATGAAACTTACGTCTCCGACAAGTCAGACCGGCAGTCAGGTGTCTGCCACCCTGACAATGAGAAAAGGAAGTACCTTTCGGATTAAAACGCAGCTTTTTCCATCTTCTGCGAAAAAGACTTCACTTATATATAAAAGTAACAAAGGAAAAATCGCGACCGTTTCTAAGAAAGGGGTCATTAAGGCAAAAAAAATTGGTAAGGCAACAATTACAGTCGCACCGAAAGGAACTAAAAAGATAAAGGGGGTTATTAAGGTAACTGTTAAAGATCAGTTAAAGAAAGTAAAAACGATAAAATTGAATCAGAATGCTCTTACGTTCTCTCTGGGAACTCCTATAAATTCTTCGAAATTAACCGCTAAGATTATCTCACCAAAAAAACCCACGAACAAAAAAATACGATGGATTTCTGAAAATAATAATGTTGCCTCGGTCAACAGTTCTGGACTTGTCACAGCCAAAGGCGTCGGCACTACATCTGTGACCGCTATTGCAGCAGACGGACAGGGCGCCAAAGCCTCCTGTCGTGTCACCGTAGAGCAGGGAACTACCAATGCGAGCAACAACCCGGCCGTCTCTGACAGTGCAGCCCCGAACGTAAGCTCTTCTAGTTCACCTTCTGCTGACACACCGACCTCACCGGGAACATCATCATCACCGAACCTGACGCCCCCGCCTGTCACGCCAGCAGTGATCAAATCCATTGACATCGCTGTACCGAACAACCGGACAGGGGTAAAGCAGGGTGAGACTTTGCAGTTAACAGCAAAAAATGCGGATTCCGGGGAAACCGTGACCGATATCACATGGTCAGTCTCCTCTCTGACCGGTGTCAGCATAAGTGAAGCCGGCTTACTTTCTGTAACCTCAGAAGCTCCGGTTACACTTGATGAACCTAAAAAAATCAACATTACTGCAACGCTGAAATCCAAGCCGGAGATCACGAAAACCGTAGCACTCACCGTCGCTGAGGACAAATCGGTACTTGGTGATAACCACATCCAATTAAATGAAGTGACAGCGGAAAATCCACAGGGCCTGTCTTATCGCACTGCCACGGATGGCACTTTCGCCTGCAGCACAGTCATTGATCCGATACGTGGCAGCGTCACCCGAGTCGATGAGGCAGTCGGATTTAAAAACGACATGATTGCATGGATGACGGTCGATCCACTATATGCTGGGAAAACCGTTCATATATCCGCCTACATGAAGTACGACAAACTGGAAACCCGTGACACGATTGGCCTTGTTTTAAACGAGCGCTGGGGCTACAGTAACCCTGCTTGCAAATGGAACGCAGACCCAGACACATGGCACTATGTGACCGGAACCTTTGACCTTCCGGAATATAAAGATTATCGCTATGATGATACAAAGAATAATTTATATCTCAGCCGCTTCAGTGATCTTGGGGACGATGAACATCCTGTCTACTATCTTGATCATGTTGTCTTCTCTGTTGAAAAGGCAAAGGTGGAAAGCGTCACACTTTCCTCAGAAGATGACACCGATACGATCTATCAGAATCACAAACGCCAGTATTCGGCAGAGGTGGCAGGGACAAAGAATCCGATCCAAAAGGTCAAATACGAACTTGAATCACCCGTAGAAAATGTATCCATTTCAGAGAACGGACTTTTAACCGTGGGCAAGGCTCCCGCCGGCTCCGTCATAAAAATAAAGGCGTCTTCCATTGAAGACCCTGAAAAGAGTGATACACGAGAAATTACCATATTGGCACAGAGCATTGACACACTCGAGGTATCCGCCGAAAATGATGCTACTGAAATCTATCAGGGCAACAAATTGCAATTCACTGCGGAAGTTTCTTCAACCGGAGAACCGGATGAGTCCGTCGAGTGGACGGTTTCCCCAAAAGTATCTGGCGTCTCCATCTCAAAGGATGGTCTTTTAACAGTGGACGCTAACGCAACGGGCGATACCGAACTCACGATTACCGCAGCCTCCGTATTTGATCCGACGAAGAAACGAGATTATACGGTGACAGTGAAGGAAAATGTGGTGAATGGGGTCACGGTAGAATCCGCAGGTGGAAAAAACACGATCTCATCTGCCCTTCCACTGAATCTTTACGCAAACGTAGACGCGACCGGAACTCCTTCTAAAAATGTTTCTTGGTCTATGCCTGATGCTATAAATGGTGTAACGATATCTCCAACCGGAAATAATTGTATTCTTTCGATTGATGAAACGGTTGCGGATGGAACATCCATTAAAGTTCGCGCAACATCTACCTTTAATCCAAGTAAATTTGGGGAAATTACTATTACAGTTGAAAGCAGCTCATCCGGGGAATTTGATTTTAATAAATGTTCTGTTGAATACTGGCAGGATTTTACCGGACTAACCTCTTCCAATATAATTACTACTTTAGAAGAGGAAGGAATCATCTCATGGAAATCTACTATTCCTGACTCTTCTATATGGGATAATTTTTCTTCTACCACTGCAGCCTCATCCGGAGGTTTACTCCTGACAGATACCAGTTTAAGTGCGTCTAAACGAAGAACTGCCGGCATGAAATCCTTTTTTGGTGCTAATGACGATTATCTCCAATTTAAACTAGATAATACTGAATCCCAACAAGATAAATCATATACCCTTTCATTTATGTTGAGATTTACAGAAATTGCCATTGATAGCACTAGCTATCGCCCAACTGATGTTTCTTATGTACTTCCGCTAAAACTTATCGCTCTTGATGAAAATAATACGGAAACTGTACTGGACAGCAATATCCTGATTCCATACCTATGCAATACCAGTAGTTCTGTTTATAACAGAGAATTCTATAATATCTCAACTACTATAAATGTACCAACAGGAAAAACAATTCGATTGCAATTAAAATTGGACGGAGATTTACCATTATGTCAATCATCTGATCGACATAATGATGCCGCCAATGAGCCACACCCTGTTGTTTATACTATTGATAATGTCGCACTCTCTAGCGGGACTCCTTCCGTCATAAACCTTAAACCAGATGAAACCTATCAATTAGAACTCGATACTTTGGCGTCAGATACAGTAGAATATTATACAAACTGTTATATGTCACAGGTTTCGCATAGCGACAAAGACACAGAATGCCCTAATTTCACTACAATTCCTGCAAACGTTGACTCTGACGGATTAGTAACAGCCTATGAAACAGGTAGTACAGCACTTATTGCAGAAATCACACATGAAGATGGCACAATAGAACGAAAACAATGTCTCATTCACGTTAACGAATAAATACTTTCACAAATCTAAATAAAGTATCAAAATGTGGCATCAACAATAAAACCTGTTGATGCCACATTCATACTTACCCTTACTATCCACACCCTATACACCATAATGTAACACTACTTCTGTACAACACTAAGCACACGCTCAAATGCAGGTTTTGGTGTCAGATCATCATAGAACAAAAGCGGACATCCTGTACTCTTCCACGAATCTCCATCATTGATTCCCCAGACAGTTACATTTGAAATTAAATCGCTATTGTTTTTAAACAAGGTAAATAATTCCTCATAGAAATCTGCCTGATCCTCTAACGACTGATTATCTTTAAGTTGCACATCCAGCTCCGTAATTTGCACATCCAGTCCCTCAATGCCGAGAGTTTGAATTGCTGATTGCAGATCACTTAATACTGAATCATCCAGCGCCAGATGACCTTGTATCCCAACTCCGTCAATACGTGCACCTTTATCCTCAAATGTTGAAAGCCAACTCGTAATTGCATCTACTTTCCCGCTATTCTCGATATTATAGTCATTATAATACAGTTTAGCGGTTGATTCTGCATAGGTATTTGCATATATAAATGCCTGTTCTATATATGTGTCTTCCATGATTTTAAACCACTTATTCTCTGCAAGATTGCCATCATCATCCAGTGCCTCATTCACAACATCCCATGAAGTTACTACTCCCGGATAATTTTCCTTCACAAAATTCATAACCTGACTAATATAGCTCTCCATACGTTTTGACATAACAGAAGATTTGACATATGCACCCTCATCCTTATACCCTTCACGGAAGAACCAGTCCGGTGTCTGCTTCCCATAAACCAAAGCATGTCCACGTACTTTTAGGTCATTTGCTTTCGCAAAATCAAGGATCTTCGACATACCGGAGTACTCAAGATTCAGTACCGGCATTCCGTCCTCTGCTGCCTGACTTGCTTCCTGATTCAAAAGTGCATCCGGCTTCATCTCATTTTCTGCTGTGATCGTGCCAAATACGCCCTTGATCCGATTCTGGTATTCTACATCGCCAACCATTTTTGCGGATACCGCAGCACCTACATCAAAAAGACCGTCGTATGCTTCCTGCAGGCTGTCTACTTTCGCAATGTCCTTGATCGTAAGGTCAGTAACTGTAACTTCTACAGAAGCATCTTCAAAGTCCGCAGCCACTGGATTATCAAACCACAGTTTGAAGGACAGATTGTCTTCGTCACATGTTGCAGTCATCACTGCACTGAGTTCTGTCCCATCTGCGATTCCATCATTTCTCCAGATCTTCGGTGCACTATCCCATGCCCAATTATCAAAGCTGCTCTGTACTGCAAGCTGTTTGAATGCAGAAGCACCGGATACTTTGAAGCTGATCTTTACCTGATCGCCTTTCTCAAATGCAGAATTTTCCAGATTAAAATACTGTGCCACCCATTTATTTCCGTCTTTCGCAGCATTTACCGTTCCGCTATAACTTCTTCCTTTACTGAGCAGCTTACTTGCCGGCAGGTCAATCGAATCACTGTTCGTAACCTTCACCACGATAAGATCCGTCAGTGTGAGCGTAACATTTCCGTCCGGTTCTTCAGCTGCATCTTTCAGTGTATCCAGACGTACTTTGAAAGAAATTCCATTTCCTGAACTTGCAGCCACAAAATCACCGCTCATGTCCAGTCCGTCCGAAATACCTTCTTCATTCCAAGATTTCTTTGCATCTGTCCAACCCCAGTCATTCAGGTTTGTCTGCGTTGCCACCTGCTTAAATCCATTTGCTCCACTGATCTTGTAGGATATGATATAGGTGTCATCAGCCGAATATGAGGAATTATTTACGTTGAAATACTGTGCCTCGTAAACGCCATTTTTGGCTAGCGCATCAACCTGACCTGTATATCTGGTTCCCATATCCAACTGCTTGTCCTCCGGCAAATCCTTTGCAGCCGCACTTTCCTTGCTGACCTTCATGATATACAGATCTGTCAGATCAATGTTTACAGGTGAACTAACTGCTGCCACTGCATTATCAAGCTGTATTTTAAACGAGATCTTCTCCTCTTCTGTGGTAGCTGTGATCAGTCCGGAAACAACCGTGCCATCCGCTATACCTGCCTCTGTCCATTTCTTTGGTGCGCCAGCCCAGTCCCAACCGTTCACGTTGCTCTGCACTGCAACCTGCTTAAAGTTGGAAGCACCAGAAATTTTTGCCGAAACATAAAACGTATCTCCTGTCTCAAATGCAGAATCCTTTACATTAAAATACTCAGCACTCCATGCACTCCCGGACTCACTTTCCACCGTTTTCACCTGTCCCGAGTACTTGATCCCAAATTCCACATTCTTAAATTCGGAGATCTGCGCTGCATTGACTGCTTTCTCCGGCACAACTCCGATCCCGGTTACAGTACCCATCAACATAGCTACCGCTACCGTCTTTGCTAAAAATTTTTTAAATCCTTTCTTCATTATTCACTCTCCTTTATAAACCCTTGCCAATAGTTACATCATTCTTCTCCTTTCCTCCAAATTTCCCACTCCCATACACTTATATAAACGAAACATCTTATGTTTTTGTTACACTTTTTCTGTAATTTTTAGGAATTTATTGACATTTTCAGCAAATTTTATGATTTTTTTGGCATTTTTTTGTGAAAAATGTAAAAATTCTTGGCATACAAAAAACGCCATCAAAATCATTCCAAACAAAAGCAATCAAATCTGCTAAGAGTTTTTATTGATTTTAATGACGTTCTTTGTGTATTATAACTGGTTAAATTTTTAAAACTTCCCTGCGTCTGCTGCTTCCTGTACGGAAACCGCAACAAACGAAATTACGCCTGTCATCAGTCTTTTTGTTGCCTGTATGTTGCCTATTCAGCAATTTTCATACCATCTTACAACTTTTTACCACATATATTTAGGAAGAAACTGTTTCAGTTCCTTTATACACATATCCAGTTTCCTGCCAAAACTTCATTGGCGATATGTAGTAATCATACTGACTGCTGCCCTCTTTTTTGAATGCAACTCCAAAATCAAGAAAGCCCTGTATGATTCCCTGCCTAATGTACTGTTGGTCTTTCTTCATTACCTTTGCGGCCACAGCTACCGGGATGTTTTCTCCAGTAAATTTAGGCGTTTCCAAGTATACCCTCCTCTTTTCCTCCATCTGTCAAACCTTTCCTTTCCTTATGCTCTCTGATTGCTGACACTATGGAAGTTGCCTTTGTCTCGCCTACACCTTTTACTGACAGAATTACTTCTTTTAATTCAGTATCGCTCATAGTACATACACTGGCTCTACCTTCCGTATATCCCCTTGTATAGATTTGGTTGATATACTGGTGCATTGTATTGTGATCCATTTTCTTAATATTATCATACGCTTTTCTCGGAAATTTTGTATTTCCCATTCGATCAACCCTCCTTGATTGATTTTATTCCAAATTTAAGTAACACATCGTACTGCATTCCTGCATTATTTCATTCTCCATTCGCCCCCTGTTCGGATCTAACTCATCAAGGAACACTCCGTTGATGCATGAATGACCGATTTCTCTTTCTAAAACGCTCATCCTCTGGAAGACTTCTGGAAAATCAATTCGGATTTTGTTCCAGTACCCCATACCTCCTTTGACACATCCAATGCAATTATTGTTTGAATACCCCAGATCATACATATATGGTCTGGCGATTCCCAACATATTCAATATTGCATGTGCGTCCTGCTTGGAAAGATCTCTTTCTATAAGCGGATATTGATTTATTATATCTGGAGTTTCCTCATCAAGTCTTTCAGCTCTATTCTTTTCGCTCAAATCGAACCCCCAAACATAGATCAGTTCGCAATCCCTATGAAAATCTTCCCACTCCTTCCTGACTCTCTTTTTTAGTATCTGAGTACATTTTGACCCATATGGGCCATTGATAAAACGGAACTGCCTTATTACATTCTCTACATTTCTATATGGAGAACGCAAAATTTGAATTGGTTTATTAAGTGCATTTTCGCACTCTTTTATAAACCTCATGCTGTCCGGATGTTGGTTCTCGATATCGATATAGATAAATTCATCTATGCTCTCTCTTTCCAAATATCCGGCAACAAAACTACTTACTCCTGCTGAAATCCAGCACACTTTTAGCTGTCGTTTCATAACACCACGAAACAAATTCCGTTCGTGGATAGGACTTCTGGCCTCCCATGCTACTTTGGTATGGCTTTCGCAAGATAGCTCCCACTCATACCCTTTTCACGCTGTTGTTCAGTCCTTTTCTTCTCTGTGTTTAGCACCATCACAGATCAACCCGGTTTACCGGGATTCGTTATTACTCCTTTCCTTTTTGTTCGATGTTTGTTGACATGCAATCCGGGCAAAAGCTAACCGGATTTTCTTTAGTTAATCCTAAGATGCCTACCCATAACGCATGGCCCGCATCAGGACGTTTTATTTCTGGAAACTTAAAGATACTGCCGCAATCTCTACATTTCCACATATAATCACCTCTCCTTTCTTGGCATACTGCCTTTCTTTGCATAAATCTGCTGTCCATGATATGTAACAGTCTGTATCAGTTCAAAACGTGCAACCTCCTCACATTTTTCCTGATATAATTTATCTATTTCCACAATTTGCTGTGGAGTAAGACCTGTTTTTTCGTACTCAGCCAAACGATTGAAACACTCTTTGATCGCGCAATCTGAACAAACACCAGCCACATTCTCACAATATTCTGAACAAGAATCACAATCGTCTACCATTCCGTCACGCCCTATGCTACATAATGCTTTCGGCATATATCCATCCTCGATGTGTCCATCCTCAATCATCAATTCTTTCATTGTCACTTCTTGACACCCTCTTTCATCTCCTCATACAGCTCATGAGTACCATCAAGCACCTGCTTTTCTTCCTCGTTTTCAAAATACCAGCCATACGGTTCCAGTGCCTCATATCCTTTTAACAATGCCTTACCTCTTTCTGCATTGAAAGTTCCATTCCAGTAAAACAATTCATTATTGTTTTTCATGGATTCATGCAGGATAATAAGCATCTGGTGCAGCATACTGAGGTTTTCCACCTTGCTTTTCACTTCATGCAACTTATCCTCTGTGCATTCATATACCTGCTTAGTAAGAAAGAAACTTTTCAGAGTTGATTCAAATACACTGGTTCCAAGCGGTGCAAAAGCCTGCCATATCAAACACTTTTCTTTTTCTTCATCTTTTACCGCATCGATTTTTCCGGAAATAATATTCTGGATAAACTCTTTCCTCCGGAAAGAACTTTCTTTGAGGATTGCCCTTACTTGACGCTTTATCTTCGACTTTCTTTTTTCTTCTTTTTCATAAGGCGACAACTCCCTCTTCCCTTTTGGTGCTTTGATAATTACTTTAAGTGCGCTATAATGGACAAGAAAATACATCTGTTCTTTCTCTTTCGGTAATCTTATCCGCTTGGGAACATCAAAATTAAGCTCAAATTCTTTAATGGTTTTCCATTTCCCAGACCACATCTCATTTTCTGCCCCTTTCGGTGCTTTTTTCACGCCGAGTTTTTTCAGCATACCCTCAATGGCTTTAGCATTTTTCGCTCTTTTCTCCTCAGCCACAGCACTTTGAGCCCGGCTTACCAGATCCCTTGAACTGCTAGCTTCCTTCAAGATTTTATTTCTTTTCCGGATGTCCTTGATTTTTTCCAACGCATATAAATCTTTGATTGAAAGCTGGAAGTTATCATCACCCTCTTTTTTCTGCAATTCTTTCTGGTCCAGCTTTGCGATATTCAGCCGGTGTTTGACTGTTGTTTTGGAAAAACCGGTTTTCTCTGCAATGCTGTCCTCCGTCTCTCCCAAGTCAAGCATCATCTGGAATCCCTGTGCCTGCTCATATATCGTAAGATCATTCCTCTGCATATTTTCCTCAAGCATTGTAGAAACCTGATCTTTTTTCTCCATATGCTCAATAATTCTGCAAGGCACCGTATCAAGTCCCGCTGCTTTTGCAGCTTCACATCTTCTATGTCCGATAATCAGCGTGTAGCCTTCATCAAGCCATTTGCCGGAATGGATAGTATTCATCTTTTTTTCTTAATTCTTCCGTTGGATTTTCCTTATATTGTGCCGCCATTTTCTTCCATTCTTCGTCTGTAATATAGTGTCCCGGAATAACTGTCAGATTTTGCATCACCCCTTTCTTCTTGATGGACTCTGTTAATTCAGATAAGTCCCCTAAGTCTTTTCGTGGATTATCTGGGTGCTGATAAATCTCCGTTACCTTAATGCTTACAATTTCATTACTGTTCATAGTCCTTAATCTCCTTCCTTATAAACATATAGCTTCAATCCATGTATTTTAAACTGCCGTTTTCTGCATTGCCGGACACCGCTGCATCATTATTTTTTCAAACATCCGGAATCCATATATAAACCCCTGCATCTCGCTCTCAATGGCTACCCCTGCCAATGCATCCTCTAACCTCCTTTTATCTCGGATATCCAAGTCCGCAAGCTGCATCACGTTATAGAATTGCTGATAAGATTCCGTCAGTTCCTTTATTTCTCTTCCCTCCAGTCCGGAACCGGTAATAAAATCATCAAAAATCTCACAAATTCTTCTGTGATCTGATCTCGAACCTCCTAAATTCAATGTCACTTCTTTCATATGTCTGCTTCCCTCCTCAATATCTTTAGCAGCGGATGCCACGGTCTTGCACCACGCATACGGCTAATGATCTTGTCCAAGTTTACGTCTCCTTTCTCTACCTGACGATACTTTTTAAGGTTTGAAGTATCCCCTCTCGGCATCATTTCGTTGTCATGGAATCCATCTGTAACCTCAATTTTCCAAGGTTGTCCTTTGTCCCGGATAAATGCCACATACTCTCTGTTTCCTCGTGTAAAATAACCAACAATCTGCATATTCTGCTACCTCCCTTCGTATCTGTCATGAATGGAAATCGGGTACTTAGATTTCGTAATGTCTCTAAATCTTTGATCTGATGTGTAAAGAAAATTGCCACCGGCCATATACCAATGCTTTTTGAAATATGCAGGCTTACAGTTAATATACGGTTCTCCGCAAACTTCCCGCCATTCGATATATACGCACTGGCGGATATCCTCCGGTTCAAACGGCCCTTTTTCTTTTGACAGGATATACAATTCTTTTGCATATGCTGATATTCCGTTATTTGTGCAATCTCCCATCATGACATCTCGATATACACCTGCCGTAAGACAACTCTGAATGCAAAACTTTTTCCGCATCCAATCCTGCACTTCGTCCCGGTATCGGCATCCAGTAAATTCTTCTCCCATATAGATCAATTCATTATCAAATCTCTGCAAGATCCAGTACTCCTCACCATCCGGAAGTACCGCTTGTAACTGTATATATTCCTCATTTTTCTCATCAAAGGCAACTTTTTTTACACACGCAGGAGTATTTCTTCCCTTTACACTGTGCCTCTCTATAAATGTCTCCAATGTCAATTTCACCTGATCTTCTGCCACTTCTTCAGACAATTTGTTATGCTCTACGCACCCATATTTGTTATAAATCATCATCTCATTCCCATTGATAATGATTTCATACCCATCTTTCTCTGCTTTCATGCGTTACCTCCAATAATCCACATTGATTTTGTAATTCCATTCTAAGTTCTCTGCGTTTACCTATGTTCTGCTTTCCATCTGTTTCAGTTCTTCTATAACCCGATTCAGGGAATATTCCGAATTGCCGTTGAGATGCCTTTGCCATGCCAACTGACTCGGGGCCCACCGAAATCCATTTCTTTTTAGAATTTCCCTCACTTCCGGTTCCGGCTTACCTTCAAAAAATAATTGAAGACGCATCAACTCAGCGTTCCTTACAATCCGGAAAAATTCATTTTCTGATGTCTGGGTTCCTTCTGCCTTAGCTGCTTTCAGCTCTTTCAGTCTCCTTTCTGTCCGGTGGATATTGGCATTATTATTCTGCAAAGCATAATCCGGATAACCAACCCGGCCGCAAAAATCCGGCTTTCTCAACTGCTCAATCTGCTTTTCGGAATATCCCATATCCCTTAACCGGCGGTTTCCCTCCTCAGTATCCTTTAATCGAATGGCTCGATTTACAGTTTTCATTTTCTCCTGATTGTCTTTCAACGATTCTAATTTTTCCTCTAGCTTTTCGATCGCCCTGTCATCGCCTGACTTAATAATCTCTTTGCCATGCAGAATGTCCTCAATTTTAGTGAGGATGCCTTGTATCTCGTTAAACTGTTGATAATTCTTTTCTGTCGCTGCGTTCTGCTTTTGTTTCTTCTTGACTGGAAAATTACCCGCTCCAGAAATCATGACACTTGGACACATACATCCAATATGGATTCTGGCGTTCATATTTTCCGCCATCTTTTTTGAATACTGTTCTGCCAGACGATAAGCTCTGTTTGCTTCATCCGGCTTTGCTTCTGCAACCTCGTCAGCCAAATCATACGCCTTGTTCACATATGCCTGATACTCGGCAGTCTTACTGCCGGGCGTATACTCGCTGAACGACATCATATCGTTTGCTGTCTTTGCTGCTACCTCGTTTATGCTGTAGTAGACCCTTTTCAACCCTGCCACCTCCTAACGAAAAATTCTTTCCACTTCTGAACGTCTGCATCGGATCATTTCCATTGCTGTAACCTTATCAACCTGACCGGATGTAATGCTGACAATCTTATCTGCTGCTTGGTTGAGTAATTCGTAAATTTTTTCATAGATCACATCTGCCATCTTTTCATATTTGCCAGATTCCTCTAAATTCTCCCGCTCAATCCAATATTCTGTAGCAGTTTCATATTCGTTCATTTTGTTTTCCAGAGTTTTGATTTCTTTTAATAATTTATTCATCAACAACCACCTCGCTTCATTCTTGCGAATGTCTTCACATGCAAAACTCGCATTTTCGTATCGTTTGGGCAATCAAATACCCCGCAGCAGAGCAACGGGGTATTTGACCCGCGCGTATTCGCCAAATGCACGCATACATGCGTGCGCTTGACTCATTACGTACGCGAGAATAAACCTACTCCCAATTCAAATTTTTGAGTTCCTCGATTTGTTCTTCATATCCGTTGCTCTCTAAGATCCACAAATCAAGCTGAACTTCTTCGCTATTTAAAGATGCTCCGCACTCATTGAGACTATAAACTTCATCAACAATCTCATTAACCATCTGAATATCGCCTCCTGCAACCAGTGCTGTTGCGATACCCATTACTTTATATTGCATCAAATTCCATTCTGACGATTCCATTTCGCAATCATCTCTTTCATCTAATGCTGCTCTGTAATCATTCATGTTATACATAATATCTACCTCCATATGTTTTATATTTTGTTTGATTATGTATATATTTTACCACGAATTTTCGTATTTGTCAATAAAAATGCTTCTATTTTTTGAATTTTTCCAAATTATTTTACATTTTTTCGCAAAACCACTTCGTATCCTAGTACTGATATCATTTTTTTAAAACTGCTGTACTTCATATCATTCTTTGCACGGCTTAACATCTGATTAACGTTTTGACGCAGTGTTCCCATCCGGTCAGCTAATTTTTGCTGAGTCAGATTATCCCTTTTCAGCAGGAATTTGACTGTGTCAATCGGTTTTTCAACAAAAACCTCCTCACTCAACAGGGCAATGACCATCTTCAGTGCCTCTGCATCTTTTCCCCATACGCTTTCTGCATTATTTTCTACATTCATACTCTCACAATATGCTGCCAATTTTTCTAATTGGAAGATCATTTCTTTTTTCTCCATATTAAATCTCTCTCCTTTTTTGTTTCTGAGTCAATCACTGACTTTTCCATAGCCTCCCGGCATTCTGTGACTGTGCCGATTGTACGGTATTGTTGGATTTCACTCTCCACTGCATTTAACTCATCAAGCGGACAGTTTTGGCACTTTTCTTCATCACCCCCGGTATTTGCAAAATTCGTTACAAATCTTACTTTATATTTCCATCTTTTTCCCTCCAAGGTCTTAATAATGTTTCTTGCATAATTTTCCCCAATGCGCTGTTTTCTTTGGCATCAGTTTTCTTTTCTGCTTCCAGAACCGCTTCCGCATAACTGGTGTAAATGGCATTCCTTTTGTTCCAGTACATATTCCCCTTCTCTAATAAGCAATATTCTTTTAAAGATCCATGCGGAACGCTTTTTACTTTGCACTTTGCGATTCTGTAGTGATATGATGGGTCAAATGCTTCAACTATGCAATAAACAGTCCATCCTTCTTGTATTTTCATTCTGCTACCTCCAATTCTTTCAATGCACATTCAGCACATAATTCATGCCCCGACATTCCTATATACAACTTATCTACCTCGTCTTTGCAGTTATCGCAATACAACACCCTACAATGCCTTAAACCACAACTATCGCCCAAACAGGGATATGCAGGTACAGCACAATCACAGCAACGGTTTTCATATTTCTGTGTCATTTAATCACCTCCCAACAACTCTGGATTTTCATAGCTGTTACCGATAACCTCAAATTCATAATCCTTGTTAATGTAATCATTGATAAATGTTACATTTCCACCATCTAAATCCATTGCCGATAAACAACATTTCACAGGATCATAAGAAATTCTGAAAAGGCTTTCAATTCTCTTTGTTGGCAACAATACCCTTTTGCAAATATCTCCTTCATATATTTCTTTGCCATTCTTATCTTTTACACCTGTGTACTGGCAGATAGTTCCCGAGTCTACTTCGACAAACTCAACCTTCGGGATTTCCTCCCCGGGCGTCTCCTTCATATATTCGATCTCTTTTATGGTGCCATCTCTTCCATAACTTGGCAGTCCTTCTACCCACTCCCCTGTGTCCTTACGCTTTGCTCTGAATAATAGTTCTCTCGTTTTTTGTTCACCCTCTCTTTTTTTCTGTAACGTTAACTCGGCTTGTTCTTGTGTGAGGAAAAGCGTTTTGCCAAAATCGCTCTCATGGTACGTGTATAAATGACCTCTGTTTCCGACCGGTTCAATAAGATAACACATTTTTCCATAAACAGTAGGCTTGACTTCTATTTTGTTTATTTGTGCCTTTGTAATATGGCTATCAGTCATCAGAATGACATACACTATATCTCCGACTTTGTAAGACAATCTTAAAAGTTTCCCTTGTTCTTCCAAGTCCATGTATTCATTGAATTTTTCCAACGCTTCGATCGGCTTCATGCATATTTCAAAACAATCTGTAATATCACCTTTCCACTCCTCACAGTTTTGACACTCTTTAAGTTTCAATCTATCCATTTTTTCCGCCCTCCTTTGGCAAATCATGGTACATACATTTCACTTTTCCACCCGCACTTTGTGCATTCATAGTTTGCACACTGGCTC